>NZ_JAUSYQ010000002.1:1200000-1553333 GCF_030816965.1 Streptomyces canus
ACGGGGGTGCAGGTGCCTGGCAGTGTGAGTGGCGAGGGTGCCCGGCGTGCCGGGGACGCCGGGATGGCGGGGTTCCGGACGTTCTGGGAGCTGGTGGAGGTGTCGACTGGGTGGGAGGTCGGCTGGGACGCCGAGCCTCCGGGCCCTTGGGCTCTGAGGCCCAGGACCCCGGCGGCTGGGCGGGGACGGCGGGGACAGCGAGGTTGGCGGGGAAGCTGAGCCTTGGGGGCCTGGGGCTCTGTGTCCCAGAACCCCAGGGCCCCAGGGACCCTGGCGGCTGGCGGCTGGCGGCTGGCGGCTGGCGGCTGGCGGCTGGCGGCTGGCGGCTGGCGGCTGGCGGCTGGCGGCTGGCGGCTGGCGGCTGGCGGCTGGCGGCTGGCGCAGTCTTGCGGGCCCGCTGTGAGGTCGGCAAGGCGGGCGGGCCTGGCCAGTCGTCCTGCGGCCGCACCCAGAACCCTGGCCCCTCCATCGGCCGACCCAGCCCATACCCTCCCACTGCGCACACCCCCCTGGCCCCACCGCCGACCAGTCCAGCCCGCACCCCGACCCACTCAACCGGCCACCCCAGCGCACACCCCCGGCCCCTCTGACGACCGGTCCGACCCACACCCCGGCCTCCTCCAACAACTGGCGCAACCCGTACCCCGCCCGCAGCGCACACACCGGCCCCTCCAACGACCGGCCCGACCCACACCCCCTCTCCGACCACCGGCCCAACCCGGACCCCGCCCCCCTCCGACCACCGGCCCAACCCGGACCCCGCCCCCTCCGACCACCGCTCCAGCCAGCGCAGCACCCCGTGCCGTTGCGCCGTCCCGAATGGGAGTGGAAGGCTGGACAGCAGCACCGGCTCAGGGAGCGCGCGCGGACGGCATGGTTCGACGGCGGGCGCGGCAAGTGCCCCGTGAGTCCGTGGTCCGCCCCAGGCCGCGGGAGGACCGGGCCCGTCCCTTCACCTGGAGGTACCCGTGGACAGCTCCGACGGATGGGGAGACGACGTCTACCAGCCCGACGGCTCCGAGATCCAGGACGACGCGGGTCTGCTCGACGCGGAGGACACCCTGGAGGACGACGGGGTCGGCGATCCCCTTGACCGCGGCTGGTCCCCGCCGGAGAGACCGTGGGCGGTGGAGCACAGCGGTGTGACGGCCGCGGAGCGCAGGCGGGGCGAGACGCTGGACCAACGGCTCGCGGAGGAGACGCCCGACCTCGCACCGGCCGGCGGTGACGGCATCGGTGACTACGACGGCTCCGACGGCGAGCTCCTGGACAACGAGGTCGGCGCGATGCGCTCCGGCCGCCTCGTGGCCCCCGACGAAGGGGCCCACGAGGACGAGGAGAGCGCGCTGATCGCCACGGACGTGGGCATCGACGGCGCCGCGGCGTCCGCGGAGGAGGCCGCGATGCACATCGTCGACGAGGAGCCCCTGTCCGGCTGACCGCCGTGGCCGACCGACCCGTCCCGCACCGCCCACCGCACCGTCCACGCCCCATCCCGCCCCGCAGAAGGAGCAGCCATGCAGCAGGACAAGCAGCCCGACTACCACCCGGTCGTCTTCCGTGACCGCTCCGCCGGCTACGCGTTCCTGACCCGGTCCACCGCCACCAGCGACCGGACCATCGAGTGGGACGACGGCGAGACCTACCCGGTGGTGGACGTGGAGATCTCCTCCGAGAGCCACCCCTTCTACACCGGCAAGGCGCGGACGGTGGACTCCGAGGGACGTGTGGCCGCCTTCGAGCGGCGGTACGGAGGCGGGACCGGTCAGGGCAGCTGACGGCGGAATCCGGCGCCCCGGCCTCAGATGAAGTTGAGCGCCGCGGCGCAGCCCACTCCCCCGAGGAGCATGAACACCGGCATCAGCACCTTCAGCTCGACCCAGCTGCCCGCCCGGAACCGCATGACCTTCGGCGGGCCGATCGGGTACCAGCGCTTGCGGCCCACCGGGATCGGCCACAGGACCGGGCAGCCAGAGACCGTCAGCGCGTCCCCGATGTCGTGCACGAGCGCGCCCAGCACGACCGGCAGCCCCAGCCACAGGTACGCCTGGCCCGGCTGCGTGAACAGCCAGTCCGAGCCGTTGCCCGGCTTGTCCAGAACGCCCGCGATGATCCACGCGCTGGTCGCGGCCAGCAGCCAGACCAGGACGTCGGCGCTGGAGCCCCGGGTCGCACGCCACAGCAGGCCCTCGATGGCCAGCACCATGTGCACGAAAAGGATCGCCAGCACCGCCCAGCGGCCGCCAGTGATCGCCGCCACCGAGCAGCCCGCACCGATCAGCACGGCCCACAGCCAGGTGTGGGTGAGCGTGCGGTGTCCGCCGGAGCGACGCGGGTCGCCCTGCTTCTTGGTGGCCTTGTAGACGGCGTACGAGAGTTTGTCGACGATCTCGCACAGGGCCCGCGATACCGGCCCGAAGGCCCGCGAGATGGTGGCCGCCTTGTGGTCGAGGTCGGGAGCGAGCGCGGCGCCCGCGCAGATCAGGGCTCCAGCCAGCAGTACGGGCCATGGCATGGTGTGCCCCGTGGCGGCGGCCGCCGCTCCTACGCCCAGCCAGGCCGCGGCGCCCGACAGCGAGTGTGCTGGTCCCATCATCGGCGTTGCCCGCCCCATTCCTCGTGTGCCACTGTCCAGTTGACCGGCTGCGCTGACGCCCCGTCGGCGACACAGCGTACTGGTCGTGATCTTCCCCCTCGCATCCGATTCCCCCATCGGGCATCCGGGCAGGCAAGATGGGTGGGTGACCCTCATCGATCAGCTGCCGCCGACCGCCGACCCCGATGCCCTCTACGAAGCCTTCGAGTCGTGGGCCGTGGAGCGGGGGCTGACGCTCTACCCCCATCAGGAGGAGGCGCTGATCGAGGTGGTCTCCGGCGCGAACGTGATCGTGTCGACGCCCACCGGCTCCGGCAAGAGCATGATCGCGGCGGGTGCGCACTTCGCCGCCCTCGCCCGTGACGAGGTCACCTTCTACACCGCGCCCATCAAGGCGCTCGTGTCGGAGAAGTTCTTCGAGCTGTGCAAGATGTTCGGCACGGAGAACGTCGGCATGCTGACCGGCGACGCATCCGTGAACGCCGACGCTCCCGTCATCTGCTGCACCGCCGAGGTGCTCGCCTCGATCGCGCTGCGCGACGGCAAGGGCGCGGACGTCGGCCAGGTCGTCATGGACGAGTTCCACTTCTACGCCGAGGCGGACCGCGGCTGGGCATGGCAGATCCCGATCCTGGAGCTGCCCCAGGCGCAGTTCATCCTGATGTCGGCCACGCTCGGCGACGTCTCGATGTTCGAGAAGGACCTGACCCGGCGCACCAACCGGCCCACGTCGGTGGTCCGCTCGGCGACCCGCCCCGTGCCGCTCTCCTACGAGTACAAGCTCAGCCCGCTCACCGAGACCCTCACGGAGCTCCTCGAGACCAAGCAGGCACCCGTCTACATCGTGCACTTCACGCAGGCGCAGGCGGTGGAACGGGCACAGGCGCTGATGAGCATCAACATGTGCTCGCGCGAGGAGAAGGACAAGATCGCCGACCTGATCGGCAACTTCCGCTTCACCACCAAATTCGGCCGCAACCTCTCCCGTTACGTACGGCACGGCATCGGGGTCCATCACGCCGGCATGCTGCCCAAGTACCGGCGGCTGGTGGAGAAGCTCGCCCAGGCCGGTCTGCTGAAGGTCATCTGCGGCACGGACACACTCGGCGTCGGCGTCAACGTGCCCATCCGTACAGTGCTGTTCACGGCGCTGACCAAGTACGACGGCAACCGCGTCCGCACCCTGCGCGCTCGCGAGTTCCACCAGATCGCAGGCCGCGCGGGCCGGGCGGGCTTCGACACGGCGGGCTTCGTCGTCGCCCAGGCACCCGAGCACGTCATCGAGAACGAGAAGGCCCTCGCCAAGGCCGGCGACGACCCGAAGAAGCGCCGCAAGGTCGTCCGCAAGAAGGCACCCGAGGGCTTCGTCGGCTGGACGGACAACACCTTCGAGAAGCTGATCGCCTCCGAACCGGAGCCGCTGACGTCCCGCTTCCGCGTCACTCACACGATGCTGCTGTCGGTGATCGCCCGTCCCGGCAACGCCTTCGAGGCGATGCGGCATCTCCTGGAGGACAACCACGAGCCGCGCAGGCAGCAGCTGAAGCACATCCGGCGGGCGATCGCCATCTACCGCTCGCTGCTGGACGGCGGCATCGTCGAGAAACTCGACGAGCCCGACGCCAGCGGCCGCATCGTCCGCCTCACCGTGGACCTCCAGCAGGACTTCGCGCTCAACCAGCCGCTGTCCACCTTCGCGCTCGCCGCGTTCGAGCTGCTCGACCCCGAATCGCCGTCCTACGCCCTGGACATGGTTTCCGTCGTGGAGTCCACTCTGGACGACCCCCGCCAGATCCTCGTCGCCCAGCTGAACAAGGCGAAGGGCGAGGCCGTGGCCGCGATGAAGGCGGACGGCGTCGAGTACGAGGAGCGCATGGAACGCCTCCAGGACATCACGTACCCGAAGCCCCTGGAGGAGCTCCTCTTCCACGCGTACGACACCTACCGCAAGAGCCACCCCTGGGTCGGAGACCATCCCCTCTCCCCGAAGTCCGTCATCCGTGACATGTACGAACGGGCCATGTCCTTCACGGAGCTGGTGTCCTTCTACGAGCTCGCACGCACCGAGGGCATTGTCCTGCGCTACCTCGCAAGTGCCTACAAGACGCTCGACCACAACATCCCGGACGACCTCAAGTCCGAGGACCTGCAGGACCTGATCGAGTGGCTCGGCGAGACGGTCCGCCAGGTCGACTCCAGCCTCCTGGACGAGTGGGAGCAGCTCGCCAACCCCGAGGAGATGACCGCCGAGGAGGCCCAGGAGAGGGCCGACGAGGTCAAGCCGGTCACCACCAATGCGCGCGCCTTCCGCGTCCTGGTCCGCAATGCCCTGTTCCGCCGCGTCGAACTCGCCGCCCTCGACCAGGTCGAGGAGCTCGGCGAGATGGACGCCGAGGCCGGCTGGGACGCCGACGCGTGGGGCGAGGCCATGGACAAGTACTGGGACGAGTACGACGACCTCGGCACCGGACCCGACGCCCGCGGTCCCAAGCTCCTGCAGATCGCGGAGGAGCCGCAGAACCGGCTGTGGCGCGTACGGCAGACTTTCGCCGACCCGAACGGCGATCATGACTGGGGCATCAGCGCGGAGATCGACCTCGCCGCCTCCGACGCGGAGGGCCGCGCGGTCGTCCGGGTCACCGATGTCGGCCAGCTGTGAGCACAGGAGAATCCCACCCATGACGAACCCGGCCGAGAAGCTCGTCGACCTGCTCGACCTGGAGCAGATCGAGGTCAACATCTTCCGTGGCCGAAGCCCGCACGAGTCCCTCCAGCGTGTCTTCGGCGGCCAGGTGGCGGGCCAGGCGCTGGTGGCCGCCGCCCGCACCACGGACGGCGAGCGCCCGGTGCATTCGCTGCACGCGTACTTCCTGCGCCCCGGCCGGCCCGGCGTACCGATCGTGTACCAGGTCGAGCGGGTGCGGGACGGACGGTCGTTCACGACACGCCGGGTCACCGGCGTGCAGCAGGGCCGCACGATCTTCAATCTCACCGCCTCCTTTCACAAGCCTGAGGAAGGTCCCTTCGAGCACCAGCTGCCGGCCGCTCGCAAGGTCCCGGCCCCGGAGTCCCTGCCGAGGGTCGGCGACGAGATCCGGGAGCATCTGGGCGAACTGCCCGAGCAGTTGGAGCGGATGGCGCGTCGCCAGCCCTTCGACATCCGGTATGTGGACCGGCTGAGGTGGAGCGCCGAGGAGGTCAAGGACGCCGAGCCGCGCAGCGCGGTGTGGATGCGCGCGGTCGGGCCGCTCGGGGACGACCCGGTCGTGCACACCTGCGCGCTGACCTACGCGAGCGACATGACGCTCCTGGACGCCGTCCGCCTCCCGGTGCAGCCCTTGTGGGGTCCGCGGAGCTTCGACATCGCGTCGCTGGATCACGCCATGTGGTTCCACCGGCCGTTCCGCGCGGACGAGTGGTTCCTGTACGACCAGGAGTCGCCGATCGCGACGGGCGGACGCGGTCTGGCCCGTGGCCGGATCTACGACCTGGAGGGACGTCTGCTGGTGTCCGTCGTCCAGGAAGGCTTGTTCCGGCCGCTGTAGGTCAGGAGCTTCTGCGGCGGAGCCAGCCCAGCAGGCCGCGAGTCGGCTCCTCCTGGGGCGTCGACAGGTCCTGCGGCTGAGTGGAGGCTGTCCGCCGGGCCGTGGGGCGCGGCGCGGGCCGGAACCTCCTGGCGTCCTCCAGGGCGCGGGTCAGGTCGGTCCTGAGCCATGCGATCTCGTCCGGGTGATCCGCCGTCATGATCTTCTCGATGAGGTGCGCGGCCGGCGATCCCTGTGCGCCCTGGGCCGGTGGTCCCGGCCGGAAGCGGCCCAGATGGGATCGCTCGTACGGGTCGGGGACGAGCTCCGCGATCTGGACGGGGTCGAGGAAGGCGGCGAGGGCTCCGGCGCTCTCCCAGGGGTCTTCGGCGAGCCGCAGGAGGAATCCGCGGTGCCGCCCCCGCCAGTTGCGGGCCCGCAGGTCCACGCCCGCGTCCAGCATGTCGCGCAGCCCTTCGGGCATCCGGCGTGCTGTCAGCAGCGGGGTGTTCTCCGCGACTGCCGTGAACTCCTCGAGTTCTTCGGCGAGATACAGCCACACCACGGCTCGGTACCGGTTGAGATAAAAGCCGTCATGCGCAGGGGTGTACCGGCGGGTTTGTGTTGCACGCACACTGCCTGACGGGCTGACCTGCTTACTTGGACTTACCGCTCCTGACCTAATACTTCACAGCGGGTCGTTCCACCCTGCTCCCTAAGCGCTCCCCACCCAAGATCACTCCCTAGATCCTCCCTACAGGAAGACGCTGAGACGCCCTGTCACCAGGCTGTCTCGACTACCGCAGCGGCCCTCCCGCACGTCCTGGCGCGTACTCATTCCCGGCTCGGGCAGCGGACTCCCGCCTTATGTCCTCCATGACGACGATGCAGTCGCGACAGGCCCGCACCTCATGGGGTTCATCCGAGCGGGGGCGGAGTTCCTTCACTAGGGCCGTGGGCACCTCCCCCTTGCCGGGATGGCGAAAGCAGACCCCTGGTTCCCACTGGTAGAGGTCGAGGATCTGCTGGCGGTCCATTTCGTCTCCTGCTGTCGGCCGGCTGGTTGAGGTGGGGGGTGGCCCTCTGATTTCCCGCGCTGCTTAGCGGGATGCCGTGTGGACTGGTGATTCACCCTTTCGGGCGAACACAGGTTCGATTTCTGCACACTACACAGAACCTCGCGGCGCGCGCGATGCGGACGCAGGGCGAGGAAGATCCAAGATCACATAATGCCCGGTAAACCGGGCTGACTTATGATCATCATCGGCCGAGCGTTTGTCGAGTGCCACACCTGCCCGACGACGACGAATGGCTCCGCCGAGAGCAGCGCGCCATGGGCGACCGCATCCGCGTCACACGCATCCGACAGAACCGCACCCAAGAGAGCGTCTTCCTCGCCGCACGCATCAGCCGCTCCGCCTACCAAGCGATCGAAGCCGGCACCGCCGATGCGAAAGTGGGAACCCTGCGCCGCATCGCCCACACGCTTGGGGTGCATGTCACCGACCTCCTGAGCGGATGACGCGGCGCTCCGTGTGGGGGGCCGGTGCGCCGGGGACTTCGAGTCAACAGCCCGTCTACCCTGGCCGGAACTGTGCCCGCTGCATATATCCGGGCGGATCCTGTGATCGCGTTGTGAAGTTCTCGCCCCGCGCGATTCTCTGGCCATTGCCTGGTATTGCGCAGGTCAGGCGCTGGCTAAACGTTCCTGCGGGTAACCCGCTGCCGTCCCGATGACATGCCTGCACTGGTGGCTGGGACTCAGAGCGCCCCGTCCACTACCTGCTGGCAGGCAGCGGCGCCCACCGCCTGGTACGTGCGCCAGAGCTCCTCGGCAACACAGCAGGATCGGTCGACGTCCCGGCAGTCGGGGCACTGCAGGGAATG
The DNA here is from genome assembly GCF_030816965.1 of Streptomyces canus. NCBI lineage: Bacteria > Bacillati > Actinomycetota > Actinomycetes > Kitasatosporales > Streptomycetaceae > Streptomyces > Streptomyces canus. Next base: position 1,208,008 of record NZ_JAUSYQ010000002.1, read on the forward strand.
GCGGGCATAGGCGCTGTACGCCTGCTGTACGGGACTCAGCCTGCCGACGCCGGCGGCTAAGGCAGCGGCGGTCGTGGCGGCCCGCACGGTTCCGTCGTCGGGCTCTGGGTCTCTACGCTCGTCCACGTCGACGTCGCTCCGTTCGTCGGCCATGCCCCCGGGCCGTGACCGCGGCCGCGGGGGTCCGTGCAATTTCACGGTATACCGCAGTAGACCGCACTGTACTGCGGTCGCGCGGTGTACTGCGGCTATCTACGGTCGACCGTGTGAGCGTGGATCTTGACCGGACTCGGCCGGTATGGCGGCAGGTAGCGGCGATCGTCGCCGAGCGGATTGCCGACGGCACCTACCCGGCCCGCTCGAAGCTGCCCTCTGTCGTGGAACTGTCTGCCGAGTTCTCGATCGCCGCATCCACGGTGCAGAAGGTGTACCGGCATCTGCAGGAGCAGGGCCTGGCGCGGGGCGAGGTCGGGCTCGGAACGTTCGTCGCCGACGAGCCGCCCGCCGAGGGCTGACATCGCCGCCCTCGCCATGAGTCTCTGACAGTGCCCGCCACTAGAATCAGGGCGTGCCCCCCACTCCGTCCGAGCGCCCTCCGACGTGCACGGCCGCCGACCGCGCGGCCGAGCTCAACGCCGCCATCCGCGCCCTGTGGGCTGGGCGCGGGCACCCGGCGCCGCCGCTGTCGGAGGCTCAGCGGGCCGAGTACCAGCGGCTGCTCGCCGAACTCGACCGGGTCACGCGTGGAGACGTGACCACGGCGGCGTGACGAAGCCGAGGCAACGCCCCCACGTAGGATCCCCGGGTGGCACACACCTTCGAAGATCTCGTGCAGCTAGAGCAGGCCGCCGTACAGGCCCACCAGCACTACCTCTCCCCCGACGTCGACGACCCGGACGCGGCCAGGCAAGCCTGGGTTGATGCCGCAGCCGTGTTCCAAGCCGCCGTCACCGAATACGCGGCAGCGGAAGGGAAGAGCCGGGTCGACGTCGAGATGGCCGCCAAGAAGACCGTCCGGCACCCGGAGACCGAGGGCTAGGGTCGCCACTCCTCGCGATAGCCGGGCCGGTCCGCGTATGGGAGCGCGAGAAGGCGCAGCACCTTGCCGAGCGTCCGCGCACGAGACTGGTCGGCGTTGCTCTGACCCCACGTCGTCCGGCTGTAGCGGTCTGCCTGCTCGAACTCGTCGAGCAGCTTCCGCTTGGCGTCGATCTCCCGCAGCACCCGCGCCGGATCATGCGCCAGAACATGGGCAACAACCGGCCCCTCAGGCCAGCGTGAAACCCGGCCGTCCAATGCTCCGCCGACCGAGGAAACCACCCTGCCGCCGTCCGCATCCACGATGCTGCCCGCGTCGGTCACCGCCCACGGGCCACGCGGTGCAGCCTCCGCGACCCGCTGCTCCTCGTCGAGCTGGTCGCGCAGGAACTGCACCAGGTCGTTCACGGCCCCTCCAGATGTCGCAACGCCCCGCCCGGTCGCTGTACCAGGCGGGGCGTCATTCGAATAGCCAACCGGGCCTTACGAGCACGGATGGATGCCCCCATGCTACGACGGGCCACTGACAACGCCGGGACGCGACGACAAGCGGTACTCGTCCACCGGCGGGGCCTCCCCAAGCACCACGTCGGGCGCACCCGAGATGGTGTCGATGTCGGCGATCGCGTCCCGGATCTCCTGCGTTTCCGGAGCCGCGGCCCAAGCTGTGCCGTGGTGGGCGTACAGGATTTCCTCCACGCGCTGGATAGCAGCGAGAGCCGCAGACAGCTGATCGTCCATGCCGCCAGGATGGCAGACGGTCACGTCTCGTCGGGCCACTCCGTCAATACGGCGCCGGTCTCCTCGTCGACGAGGGTGATACGGGCGTCCGGCAGTTCGCCCCAGCTGCCCACCCACACCGGCAGCATGCCGCGCGCAGTCTCCTCGACGGCCCACCAACCCTGCATGACCGGGCGGCCGGCGGACGTGAGGGTGAGGTGGAAGCGGTCTGGGGTCACGTGAGCCGGATTCCGCGCGGCTGGCCGGGCTCGCGGGCGATCGCGGCCTTGGCCTCCAGCTCGCCGAGTTGGTAGTGCACCGAGGAGGGGCGCATGCCGACCTGGCTGGCAATCTCCGCGACGGTGGGTGCGTCGCCGTTCTCCGTGATGGCCTCGCGGATGATCCGGAGGATGCGCTCCTGGGTGGTGGTGAGGTAGTCGACTTTGTGCTGGGCCATGCCCCCAATAGAGCACGTGTTCGAATTTTGGTGCAAGCTGGAGTCGTGACCGACCTGCCGCCCGACCTGCCCAGACTCCGCACCCTGGAGACCTGGCTCGCCCTCACCCTCGACGAAGTACGGGCGGCGATCGCGGCAGCCGAACGGCGGGAAGCCGAACGGCAGCACGGCATCGAGCGCCGGCCGCCCCCGCCGGACTGGCTCCTCGAGGTCGGCCTCAACCGTGACGCACCGCCCGTCCAAGTCCACGTGGGCGGATGCTGGAACGCAGGCAAGCGGCACCGCGGCATCGGCCGGGACGAGGCGCTGAGGGCGCTCGCCGACGGGGTGAAAGCCTGCGGAGCCTGCCGGCCAGACAGCGAACTCGGGTTCCTCGAGGGCTAGGCGCTCTTCGACTTCCGGGCAGCCGCCTTCTTCGCCGTCTTCTTCGCCGGCTGCTTCTTCGCCGAGTTCTTCGCCGCGGCCTTCTTCGGCATCTCGTGAACGTCGGCGTCCTCACCGCGGGACGCCTTGGCCTTCTCGACCGACTCGTTGAGGGCGGCCATGAGGTCGAGGATCCGGGCGGGCTTCTCGGGCTCCGGCGCCTCGGGGAGCTCGCGGTCTTCCCGCTTGGCCTCGATGATTTTCGCGAGGGCGTCGGTGTAGGTGTCCTCGAACTCAGGGCCGTCGAGGTCGTCGCGCGCCATCGACTCCATCAGGGCGAGCGCTCCCTCGATCTCCTCCTCCGACACCTTCTCGTTCGGCGGGTCGACGGCGGCCGGAGGCCGGATTTCGTCAGGCCACCGCATCGCGTGCAGGACGATCGCGTCGTCGCGGATCCGCAGCAGGCCCAACCGTTCCCGGCCGGACCATGCGTACTTGGCGACGGCCACCTTCGACGACCGGCCGAGCGCCTGCACCAGCAGCTTGTACGGCTTCGCCGCCACGGCCCCGTCCGGGGCGAGGTAGTAGCCCTCCCCGATCTGGATCGGGTCGATGGAGTCGAGCGGCACGAACGCTTCGATCTCGATGGCCTTCGCCGTCGGCAGCGGCAGCTCCCGCAGCTCCTCATCAGAGATGGCGACGACCTTGTCTTTGGCGTACTCGTAGCCCTTGCCGATCTCCGACTGGGCGATCTCCCGGTCCTCCAACTCGCACACCTTCTTCACCCGCACCCGCCCCATGTCCTCCAGGTGGTACTGGTGGAACTGGATCGAGTGATTCTCGGTAGCACTTTGGACGTGACAAGGCACCGTGACCAGGCCAAACGAGATGGCGCCGCTCCAGATGGTTCGGGGCATGGCTGACCTCCGCAATAGCCCCGAGCAGGGCCAGCCTATGAAGGTCACCCGCGTTCCGCATCTGCGAGATGGATGCGCGCCCCTAAGCGATCAGCAGAAGAAGGGGCGGTCCGGGTCGTTGGCCCAGAAGGACAGGAACGACCAGGACTGGGATCCGACACGCCCGTCCACGGCGATGTCGGCGCATTGCTGGAAATCCGTCACCGCGTTCCGCGTCCGGCCGCCGAACCGTCCGTCCTCTCGCAGGCCCGCATCTATGGCCTCGTTCAGATAGCACTGGACTTGCCGGACAGCTGACCCTGATGAGCCGCGCTGAAGATTCGGCCGCCGATCGGTGTAGTCACACACGTCGACCGGCCCCTGCGCTGGGAGAACCTTGACAGGCTCAGAAGATGGAGCGCCTTGCGGTGATGCGGCGGCCGGCCCTCCTACAAGGCCGACGGAAAGAAACACGGCTGCGGCGGTGGCGAGTGCTCGTCGCATCCTCAATCACCTCCAGAGAGTGACCCTTTCCCATCGTGCGCGTGGGCCTCCCCTGTTGCATCTCGGCCGCCCGACGCCTCGGGACCGGGAAACTCGCGGCAGACGAAGGCCCCTGCCGACGGGGGTGGCGACAGGGGCTGCGGTCAGTGTGGCACGGGGCGGACTACTCGGCGGCGTCTTGCTGGAGCCGCTCCCCGAGTTTGGCGGCGAGGGCGTAGGCGGGGTGGTTGTCGAGCTGGCGGCGTCGCCGGTTGTAGCGCTGGGTGGTACGCGGGTCGGAGTGGCTGACGGCGTCCTGGACGTCCTGGAGCGGCACGCCGTTGGCGAGGTTGTCAGTGATGAACTGGTGCCGCAGCGTGTGGGGCTTGATGGTGGCGGCTTGCGGGATTTCGGCGCGTCGGGCGAGGACGCGGAGGTGCTTCCACACTTCGGGCTGGGTCCAGCGGCGGCCGGTCTCGGTGACGAACAGCGGGCCGTTGGCGCGGTCGCCGAGGTGGGCGAGGAGCGCGTCGAGGGCGAGCGGCGGTACGGGGGCGGGCCGTTTCTTGCCGCCCTTCTGTGTGAGGGGCAGGGTGCGGTGTCCTCGGTCGTAGCCGAGCTGGTCGGCGTTCAACGAGAGGAGTTCGTCGACGCGGGCGCCGGTGAGGTAGAGCAGCATGACGAGGGCGTAGGAGCGGGGCGCCCAGTTGCGTGCGGTCTCGATGAGCCGGGTGGTCTCGTCCTCGGTCATCCCCTCCGTCGGCGAGTAATCGGGGTCGACGTAGGGCCGGAGAACGGCGGCGAACGGGTCGCTGTCGACGGCCTGTAGGCGGGCGGCGTAGGTGTAGAAGCTCCCGGCGGCGGCGAGGGCTTGGGCCTGGGTGGTCTCGGCAGGCGGCTTGCCGTTGCGGGTGGGGGTCTTGGCGAGGTGCTTGGCGTAGGCGTCGGCGAGCGGCAGCTTCGCCTGCAACGGGTGGATGCCGGTGGAGCGGGCGTACTCCTCCCACGCCTTGAACGTGCGGACGTAGGCCCGCCTCGTGTGGCGGCTCTTCTGTCGGGCGATCCATCCTCCGGCGATGGTGGGGAGCGGGTCGCGGTCGCCGTAGATGGCGGTGAGGTGGTCGGCGAGTTGGCGGGCTTCGTCGGGCCAGTCGTCGCGGGGGTCGTGTCGGTCGGTCGACAGTTCCGCCGACGGACGCGGGACGAGGGCGGCGGGATCGGTCACGATGTTTCCGGGTCGATGAGATCGGCGACGGCGTAGACCGCCATCTGTGGGTCTGTGAAGCCCTCGGCTTCCGCATCCCAGTTCCGCTGGTTCGCCGCGAGTTCGTGAGCGTGCTTGGCGAGCGCCGCCAACACGATCTCTTCGTCCTCGGCTGCCGACTGGTTGGGGCGGCGGGTGACCAAGGCGGTCATCAGGTCCTGATAGGCGCTCATGCTGCGAAGCCTCTCCTCAGTATGGGATAACTGTCATTATCAACCATAGAGTTGAGCCGAGTACGCCGATCCGGGAAGCTTCTCCGCATGGCTGAAGAGACAGGCAAGGGCGCCTGGATGTGGCAGACGACCATCGGCGGCGACCGCGACGGCAAGTGGGAGAAGTACTGGGATCCCGACGCGACACCGATGAGCGACGAGGAAGCTCAGGATCGCCGCCGGAGACTGCTGCAGCTCCTCTTCGGGCCACGGCCGGGCGACGCCTGATATGGCATGTTATCGAGAGCGGTCGGGCCCAACAGGGCGCGCTTCCATGGCGCTTCGGGCCGGTCGGCCTCAGATGCCCTCCAGCAACCGCACGAGCGACGCGGTGATGACTCTCTGGCGGGTGCCGAGCGGCGCCAGCTTGACCGGTGACTCGCCCCGCTTGATCAGCTCGTACAGATGCCGCTTGGAGACACCGAGCGCGGTCGCGGCCTGCGGGACGCTCACCGTGGCGGGCCAGGCGCGGATCTCGTCGAGAGTGGGCACTTCTTTGGGCATCAAGACCTCGCCTCATGGTCAGCAACGCGACGCGCGGGCGGGCGCGAGACTCCGCCGGCCTTGTCCTCTGCCACGTAACTGAGCGGTCGGCCGCAAAGGCACGCGCGACGAAGCGCCCCCGCTCCCCCACCGCTGATGCGGCGAGGAGCGGGGGCGTTGACGTGCGGTCAGGTCTCGTCGTCCTCCACCGGCGGCATGGGTGGTGGTTCGAGGAACGGGCGCGGCGACAACCAGAACGGGGGCGGGGATTCATCGTCGGCCATGCGGTCTCCTATACGTACTGTCGGCGCTGCGGGTCGAGGCTCAGCACCTGCGGGGACGGCGAGTCGGAGTCCCCGGGCTGCGGGGCGCCGTCTTTGCGGCAGACGAGCGCGTCCGGGTCGTAGGACGGGGCTTGCAGCGAATAGCCGTCGGGGCAGGTCGGTCCTGGGGGGCCAGCGGGCCCTTGCTCGCCGGTGTCGCCCTTGGCGCCCTGCGGGCCGGGTTCGCCTTGTGGACCGGCCGGGCCTGGCTCGCCCTGGGGTCCTTGGGGGCCGGCGGTCCCGACTGGACCTGTCGCTCCGACAGGTCCCGGGGTTCCGACCGCGCCCGGTGCTCCGCTGGCTCCGCCCTTACCGTTGGCTCCGGCCGGTCCAGGCGGTCCCGTGGGCCCAGTCGCTCCCGCCGGACCGGGCGGCCCAGTCACTGACACGCCAGGCTCGCCACGGCTCCCCGGCGGACCCGCGACCGGTGTTCCACCCAAGCCCTGCACCTGCCGGGCCAGCGCATCCCGGGCGGCGTTCGACGCGCGCAGGTCGTGGGAGAGGGCTTGCATGGTGATGACGACCCATGCCAGGACGGCGAGGACTACGACTGCGCCCGCCGCGAAGCGAAGGTCGCCGACACGTCTGGCTTTGACTCGGGAGCCGTGATTGCTCACGATCCCGCCCCCTTGGCTGCGAGGTAGGCCTGCAGGAGGACGATGAGGACGGGCACGACCAGCGCGGAGAAGATGAGGCGCCGGTCCGCGCGGCGGTCGTCTACCGCCTTCTGGCGTGCCGATTCTGCGGCTTGGCGCTCTTTGTCGCGCGCCGTCTCGATTGCAGTGATCCGCTCCATCATCTGGACGTGGACTTCGTCCCGGTTGCGGCGCTCGATCTCATACCGTTCGACGGAGACCTTGGCGTCGAGTCGGCCGACGAGCTCGCGGAAGTCCTCCTTGAGGTCTATGCGCATGGCCTCAATGCGGTGGGCGAGCTCGGCGTTCGACGGGTCGTCCACGTGCCGTCCCGGTCAGATGCTTCGCGGCGGCTCGGCGTTCGCCGGCGCGCTCGGGCTGGCCGGCGAGACCTGGCCGCGGGTGATGAACACCAACAGTGCCAGCACCAGCGCGTTCAGCGAACCGACTGTCTCCGGTGCCACGTTGAAGTGGAACGCGGCGAGCAGCGCCACGACCGCGGCGACCAAGCCGGTGAACGCGGACGGGGTGATCGGTCGGGTCATCGCAGCGGTGACCGCGGCGAACACTGCAGAGATGGCGGCGACGAGCGCACCGGCCTGTTCGGAGGAGAGGCCGATGCCGAAGGTCACGGCGAGGGACAGCGCCGCTGAGACGATTCCCAGGACGACAGCCGGTTCACGCCCCCAGATCTTGACCATGAGAGTGCCTTTCGAGATAGAGGATTGCAGCCTGAAGGACCGCTCTGTCTTCTTTCACGTGCCCGAGAAGTGCATTGCAGTGAAAGCAGAGCAGTTCTCGAACGGCTCCAGACGAGTGGTCGTGGTCGACGTGGAACAGTTCAGGTTTGTTCGTTGTGCCGCATATGCCGCAGCGGCCCTGCTGTCGCTCCAGCATGGCATTGGCTTCTTCAATGCCGATCCCGTATTTCAAGCGCAGCTTGTTGTCTTTGTTGATGCGCTTCCGTTCGGGAGATGCGTTGCGTGCGCGAGAGTACTCGCTGCGGCATGCCCGGCAGGCACTGTCTCGCCCGCCGGGTCGACCGGTCCTATTGCCGAAGTCTGCGCGGTCTTTGACCTCGCCGCACTTGCTGCACCGCTTTAGCCCGGCCTCATGCAGAGCTTCGCAGCTCAGGCATGAGCGGTGGGCCGGTTGGAATTCCGCAACTGGGGCGTCTCGCAGGCAGGTGCGACAACGCTTAACGGCAGAGTCGGCGCGCCTGCGTGTGTTGCTGGCAATAGAGTTGCACTTCTTCGAGCACCTCTTTTGCCGACTCGTCGCTGGCTCAAATTCTGTAGTACACATATCGCAAATCCTCACCTCCCAATTTTACGAGACGCCTGGAACAAGTGGCGTCAGTTCTACGTATTTCCGCGTCCGAAGATTCTCATTTTTCTGCTTCCTGTTCGGCGCGGCTTGCCTTCGCCGCGGAGAGATGGGCTGCCACATTCGCGTAGAGCGACATGAAGGCGATCCAGAGGACGGAGTTCTTCCAAAGGATCAGCGTGGGGATGAGCAGGAGCGTCCAGACGCTGGCCATGCAGTAGTGGAGGACAGCGACCCGCTTCGGGGTCAGGGCGCTACTCACGCCGTCACCGTGAACCCGTGCCGGGCGGCGAGGCGGCGCAGGGATGCGGCGCCGGGGATGCCGTCGGCGTCGGTGCCGACGTAGCCGCCGCCAGCTGGGGAGCGCTGCCAGCGGGCATACGCCTCCAAAGTCTTGGTGCCGAAGCTGCCGTCGACGTACTGGGAGGCGAGCAGGCCCTCGGCTTTGAGTGCCTTCTCGACGGTGAGGACCTCGGCCTTGTGCGTGGTGTGGCCCTGCGCGGCAGCGGGGTCATGCTTCGCCGCGTAGATGACGTGGGCCAGCGACACCTTCGGCTTCGCTGGCGTGCTCGGCTGCGCGGGCGTAGCGGTGACGAATGCCGGCCACGAGCCGGGGTCGGTGTGGTTGTTCTCGGGTACGTCGCCGTGCGCGTACCAGCCGGGTTTGGTGGCCCAGACGGATGCGGAGCGGCGGGATGTGAAGCCGTCGGGCTTCCCCATGGGCCATGCGTTGGGGACGCCCCAGGAGTGCACCCACGCTTGGAGTTCGGCCCAGCCCTTGCAGGGGGTGTCGGCGAGTTTGGCGTACACGGTGGAGCCGACACGGCAGTAGGGGAAGAACAGGGCCTCGATCTGGATGACGACCGAGCCCGCGCGGTTGGTGCGGGTGCCGCCTGCCTGGTCGGCGAGGCTCTTGGAGCGGGAGTTCGCGGGCACGAACTGGGTGATGCGGCCGGTGAACGGGTCCCACAGGATGTGCGGTGCGACCGCCTTGCCGCTGCCTGCGAAGTAGGAGCGGAGCCGCTCGTAGGGCACGAGGTCCTGCGGCTTCGCTGCGGTTGCGTTGACGTCCCAGGTGATGTGGGCGATGGCTTTGGCGGGGCCGCCGTCGGTCGGGGCGTGGTCGCCGAGGTCGAGGCGGGTTGCGCCTGGCATCCAGAGGTCGGCCATGGGTCCTCCTGTCGCCTGACTCTTCCTTGGAATCGTAGCCTGTAGGCCCAGGTCTACCTACGATTCGTAGGCTACAGTTCTGGCATCCCTGGCTCGGGGATGGCGGCAGGGGACTTCTTTGCGGGTTGACCCCTGCCGCCTCAACCCGCAATCAACCCGCACGGGAGCAGCTATGGCCCGCTTGCAGATCCTCGAACTCCCCGCCGGTCCGCATGATGACCGGCCGCCGTTCGTGCTCGTCGTGGACGAATGCCAGCCGCAGCGTGTAGCCCTCGGCGATGGCGTCCCGTGGCGCGACTACTGGCAAGACCTCGCCGGACAGATCGGCGCGCGCGGCGTGGTCGTCACGCCTGACACCGTGACCATCCCCGCCAACGAAGTCCTGCCCCTGCCCCTCTTGTCGGCGGAGACGGACAGCCCGGAGCGTGCGGGGACGACGGAGATCGTGTACGCCCACGAGCGGACCCGCCTCGATCTGTGCAGCGCGCTGCTCGTGTCGAGCGGCACCGCGTGGCGACAACTCGTCGAGCTGGCGGGCGAACGGCAGCGGGAACTGGCGGGGCTCTACAAGGAGCGCGACGCCCTCGCCGCCCGCCTCAAGCGAGTCCGCAACCTCTCCGAGCAGCCGAAGGTTGTTGACGCGTCGATCAAGGATCCGCAGACCTACCGGCACGCCTACAGCGTGGCCATCAGCAACGCCAAGTTCGTTGCCCGAGGGGGCGACGAGAAGGCGAGCGGATTGTGACGGTCATCTGTCAAGCGCTCGGTCTCCTCTTCGCGTTCGTGGTGCTCGCCCCGTATGCGCCGGTCACCTACGACTACCCGCCGCCCGCCAACGTTCGGAGCCACCGATGAGCCCAGAACTGCCGCCGTTCTCCGGCGACGAACCCACCTGCCCCAAGTGCGGAAACGAGGGTGCCTGCACCTTCTACCGCGCCAAGGGCGAGCCCTCGCCCGGTCAGGTCGCTATGGCGAGCACGCTGCCCGAGCGGCTGGAACGGCGGTGCACACGTTGCGACTACGGATGGGACGAGGCCACCGTCCAGCAGGAGGCGCCGTGAGCACTGCCGTCGCCATCACCGCGATCATCGCCGCGCTCCTCCTCGCCAACAGCATCGTCACCGCCATCCGCGACGTCGCCAAAGCCAAGCACCAAACCTGCCGCCACTGCGGCCGCGACAAGAACAAGGAGAACAGCGCATGAAGGTCCTCGTCACAGGCGGCGCCGGATTCATCGGCACCTGGATCAGGCGCGAACTCACCGCGCGCGGCCACAGCATCCTCATCCTCGACCACCAGGACCGGCGCCAGCACCTCGCCGACGGGGAGGAGTTCTTCCTCGGCGACGTCCGCGACGCCACGGCGGTGACGGAGGCCGCCGCGCACGTCGACGGGATCATCCACCTCGCCGCCGTCCTCGGCACCCAGGAGACCATCAGCAACCCCCGCCCGAGTGCGGAAACGAACATCCTCGGCTCGCTGAACGTCTTCGAGGCCGCCACCCAGTACGGGCTCCCGGTCGCCTACGCCGGAGTCGGCAACCACGCCATGCGGCTCATCGGAACCGGCTGCTACACCATCACCAAGTCGGCCGCCGAAGACCTCGCCCGCATGTACAACCTCTACCGCGACGGCGGGCAGATCACCATCGTCCGCCCCGTCAACGCCTACGGACCCGGACAGTCCGTCGCGCAGCCCTTCGGGACCTCCAAGGTGAGGAAGATCCTCCCCGCGCTGAGTTGCCGCGCCCTGACCGGCGCGCCCATCGAGGTGTACGGCGACGGCACCCAGATCAGCGACTGCGTGTACGTCGCTGACGTCGCCCGCACATTCGTCACCGCACTGGAGCACACCGCAGTCAACGGACCCACCGAACGCCCCGTCGAGGTCGGCCCGCTCACCTCGGTCACCGTCAACGACATCGCCCGCCTCGTCGCCGAATACGCCGCCAACGTCACAGGCCGGGAACCGGTGGGGATCAAGCACCTGCCGATGCGGCCGGGTGAGGTCCCGAACGCGGTCGTCTCCTCCGACACGTCCACGCTGGCGCAGATCGGGATGGCGGCCGCCGACTTCGTACCCCTCGACGAAGGCATCCGACGCACCGTTGACTACTACAACACCGAGTGGCTGCCTGGGTATCTGGAGCAGAGCGTCCCGTACAGCAGCGGCGGTGTGGTGCAGCCGGGGAACATCTCGATCAACCTCAAGCCGGGCGAACGCATCCTGACTGCGGCCGACCTGGCCCGCGTCGTGGCACGCGATCTGCGTCGTCAGGCCTGAGGCGGCGTCATGACCGAGTCGATCGCCCGCCCCCCATACGGCCACGCCCTCGCCGAGATCAACACCACCGCCGAGGCCCTCCGCGGCATCGAAGCCCTCCCCGACGGACGCCCCCGAGACCTCGACGGCCCCACCACCATCGGTGCACTCACCGTCCGCTCCAACCTCGCCATCGCTTCCGCGCTACTCGCGGTCGCCGACGCCCTGCGCGACTCAGCCCCGAACGCTCAGGAGCGCTGACGTGCGCGCCCACTTCTGGTCGGCCGACACGGCAGGGTCGTCTCTGTACAGGGCGATCCTGCCCGGGATGAGCCTGCAATGGCTCGGCCACAACGTGTCCGGCGGGATGCGGCTCCCCCAGGACTGGCCCGCGCTCGACACGGTCGTCGGCTGCCGGGTCGCCAAGCGCGAGCCGTCCCTCATGTGGCACAAGCTGAAGGAGCAGGGGAAGCGGCTCGTCCTCGACCTCGACGACGACTACTTCCACATCGACCGCAGCAACCAGGAAGCCCGCCGCGTCTGGGACACGGACATGCTCGGCAGGCTCGTCGCCAACATGCAGGTAGCCGACCTCGTCACCTGCTGCTCCGAACCCCTCGCCGCCGTCCTTCGCGACTACGCCGAGGACGTGCGAGTCGTCCCGAACGGCCTGCCCGCTCAGTACCTCGGCACGCCCCGCGACTACGAGGCCGCGGACCGACCTCTGTCGGTCGGATGGGCTGGCACGTCGTCCACCGTCGCCGAGCTCCCCGAAGCCGTCCGCGCCCTGAACCGGATCGCCCAGTACTCGCGGGCGGGTGGCGGGGTGCAGGTGCGGATCGTCGGCATCGGCCCGGAGCGTGCTATGTCCCTCGGGCTGCGGGGCCGGCGGGTCGGCGCACTGGGCTGGGTGGAACGGTTCGAGCATTACATGCAGGCGGTCGGCGAGTGGGACGTGTGGGTGGCGCCGTACCGGGACATCCCGTTCAACCAGGCAAAGTTCCCGACGAAGTTCTTGGAGGCGTCCATCCTCGGCATTCCGCTGATCGCCTCCGACATCGAGCCGTACCGGCGGGTGATCCGGCATGGGGAGAACGGGTTCCTCGTCCGGCATGAGCACGAGTGGGGCCGGTACTTGAAGCGGCTCGCAGACGACCCCGGGCTGCGGCAGCGGGTCGGGATGACCGCACGCGGAGAAGCCTCCGGCAGCATCATGCAGGCGCTGCACGTGCAGTGGCAGGACGCGCTTGCCGCGCCCGTGGGGGTGGCGGCGTGAGCGGGCTGGTGGAGTTCCTGCGGGCGCGGCTCGACGAGGATGAGGCGACGGCGCTCGAAGCCCCGAAGGGGCCGTGGCATATCGGGAACGCTATTGATCCGACGGAGCCGTGCGACCTGCGCACTTTCCCGGATGTCCGCATGGTGGCCGACGGGCTTAACTGGCTGGTCGCCGAGCACATCGCCCGTCATAACCCGGCCCGCATCCTCGTCGAGGTCGAAGCCAAGCGGCGGATCGTCGACGACGCATGGGGTGGCCCGGACCATCAGGACATGTGGGAGCACCACATTCGCTTGCTCGCCCTGCCCTACGCCAGCCACCCCGACTACCGCGAGGAGTGGAAGCCGTGACCGATCCCTTCGACGCGCTGGGAGACCTGCTCCGCCAGCGACAGCAGGAGCGGGGCCTCACCGAGTTCTTCAGGGTAGGTGAGCTCGTCCGCTTCCCGCTCGGCGTGCACTGGAACCGGGAACGGGACTACCGGATTAAGACCATCTACAACAACGGCTTCGAGGTCGAGTGCGACGGCCACGTGTACCCGCATACCGATGCAGACGTGCTGCGGCTCGGCATGACCCACTCGCCCACCTTGCAGGTAAGGCAGCGGCCGTGACCGGCCCCGAGCACTACCGCGAAGGTGAGCACCTCCTCGGCCGCTGCCTCGAATTCGGGCACGGCGAGCAGCGGCAAGCCCTCGCCGTCGAAGCGACCGCGCACTTCCTCGCCGCGCTCGCCGCCCTGCACGCGGCCAATACGCAACCCGACAGCATCACTTGGCAGGAGGCCACACAGTGATCGACGGCAGAAGAGTGGTCGCCTGGACGCCCTATGGCCGGGTCCGGACCTACAGCATCCTGATCAAGTACCTGCAGCGGGATGTCGAGCGTGGCCTCGTCGACGAGGTATGGGCGTTCATGAACACCGACCCCACGGGCCAGGAAGACGACATCGCCTACGCGCACGAGCTCGCCGAGGCGTTCCCGTGGTTCCGGCTCAAGCACCGGCCGGAGGGCGTCAGCCTCGGGCATCTGCCGAAGCAGCGCTACACAGGCCTGGCGTACCGGTACATGACCGACCCAGACACGATCTACCTGCGGCTCGACGACGATGTCGTCTACCTGCACGAGGACGCCGTCGAGAACCTGGTGCGCGCCCGGATTGAGATGCCCGCGCCGATCGCCGTGTTCCCGATCATCATCAACAACGCGATCTGCTCCCACTTCCTCCAGCTGTGCGGGAAGATCCCCATGGAGTGGGGAACAGTCGGCCCCTACTGCATGGACCCCACCGGCTGGGCCAACGGCCCGTTCGCCGTCAAGCTCCACGAGATGCTCATGGACCACATTGAGGCTGGCACGGTCGAAGACCTGTACCTGTACCAGGATTTCCCGCTGCAGCCCGGCACCCAGTTCTCCGTGAGCTGCTTCGCGTCCCGCGGCGAGGACTACGCCGCCCTCCCCCAGCCCGGAGTCCTCGTCCCCGACGAGGAGGAAAGCTGGCACACGGTCCACCAGCCGCTCGCCACGGGCCGGCCGAACATCCTCCGCGGGAACTCAGTGATCAGCCACTTCAGCTTCTTCCCGCAACATCCGTTCCTCAACGGCACGGATCTCCTGGACCGGTACCGGGAACTCGCAGACAAGGCGGTCACAGCATGAGTCAGCAGATCAGCATGGAAGACGCCTTCCCCACGTTCGAGAAGAAGGCCACCGAACTCTTCCGAGCCAACATGCTGCTCCAAGCCCAACTCGACGTCCAGGAACGCCAGCTCGCCGCGCTCCGTGAGGAGAATGAACGCCTCAAGCAGGGCGCGCCCGAAACGCAGGCCGGGGGCCAGGACCTCACCGCCGTGCCCCCATACCAGCCGGCCGACGAGCAGGGCTAAGGCCTGCGCCAGCCGAGCAGCGACCCGATCGCGATGACGCCGACCTCGATGAGCAGGATGACTTGGAACGTGTCCATGCTGTTCTCCCTTCAGGCGACGCGCTCGCCGGCGAACCCGCGGCACGTGATGGTGTTGGATGCGGATGCTGCGGACCACGTGGCGCACAGCACCATGTCGTTGGCGATGGTGGTGTCCCTTGTGATCGGCGCCGAGGTGATCGGCCCGACCGGCGTGTAGGTGGTCACTGAGGTGAGGAAGTTGTGCGTGTACCGGGCCATCGGAGACCAGGTTCCCGATGCGCCCGTTGTCGCGCAGGCGAGGTAGTACTCGGCCTCCCAGGAGCCGTCGGTGGCGCCGGAGCGGACGGTGACCGCTGGGAACGTCACCATCGTCACCCCGGACGTCCCGCCGAGCTTGCACACGAATGTGATCGTCGGCGTGCCCGTCACACCCAGCGTCCCCCATGCCCGAATCCGGTACACCGCGCCGGCGATCGCGTCGGCGGCGGGGATGGTGTAGGTGGCGATCGCGGTCTGCGTGACCGTGTTCGCGACCGTGGCGGCTGCGGACAGGACCGGCCGGGTCGTCGCGGAGCCGATGGTGAGGGCGGCGTTGGTGCCTGCGAGGGCGAGGCGTCCGGCTGCGGCGCGGCTGAGGGTGGTGTCGGCTGCGGTGGAGCCGCCTGGGCCCCAGGTGTGGGCGCCGTCGGCTTCGAGGAGGAAGCGGGAGACGGTGTCGCCGGTGACGCGGGTGGAGAGGATGTCGTCGGTGGATGCGGTGGTGAGGACGGCGAAGCTGGCGGTGGATCCGCTGGCTCCGACGTTGATCTGCTTGCCCTGGGAGATCTTCAGGTTGTTGTTGAAGGTGCCGCTGGAGTTGGGGATTTCGACCCAGGATGCGCTGGCGGGTGCGGTGCCGTTGGAGAAGTAGGTGCGGTAGCTGGTGTCGGACTCGGCAATCGGCTTGCCCGAGTACGGGGACGACGGCCGCGTCGATGAGGTGACGACCTGGAAGCCCGCAGCAGCGTCCAGCTTGTCGAGGTTCTGGCCGATGTCTTGGGTGTAGGAGACGAGTTCGGAGCCATCGGACTTGGACTTGTACAGGCCCAGCCTGGTGGTGGACGGATCAGGCACGGGGGGCCTCCAGGTAGGTGGTAACAGGGACGGGCAGGCCCCCGTACAGGCGGTTCCAGCGGTTGACGTCCACGGCCTCACGCTTGGCGCGGACGCGGTCGGGATCCATGCGGTGGTTGCTGTAGACGTGCGGCAGCAGGCCGTCCGGGTCGGTGACCCGCACCCGGTCCGTCTTCACCGCGGCAATCCGGGAGCGGTGCGCTTCCCGAGCGTCCCTCGTGGACGTGGCCTGCTGCAGGGTCGGCCCGTGCCGATCCTGCGCCTTCGCGGCCACCACAGCCTTGACGGGGGGCGCCTTCACGGACTGCGGCAGGGCGGGCGCCGCGGTCTCCTGGTAGGGCTCGTGGAGGATGACATCGAGGATCTCCGCCGGGTCCGTGAGCCCGTACTCGGCGGCCCGCCACTCGAAGGCGACTTGCGGGATGGCGTGCTGATATCGGACGTCGCCGGGGCGCACGGTGACGACAAGCCACCCTTCGACGCCGGGGCTGATCTCGCCCGCCAACACGTCTGCGATCTTGTATTCGTCTGGCATGTCACATCCTCCAGCACCAGAATTGGACGGCCGATGCGCCGGTGGTACCGATCGCGTAGTCGAGGCCCGCGCTTGTCGTGGTGGGGGTGGCCGACATGTACACGTAGTTGGCGGGGCTGTCGCGGATCGTCGCCACCGGGTACATGGGGCTGTCCATGGTGGGCCCCCACGTGACGACCGTTCCGGCCACGGCGGAGGCGTTGTTGATGTTGCCGGTGAACAAACCGTCATTGGAGGCGGCAGCGCTGTAGTTCGCCCACAGGCCAACATGCCGGGTGCGCCCGGTGGTGAAGTCGAAGTACTGGCCGTTGGTAGTGTCGTCCCAGTTCCATCCCACCCGCCCCCTGACCGGGTCGGCGTAGAACTTGCCGCCAGCCGTTCCGCCGGTCTCGAAACCAGAGGTGTAGAGGCCATACGTTGCGATGGCGTAGCCGCCGTGTACGAACTGTCCGGTCGCTGTGACGGCTTCCATGCGGGCGCCGCCGGTGGAGGTGAGGTAGACGCGGGAGACGGTTTGGGTTCCGCTGCCGTCGTCGTAGGGGGAGCTGTTCATGCCGAGGCTGACGTCGGTGCCGGCGGACAGGGCGTTGATGTAGCCGTAGTCGGTGCCGGTGTTGGCGTACCAGCGGATCTCGGGCAGGAAGGTGCTGGTTGGGTTGATCTCGATGCGCTTGCCCGAGGTGCCGGACTTCAGTTGGCCGATGATGGATACGGAGCCGTCGGCTGCGGCGATGGACACTGTCTGGGTGCCTGCGTCGTTCCAGGCGCCGATGCCGCCGCTGTTGAGCTCGACGCGGGCTCCGGTGTCGGCGGTTTTGATGCGGGCGCCGACGATCCAGTCCGCGTTGATCTGCCCTGCGGTGACTTTGGAGACGGTCAGGTCGGAGATGTGCGCGTCGTCGATGAGGAGGGCGGTCGCGGAGGCGGCGTCGGACGGTCCGGACTTGTTGCCGGTCTTGTCGACGGCGACGACCCGCACGTAGCGGGCCGACAGCTCCTCGATCTGCGCGGTGAACACGACGGGGATCTGCGCCTGGATCATCCCCGCGTTCGCGACCGCTTTCCCCTTCAAGGTGGTCGTGTCCGGGGTGAAGCCGGGCTCGTAGGAGACGTGAATCTCCAGATGATCCAGATCGGATTCGAGATTGAACGTCCCGCCCGAGCTCTTGCCGAGCGTGTGCGTCACCTGCACCGCGATCCGCGACCCGGCCACCGACGGCGCAGCCGGAGTCGACGGCGGAATGTTGTCGGTGGACGCCACGAACGTCGTCACCGACGACCAGGCGCCGGTGTTGCCGGTCTTGTCGACGGCGCGGATCTGGATGTCGTAGCCGATACCCGGGGACAGGTCCTGCAGTTGGGCGGTGGTGGAGTCCCATGGGACGACCATGGTTGACCATTTGCCGGTGGGTGCGGCGAACGGCTGCGCCCAGATCTGAAGATCCTGCCAGCGGACTTGGGCGACGGCCGCCCACGTCGCCGGATAGATCATGTCCGTGTCGACGGCGTACCGGATCTCGTAGTGATCCCCGTCGAGGATGGTGGAGCCGTCGACGTTGTTCGGGGCGTTCCACGAGATGACGACACGGGCCCGGGTGAAGCCGCGGTTGTCGAGGTACGCGACCCCGGTGAACGGCTCAATCAGCGTCGGCTGGCCCGGCACGCTCGTGTCCGCGTTGGGACGCGAGCCCACCGGCTCCAATGACGAGTTCGTGAGCTGCCGGGAGAAGTCGCCGACCGTGACCGTGCTCGTCGAATCGGTCTCCCACTCGACGTACTGGGTGAGGTCGATCCACGTGCCGGCTGCGGTGCGGTAGGCGACGGTGTACTGGTCGGTTATCGACCACTGGGTTTCGGTGACCTGGAGTTTGATCGGGTTGATGCGTTGACCGCGGAACGTGATCTCCGTCGACGTGTCGATCAGTCCGGAGTCCGGGTCGTACACCCACACCCGGTCCCCCACAACGAAGCTGCCGTGCACGTCGTAGTCCGACGTGGACAGCTGGAGTGCGTTCCGCGTTGACGTGAACTGCGACAGTGCCAGCTGCGCGCGCGTCGCCGCGTTCGTAGTCGCCGTATCCGACTCTGACACGAGCCGGGTGAGCTTCACGGCGTTGCCGTGAATGTCCTTGTAGCTGGTGGCCGGGGAGATGTCCGCCGCACCGGTGGCGATGCTCGTGCCCTCGCCCTCCGCGAGCAGGACCACGCGCGTGCTGTAGTCCTCGACGTCCCGGGTGACGTCCACGCTGCCCGGGAGGGCGCGCATCGCCATGTCCTCGCCGGCGTCCTTGGTGGTGATGACGCACGTCGGGTTGGTGACGAACAGGCTGCTGTCGGGGCCGGCGTCGAGGGTGCCGTTGCCATTGACCCGCCACGACACCGGAACCGAGGTGGTGGACATGGTTTCGCACACGTAGCTGATCGCGGCACGCGGCGACTCGTACTGGTGCCGTCCGCTGTACGTGCCGGTGACGCTGTAGAGGGTGCCTGCGGTGACGGCTCCGGAGGCGGGGAGGAGCATGGTGATGGCTGTAGCGAAGCTGGCGGAGGCGGGTTCGACGGCGTTCTCGTACACCGACCCTTTGCCGTCTTCGTCGCCGAGCCAGAACGCCATGCCGACGCCGCCGATGGCCAGGTCGTCTTGGGGAGCGCTGGTGCGGCCGTCGTCGCCGATCGTTTTGGTGCGGAGGACGCCGACGTAGCGGGCCACGTCGCGGGCGAGCAGGTTGTCGCCGTACTGGGCGGGGTCCAACCGGCCGGGGATGATCGCGACGTGCCCGAAGTAGTCGAGGGCGTCGAGGACGTCGCGGGGGGTCTGCGGGAGGAGCTTGATCTCCCACTGGCCGAGGGCTTTGAGGACCTCCTGAACAGCCACAGGCCGCTACCTCCTGGTCCCGTAGACGGCTTCCGGCATCGCCGCGAGGTACTGGTTCCTCAGGTCGGTCGCCGTGTCGCCGGTCGGGGTTGCGGCCCGCAGGCGGATGTCGTCGCCGTACAGCAGAACCCCGGCGCCCGGAGTGCCGTTGATGGCGTACAAGAGGCCGCCCCAGACGGCGTTCGCGGGCGCAGTGAACGTGGCGTCCATGAACGTCCACACCCCCGATGCCGGGGTCGACGAGTTCGATGACGTCGACAGGTAGGCGAGCGAGGCGTCGTACCAGTTCACGTTCAGGCCGAGGCTGGTGCCGACGGTGGCGGGCGAGTACAGCCAGCCGGAGGCGCGGATGCCCTGTCCCGGTGTGACGGCGGCGCGCGCGTGCTCGGCGCGCGGGGTGGAGCCTGCGGTGGAGGTGAGAAGTCCGGACCAGCCGCCGTATTTCGATTGGGCGTTGGAGCGGGTGAGGGTGGCGTTGACGGCCGTCCACTGGGAGGTGTCGGTCTCGAAGGTCGGGTTGGTGTTGAGGGTGGGTTGGGAGGCCACGGCGCCAATGAAAAAGTCCATCGCCGTCGCGGCGGGCTTGATGAGGCCGCCGTTGGCGTGCGCGGTGAACGTGCGGGCGGAGCCGCACACGAAGACGTTGCCGTCGGCGTCGTCCGCGGTCGCGGTGACGTACCCGGACGCCGCGGCTGAGGTGTTGGTCTCCAGGGTGGCGCGGTATGCGGCGAGGGTGGCGGAGGTGCCGGTCTGGAGGTAGCCCTCAACGAAGCGGGAGCCGCGGCGCAGCGTGAGGTCGAGGGTCGCACGGCCCGGGTTGAGGCCCTTCACCAAGCGGAGGATGACCATCTCGGGGTCGTTGCGCAGGAGGGTCGTCCCGTCCCACGAGGAGATGGAGGCCCCGGACCCGGCCACGCTGACGTTCCAGACCTTGGAGTGGTAGGCGCCCCCCGAGTAGGTCTGAACGTCGAGGGACCCGGACGCCGACGTGGTGATGTTGACGAAGCCGTTCGACAGCGCCCAGCCCGTCGCCGCGAGCGGCACGTCGGTGCCGTACACCTCCTGGCTGCCGGTCGTGGTCGCCTTCGCGCGGCCGGTCAGGTACGAGGTGGGTGGGCAGCCCCACCGTGGGGACACCCCGGAGGCGACGCCGCGGTAGACGGTCATCGTGCCGTCGGCGCCGGTGCGGGTCATGGTGGTCGGGTTCGTACCGCCGGTGTAGTAGGCGTAGTGGCCGATGGGCGGGGCGTGCCAGCGTTCGCCCGTGAGGGAGAAGTCGTTGAGGCGGACGGCGCCGGTGAGCCTGCTCTGGAGGTCGGTTTCGGCGTCGGAGCCGACCCGGTCCAGGCTGACTTTCCAGTCGGAGGTGACGCGCTCGCCGAGGTTCTCCGTGTACGCCGCCCCCGCGGACTTCACCGCGTAGTAGCCGTTGCGTTCCGGCTTGTCCGTGAAGGTGACTGCGATGACCTGCCCGGCGATGAGCGCGTTGATCCCGTCATGGCGGGCGATCACCTGGTCGCGGGTGAGTGGCGGATACGACTCCTGCCCTTCAAGGTCGAGACCGCGACCGTCACCGCCCGACTCCGAAACGGCGAACGTCTCCCGCAGCGGGACCCGGCCGAGCTGGACGTCACCCCAGTTGTACGAGCTCATCGGGCACGACCCCTGTCGTAGAGGCGGAGAGCCTCTTTCATCTCGGCGACCATGGCGTTCGCTGCGGCCTTCCTGCTGGACGGGCTGGAGAAGTCGAACGTGCCGGAGACCGTAATGTTCTCGATCGTCACCCCGCCTGCAGCGCCGCCCCTGGTGACGAGCTGCTCGAACATGGCCGTCTGCTGCGCGTCGAGGACCCGCTCGGGGCGGCCGGTCGCGTTGACAGCCATCGTCGCGCCGGGCTGCAGCAGGCCGCCGCTGTCGTACTTCGCGGCTGGCGCGAAGCCCCACCGGCTGGTGAACATCGAGTTGTTGTAGCCGCGGGCGCTCTTGCCCATGTGGACGCCGGCGCCGCCGCTGGACTCGACGTTCATGCCGGCGAGGGTGCCCGCGGTGTGGCCGACGCCAGCGTTCGTGATGCCGATCATGAAGGGGCTGTTGAGGTTGCGGACCCAGCCGGACGGGCCGTTGTTCCCGGCGAAGCTGCCGGTTGCCCAGCGGCGGTGCGGCTTCTCCCCGCGGATCACGGACTCGATCGCGGACATCAGGCCGCTGCAGTCCCAGCTGGGGTTGCCGTTGCCCGCCCACTGGTACGGGAGCCCGTTCTGGGTTTTCACCCACGACAGGGCCTTCTGTACGGCCGGCCCGCCGACGGCTTTTTTGTCCTCGTTGCCGAGCCAGCCCATCATTCCGTCGACGGCCTTGTTGGAGAGGCCCTTCAACAACCCGCCGATGCCTGCGTTGCCGCCGGGGATCTGTGCGATGAGGGGCCGCACGAGCGCGCTGAGGGCCTTCTGCGCGGCTGCCTTGAGGCCGCCGACGACGACGTCCTTCGCCCACGAGGCGACCGAGCCGACGGCCCCGCCGATCGCGCCCGTCACCTTGCCGACGATGCCGCCAGACGCGAAGTGGGGGGTGGCCTGGTACCGCTGCTTCTCTTGCTGCCTGCTCGGGTTGCCGCCGGTCTTGGTCGGGTGGTCCTTGCCGAGCATGGCGTCGATGCCGCGGTGCCCCCCGAGAGCAGTGACCTGCTCGTTGGAGAGGATGCGTTCACCGGGGGTAAGCATGGCGGGGACGGTGTCGCTGTTGCCGGTGCCGGGGACGACGCCGCCCTTGTTGAAGCCGAGCGAGATGGTCGGAAGGGTGATCTTGGAGTTGATTTTCCCGGCGATCGAGTTCCACATCTTGCGGAGCCCGTTGTTGTAGACGTTCCCGATGACCCACTTCACGGGTGCGGAGAACTTCGACTTGATGCCGTTCCACAGGTTCCCTGAGCCGTCACGCAGGGCCTTGACGGTGTTGAGCATCCACGTTTTGAACTCGCCGAGCTTGCTCTTGAGCGTGGTGATCGTGGACGAGAGGCGGTCGCGGGCGGTGTTCCACATGCCCGTCCAGCTGTTGGTGAACGAGGTACGCAAGCCGCTGACCCAGCTCAGGGCCCATGTCTTGGCGTTCGACAGATTGGTGCGCAGGCTCGTCCAGAAGGAGTTCCACCGATCGCTCGCGGCCTTCCACATGGCGTTCCAGCGGTCGATGATGCCCTGCTTCAGCTGGGTGAAGATCTCCTTCGTCTTCGTCCACAGCTGCGTGAACCACGAGATGATCGCCTTCACCAAGTCGGGGATGATGGAGTGCCCGACGAGGACGTCGTACAGGTGCTGGAACTGGTCGACGATCCACTTCACCACGCCCGTCACAGCGTCCGTGAACTTCGTCAGCCACCCGATGACCGTGTTGATGACCGGCACCAGGATCCCGAGCGCTCCCGCCAGTGTTCCCGACATCGCCATCGCCAACTGGGCAATCAGCGGGAGCAGCGGGCCGATCACCTGCAGCGCCAAGTTCAGCAGCGACACCGTCAGCTCGGCGATCGCCGGGAGCAGCGGGATCAGCGCAGTCACGATCGGTGTGATCGCCGGGGCGAGTTGGGCGATGAACTGGCCCAGCATCTGAACCGCCGGGACCAGTGCGGAAACCACCGGCATCAGGCCCTGCGCGAGCGCCGCGACCAGCGGCACCAGCGCGGATCCGATCGCCGAGAACACCGGCGCCAGCGCGGTGACGATCGCCGCCAGCAGGGCGCCAATCGGCTGCAGCAGGGGCATGACCGCGCGAACGAGGCCGACGAGGATGTCGCCGATGTCGGAGACGATCGGCAGGAGGGCGTCGACGATGGGCATCAGGGCCTGTCCGAGCGCGCCCGCGAGGTCGGCGAGGACGGGCCCGAACTTGGTTGCGAGTTCCGTGACGACGGGGGCGAGTGCGGCCAGCAGCGGCAGCACCGCCTCGAGTACGGAGCCGAGGGTGGTCGCGAACAGCTTCGCGATCGAGTTGACCGCCGTAAAGATCGACGTCAGTGCGGCCTGAACCTCCGGCATCGCCGTGATCCTTCGCAGCTCCGCAAACACGCTGCCGAGCGTCCCCAGCGCGTCCCCGCCCCCGGCTGCGGCGGCCTTCATGATGTTGCCGAGCGTCCCGAAGGCG
Source organism: Streptomyces canus (assembly GCF_030816965.1). Taxonomy (NCBI): domain Bacteria; kingdom Bacillati; phylum Actinomycetota; class Actinomycetes; order Kitasatosporales; family Streptomycetaceae; genus Streptomyces; species Streptomyces canus. The sequence continues at coordinate 1,231,481 of NZ_JAUSYQ010000002.1, forward strand.
TCCGCGAGTAGCTGGCCGAACTGGCGGGCGACATCAACGGCGCCCTCGATCGACTCCTGCAATGCCCCCGACTTGAAGGCGTCGCCGAGCTTCTGCGTGATCCGGTCCGCCGCATCGGCCGCGGCAGCCGTCAGCCTGGCGAATGCCGGGCTCGCGGCGATGCTGATCTGGGCGAGGCCGGTGATGATCTGGCCGGGGATCCTGTTGAGGTTCCCGAATCCGGCGTTGAGGCCGTCGAACATCTGCCTGAGCTGGCCGGTCTTCGACAGTTCGATGACCGCATCCGCGGCGTTCTTCGCAACCCGATTAAGGTTGTCGGCCATGCCGCCGAGGCCGGCCCGCAGCGGCGGAATCACCGCGGTCGACAACTCCGTGAACTTGGCGCCGAGTCCGGCCATCAGCCGGTCCTGCACCTCCAGCTTCAGCGACCGCCATGCGGCACCCTGCGCGATGACGGCGTTGACGAACTCCCGCGCGTTCGGGGAGAGGCGGGCCATGGCGTCGCCGAGCTTGTTCGCCGCAACCGCGCCGGCGGTATGAGCTTCGGCGAGCGCCCGAGCAGCATCGGCTACGGCGTCCTGCGCGTCCTTGATGTCCCGCGCCCCGTCGACTGCGGCCTTACGGGCGGCTTCGCGGGCGTCGGCGACGTCCCGTTCGGCGAGCATGACCCGCTGCAGGCCGTCCGTGGTCGCCCGAGTCTGCTCCAGCTCCGCATCCCGCAACGCCTGCGTCTTGTCGGTCACCGACTGGTTGGCGTCGGCGATCTGCTGCTTGGCGTCGACGACGGTCTTCGAGCCCTCGACCCCGGCCTTGTTCGCGTCCTTCGTCTGCTGCTCGAGGCGGGCCGTCTCGGTCTGCTGCTCCTCCAGCGCCTGCACCGCGCGGTCGTACTGCAACTGCGCCTTGTCGAACGCCTCCTCCCCCGCCTTGCCGCCCTTCGCCTTGACCGCGGCCAACTCCTGCTCGGCGTCCTGGAGGTCCAAGACTTTCTGCCGCTGGTCCAGCTGGGCATCCTCGAGCCGGTTGTTCAAATCCTGGAGTTCTTCGGCGGCTTCCTTGCGGGCGTCAGTCAGGTCCCGCTGCGCCTGCCGTTCGGCCCGCTGCGCGTCGGCCAGGTCGCGTTCGGCGGAGGCGACCTGTTCGGCTGCCCTGCGGTTGGCGTCGGCGACGTCCTGCACCGTGGATTTCAGGGAGCGTTGGGCGTCTTCGATCTGCCGGGCCGCCGCAACGCGCGCCTCAGCCGCCCGGACCTCAGCGTCCTTCACACCCTGCTGCGCTTTCGCCAGAGAGCGTTGCGCGTTCTCCAACGTGCGGGTGGACTTCGTGGCCGCACCCGCCGACGAGGTGGCCGGCGCGAACGCCGCCTTGAAAGCATCCCCAATCCCCGACGTGCCCACCTTGACCGCGGCGAACGCCGTCGCCAGCGACAGCACCGCGGGCGCGGCCACAGCGGCAGCCGGTCCCATCTGGATGAGTGCCTGGCCGAGGGACGCCATCGTCGGGAGGGCTCCGACGGCGAGTGCGGCGAGGCTGGACAGGCTCGATGCGAGGCGGCTGACGCCCCCCGCGGAGCTGCCTGCGCTGCCGCCAAGACCTGCCAGGCCGCCGAGACCGCCGATGGTGCGGGTGCGGATGTTGACGGTGCGGTCGCGGGTGAGGTGGCGGAGGGAGGCGTCAGCGGCCGTCGTGTCTGCGCGGGCCTGGACGGTCATCTGCCGTCGGCGGGTGAGGTTGGCGATGCTGTCGGCGGCAACGCGGGTGTCGACGTCGACGCCGATGCGGACTTGGCGGCGCTGGACAAGGTTGCGGATCTCGGCCGCGGCAACGCGGGTGTCCACGCTCGCGCGGATGTTGACGACGCGATCGGCGGTGAGCCGGTCCAGTTTGGCGGTGACGCGGCGCATCGTGGCGTCGTTGATGTCGGCGTCGATGACGGCTTTGAGGACGGTGCGGGAGTGCTCGTCTGCGAAGCGGCGGAGCTTGGCCAGGGCTGCCGTGTCGTCGATGTCGAGGGTGACCGTGGCCTTGTTCTTCGACTGCCGCAGCCGCTGCATGGCACGGTCGTAGCCGCTCTCATCAGCGGTTACTTCCACGTAACCCTCTGCGATGCGAAAGGCCCCGGCCATCTACCCTCCCTGTGTCACGCTCACGAGCCCCGGGAACTGCGCCCGGAACTGGGTCAGTGAGACCTCGGTGGCCTCACCGGTGCCGCTCCCAGTCGGGGCGGCTGTGGTGCTGGTGCGGGTTGGGGCAGTGCTGGCTGGGCGGTCTTCGCGTTCCTCTTCGGCGACTGCGGCCATCACGCCCGTGTAGGCGGTCAGCCGATACGCCAGCGCGAAGTACCGTCGTGCGCTGATCTCGACTTGCTCAAGGTCGATGCCGTAGATCGCGAGGAAATCCGCGTCCAGATCGTCCAAGTGATCGAGAACCCAAAGGAGTTCCTCGGCCCGGTCGGCGACCACCTCCGTGCACTCCGGCTCCTTGACGTCGTCGAGGAGCTTCAGCCACGGCTTGCGGTCGTCTACCTCGCTTTTCCCTCCTTCTTCTTCCTTCCGAGGGCGAGGTCAAGGACCTTGTCGACGATCCACTCCATCTGGTCCTCGGTGAGCGCCTTGGACTGTTCCAGCGCCGTGTAGGCGTCCTCGCCGAGAACGCGACTGAGGAGGGGGGCGGTGGCGAGGTCGCGGCCGTGTTCGCGGGCTTCGCGGAGGAACTCCAGGGCGACGCCCGGGGGGATGGACTTGGGGATCGTGTACTCGTCGTCGCCGATGAAGAACAGCGGGACGCGCTCTTCGATGACGTCTTCGTTGGCGGGGATGTGGATGGGCTCGAAGTCGCCCGTGTCGGCGGTGCCGTTGACGGCCTTGGCGGCCTGCGTGCGGGCGGCGGTCGTCTGGCGGGTGCGGGACTTGGTGGTGGATGCCATGGGTGGTGCTCCTCGCTACGGGCAGGGGTGGGCGACCGACTAGCTGGTCTGATCCACAATGTGGAAGGGGGCGATGACGCTGGACACGTAGTGGCCGGCGAACTTCACCGGGATGAGCGTCTGCTTGTCCTTGGTGTAGGCCAGCTCGCTGCTGTCGGTGTTGAGCATGCGGCGGCCGATGACGCGGCGAGTGAACTGGCTGGGCGCGTAGCCGTCCATCATGAGCGCGAAGTAGCTGGGCTGCGTCGCCGAGCTCGACACGTTCGGGTCGTAGCTCTTCCAGCCCGCGCCGGAAGCCGAGGTGCCCCCGTTGAGGGATAGCGACAGGTTCTCCAGCGTCGCCTCCGCGAGGGAAGTCTCGATGGTGAAGTCCGCTTTCGTCAGACGGGAGCCGACGCGCAGAGTGATCTGGTCGACCTCCAGCTCCGAGTACGTCTGGTCGACGGACAGCTTGACGCCGTCCTGCGTGCCGCCCAGATCCGTCCACGCCGACGCAGCCGGCGCGGCATTCACCGCAGTGTCAGTGGGCTCGGTCGCACCGAACGCGCCCTTGTAGAGGGTCGCCGGACCCTGGATCAGGTTGGTGGTCGTGACGGCCATGGGTCAGCTCTCCTTGGTGGTGCCGGGCTTCTTCGGCGCGACGGCCGCGGGCTGCGGTGCGGGCTCTGGAGCGGCCGGGGCTGCGGTCCCGGGTGGGACGTCCTGGTCGGCGTCCCCCTCGACAAGGAGGCCCTGCCGCTGCAGGTCGAGGTACTCGGCGTCGTCGACCTCGAACTCCAGGTCGGGTCGGAAGGTCGTGCGGACGGTCGGCATCAGGGGTAGTCCTCTCGGCGAAGTGGAAAGTGGTGGTGGGAGAACTGCGGGTGATGCCGCAGCTCGATGGTCTGCTCGGGCGGAATGGACCGCGGGCAGTCGATGATGCGGATGTCACCGGTGAGGAGGAACTCCAGTTCGCCTCGGGAGTTGTGGACGATGACTCGCCCGTTCCAGGTGAGGAGGTCCCCGCCGAGCCCGGCGTCTTGGATGGCGTACCGCCCGCTCATGACGGAACCTCCGTCCATGCGATGACCAGGCCGGGGATCGAGTAGTGGGCGTAGGAGGAGGCGTCGTCGTGGACACGGCGGGCGTCGCCAGTGGTGTATGCGGACAGCACCTGCGCCTGCGGGTAACCGGAGGGGAGGGTGACCCGTTGCGGGATCGCCGGGTGGTCGTAGCAGGCTGCCTGAATTGCGGCGGCCAGCATCGCGGCCTTGTTCCACGGCGGCTTCTGCGACTGCGGGTTGACGGCCCAGCAGTCCACGCCCATCACCGGGTCCCGCAGCGGCACGTAGGCGTTGGGGGTGCCGCCGGCCACGGTGAGGGTGCAGAACCCGGATGCGGCCCAGGTGGTGTTGTCCTTGGGCAGCATGGTCGCGACGCGGTCGCCTATCACGGTCTTCAGCCAGGCGGTGGCGACGAGTTCGGGGGTGGCCCGCAGTTGGAGGCTCATGCCGTCCTCCGCTGGAACAGAGCCGGGCGAAGGTACGGCATGGGCGGCGTGCCGGGGTGGTTGACGCGGGCCACCGGGTGATCCGCCCCGGGCCAGTAGAGCGCCTTCTTGTTCCGCGGCGTGATGACGTGCGGTGCCGTCCCGAGTTCCACGTCTGTCGCGTAGTTGCAGTCGAGGGAGCCGACCCGCAAGACCTTGTCGTGGCACTCGGAGCGGAGGGAGTCGTGGAGGCGGCCGGACTGCTTGTGGACGTAGTCGCGGGCGTCGCCGAGGATGGCGTCGCCGATGACGTCCTGCATCCAGTCGCTGATCGCCGCATCAACGTGTGTGCGTGCTGAGGGGTCGATCCGCACACCGGATCGCGCCATGGCCGCCTCCTCTCCGAAGGTGGGTTGTGCTCGATGACCGCCCGGTCTCCCCGGGCATGTGGCCCTGTTCGGTTGTTGGTCAGGTGGTGCGCCGCAGGTCGAGGCGGCGGTCCACCTCGAATGCGGGGTTCGCCATGCCGGACACGGCGTCGACGATGTAGACGGCGCCAGTCCGCTCGTCACGCACCCGGTCCTGATCGGTGACGTCCGTGCCGGCGGCCACGCGGGCGACGGCGTAGCGGACGATGCGCGGCGTCGGGTCGTCGCGGGTGGTGACCCGGCGGGACTGCTCGGTCAAGCTCGCGGGGATCCCGGTGAGGTGCGGGGTGTCCGTGTCGGCCTCGTCGCCGTACCCGTCAGTCGTCGTGCCCCGCAGGATGCTGACAGTGGTCGTCGCGATGGCCTGCATCACACACCCCCGTGGTACGGCGCCCACACCAGCGAATCGTCCGCGGCATCCGACAGCGCGTTACCGACAAGCGGGCCCGCACCCTCGACCGCCGAGCGGATGTGCACCGTCCTCGACCGCATCCACGACACCCGCCGCAGTGCGCGGGCAGCCATGGGTGCGAGGACCAGGCCGTCGCCCTGCAGCGTGGTGGAGACCTGGTCCTGCTGGATCTGCGTGGCATCCAGCCGCGTCTCCAGCCCGAACTGGCCCGCCAACCACGCGGCTTGACGGGCGACGGCCCGGCCCAGCCAGTAGAGATCCCGAGCCCGGATCCGAGGCGTGTCGTCCCAGATCCGGTTGGTGAAGATCTCGATGTCCGACTGGGCCTGGGCAAGCTGCTGGTCCGTCACCGTGACGCCCGTGGCGGTGATGACGTCCTGTGCGCTCGCCCAGGCGTTGACCATGTCAGCCCTCGGCCTTGCTGCTGCTGGTGTCCTGGCCGTCGGCTTCGATGACGTCGCGGGGCGTGGTGGTGTCCTCGGCCTTGTCGTCGATGCTCGACGGGACCGTTTCTACGGAATAGGTCAGCACCAGGGACTTGCCGTCGGGGTGCTCCTCCTGACCGTCGAAGGAGACGTCGCCGCGCGGGTGCAGGCCGCGCTGGATCGCCTCGCCGACGAGGGCGGCCCGGTTCGCCTCGTGCTGGTAGTCCTCGCCGGTCCAGGTGTCGGCGCGGACGACGAACTCCTTCACGTGCCGCGTGCCCTTGCTGCCGTCCGGGGAACGCTCGTCGACCTCGACGTCCGGGGCGCCGGCCTTCGCGGGGAACTGCCGCTGCCGCAGCTGCTCCTCGGTCTGGTTCGGCTTGTCGGCCGTGGTCTTGCTGCTGGTGGTCTTCCTCGCTGTCATGGCTCACCTCCCTGCTGGCCGCCGTACCGCCCGGAGCCACGGGCGGTACGGGGTTTGGGGGTGGGTCAGCCGACAAGGATGCTGGCGCCGCCCGGGTGGCCGTAGGCCCAGCCGCGGCGGGCGCGCATCTTGAGGATCGACTCGTCCGTCAGGGCGCTGAGGCCGTCGCGTCCGTCGATGAACACGGACTCGGGGCCGGAGCGGATACCGAGGAGCATGAGCTCCGGGTTGACGAACGCCATGATCGGCCGCCCGGTCGGGGACGGCGTGGCGGTCGCGGAGATCTTCGCGCCGAGGGACCAGCGGACCGGGACGTTGAAGATGGTGTCGGGCGTGCCCTGACCGTTCTCGTTGAAGATCGGGCGGGACTGGCCGTCGACGACGCCGCGAAGGCTCTTGCGGAACGCGGGGTGCGCGATCGCGACCATGCTGCTCGGGTCGAAGTAGTCGCCGCCCTCGACGTTGCCCATCGCGGTGGAGAACTCGCCGTAGGTCGGGGCGCCCGAGGCGGCGGCGGTGGTGATGTTCGTGCCGCCGGTGTAGGAGAGCGTGGCGTCGGTGGTGTTCAGTAGCTGGTAGAGGCTGGTGAAGGGGACCGTGGTGCCGTTGGACGCGGCGGACACGGCGAGGGACGCGTTGTCGATCATCTTGGCGTAGGACTTGCCCCAGCCGATCATCTTCGCCTCGATGACGTTGGCCACCGAGTCGTCGATGTCTTCCTCGGCGATCCGCGCGGCCTTGCCGAACTTGATCGCGCTGAGGAGTACTTCGTCGTTGAGGGAGGTGTCCTCGCCATACGCGCCGCCCTTGGCGACGACGTCGACGCCCATCCCGGCTGTCCTCGGGACGTGCTTGGTGTCGGATCCCATGGGGATGCGGGCCGCGAGGGACTCGACGGCGGACACCTGGAGCATGGACTGGATGACGCGGCTGGAGTCCCACTCTTCAGGAATCCACGCCTCAAGCGTGTTGCGTGCCACTGGGCCCTCCTGCGGGCGCGTGATGGGGAGACGAGTTGGGGCTCGGGCCCCATCACGGGCGCCTTCGCAATCAAGGGCGGTGGGCTGCTCCGATCACCGAAGCAATTCACCTGGTGATGAATATACCTGTGGTCGTCAAGCCCTGCCCAGGATCCGGGCCGCATGCTTCTCCGCAGTGGACTTCGGCTTCTCCACCGCGGCAGGCTTCGGCGCACCCGTCGGCCGCACCTTCGGCTTCGGCTTGTCCTGCGGCAGCAGCTCCGGGTAGTCGCCCTTGATCCGGTCGACCTCCGCCTCGACACCGAGGAGGTCACCGCCGTCGTCGACCGACACGGCATCCCAGTCGATGAGCTTCAGCAGCCGGTCCGGGGTCGCGAACCCGGCCTCGGCGAGCGCCGCCCGCACCCCGGCCTTCTTCATCGGCTCCCGGAACCGCTTCTCGCCCTCCTCGCGGGCCTCACGCAGGGCCTTCTCGTGCTCGGTCTCGTCACCGCGCGCCTTCTCCTCGAGCTCCTTGTTGCGGAGCCGGTGCCGCTTGGCGTCGTCGTTGGCCTTCTTCAATGCGGCCTGCGTGCGCGCCCACTCGTCCCTCGACGGCGGCTTGAAGTCCTCGGGCTCGTCGGTCTTCTTCGCCGGGGGCTTCGGCTTCGGCGTCTCGTCGGGCTCCGGCTCGGCGTCCGTGTCCGGCTCCGCCTCGGGCTCCTCGTCGGGGACTTCGACGTCCGGGTCGTCGTCCGTCTCCGCGCCACCGGCGATGACGTGGATCGGCCGGCCGTCGGCGCGGTAGCCGAGGATGGTGCCGGGCGGGAGGCTGATGCCTTCGGCCTGCTCGACGTTGGGGTGGATGCCCATGGTGTTCTCCCATCACGGGGTTTGGCGGCGGCCCGTCACGGGCGCCGGGGTTTATGCGGCCGTCGCGAACTGGCCGGTGCGGAGCGCTGTACGGGCGCGGGCTTCAACAGCGGGCAGCAGGTCGGGTTCGGTGCGCAGGAGCTCCCGCACGGCACGCAGCCTGGCGGCCCGGGATTCGGAGGGGCGCGCCACGCCGTAGGCGAGAGACCGGTGCGCCTCCCGCCGCAAAGCGAGAGGGAACGGGACCCCGTCCGCCGTCCACGCCTCGCGCCAGGGGACGGTGCGGCAGCGGCAGTGACCGTGAAGCGGCGGCCCGTCAACGGCGGGCGCCGAAGTGCGACGCTGCCGGGGGTCCCAGGACAGGCCGCCCGGGAACGGCTCACCGACAGGGGCGGAACGGCCCGTGTAGGCGAGGCAGCGAACGCACGCGTCCGCCTCGGACACCCACAGCCGCACTCCCCTCACCGCGCGGGTAACTGTGTCCAAGCCCTCGTTGACGGCCGTACCCACAACCCAGGCGATGTGTCCGCGGGTCGCGGAGACAGCTGCGCGGCCAGCGGCCAGCCCGGTCAGGAGGTGCGTCCACCGCGTCACACGGTCCGGATGCAGGAGAAACAGGGCACGGTCCCGGCGCTGCACGACCACGTCGACGAGGCGGCGAGCCTCACCACGCAGAGCGCGGCCGGGCGTCAGCTTCGGTGCCGGCCGACGTCGGCCGGATGCGGCGCGCGCGAACTCGATGCCCTGCCGGGCGCCGAGGGTGAGAGCTTCGGCCAGCGCGCCTTCCAGGGCTGCGGTGGCGCGGGGGGCGAGGGCGTCGAGGATGCGGCGGATCGCGGCACGGGCGGCGGCGATGATGCGGCGCAGCAGGTCACCCGCGGTTGCCGCCTGGTCGGGGCCGCCGAATGTGTGCGTCCATGCGGCCAGGGTGCGGCGGATCAGTTCCGCGAACAGGGTGTCGCTGTCACCGACGGCCGCGACCCCGATGCGCTTCTCGAGGTCGATGACCTGCCGGGTGTGCTCGTCCTGGACGAGGCGGAACAGGTCGTCGCTGCTGTACGGCATCAACTGTCCTCCTGCGCCTGCGCGAGCGCCTCAAGGTCGTCGATCGCACCGGACATGAGCGCGCTCACCTGATCGCTGGTGATGACGCCGAGGGCCTGGGCTGCGCCGAGCTTCTGCGCACTGTCGGCCAGGGCGGCGAGGACATCGACGCGGCGCTGAAGTTCCGCATCATCGGTGCCCGTGAGCCAGGCGTCGACCTGCTCGGCCCGATATCCGGCCTCCATCAACGCCTGACGGCGCGGGACTCCGGCCCTGATTTTCGCTTCGACGGTCTGCCAGCCCTGCGCGTCGGTGACGGATCGGGCGGGCACCCAGTCGACGGTGACGACCGGGTCGTCGATGCCGAGGCGGCGCAGGGCGAACACGAATGCGGCGTGGGCTTCGGCGCCGTAGCCGGTCTGCCGGTCTTCGATCTTGCTGATGAAGGGGCTGTCTTCCTCCTGGAAGGAGACCCCGGATCGCTGGCTGGACGACTGCGGGTCGAACATGCGCAGCGGGGTGTCGGTGATCTGCGCCATCGCACGGACGTTGAAGTTGATGGGGTTGAGGAACACTTCGGGGTTCGCTGCGTCGAACTGCCCGACGGACTTGTAGCCGCGCAGCAGCCACATCTCACCCGGCCCGGCCTTCAACGAGCTGTCGTCACCGGTATCAGACGGGCCCGCGCCGTTGTCGTTGCGCGGCCAGTCATCGTCGTCGAAGTCGCCCGGCTCCAGGTCGGACGTGTCCGTGGTGGCGGTCTCGGTGAGTGCGTACCGCTGGGGGGCGCCCTGGTAGTCGACCGTGCCCATGTGGGTGGCCTGCAGCTTCGTGATGGCGTTCTGCGGGCCGTAGGCCCCGAAGTGCTCGGGGACGCCGTAAGGCCGGTCGGTGCGGAAGTGGAAGACGGGCTGCTCACCCCAGTCGTGGTCGATCAGCCACGACTCGGGATCGTCTTCGACGGCGGGCCAGTGCAGCCAGTCGGCAGCCTTCTCCCCGGTGGAGTTCTGGCTGGTGGTCCAGCGTTCGGTGCGGTCGTCGTAGTACAACTCGGCCCGCAGGAACGGCCCGTCACGCCACTTCTTGATCGTGAACGCTTTGCGGCGCGGATTCTCCTCGTCGTAGATCACGCGCACGGTCTGCGGCGAGTTGTAGAACATCTCAACCCGCAGCACATTCCCCTGCTCGTCCTCAACGGGCAGGACCATCAGGTAGGCGTCGCCGTACTCGCCCGCCCGCCGGAACAGGTTCTTCATCTCCAAATTGAGCTGGTTGTCCTGCCAGATCTGAGAGATGAGGAGGTTCGTCGCCTCGTCGGGGCTGGTGATGGCCGCGATCTTCAGCCGGTTCGTGACCGCGTTGACCGGGGTTTTCGCAAAGTTGAGGTCGAAGTCGATGTTGTGGGCGGCGAGGGCGCGGCGCAGGCGGACGCTGGTGAAGACCTCGGGGACCTTGCCGTCGTAGTAGGTCTGCGCCTGGTCGTAGCGGGGGCGAGCGTCGGTGAGTTCCTCGATGCCGTACATGAGGTCGGCGCGGGGGTCGACGTTCACGTCGTCTTCCAATGCGACCTCCCAGCCGTGACCTTTGAATCGAAGGATAGCGCCACTATCCAACAACTGGATGTGCCCCCACGAGGGTGATGCGGCCGATGGATCGCAGGATCAGACGTAGCTGGCACGCGACGCACTCGGCGAGCCCTTCTTCTTCACCGCCGGAATAAACCGCCGCACAGCCGACCCGACCGCATCGACCATGTCGTCATTCGGGCCCTTCGGGAACGTGCACTGCTGCTGCTCCAACTCCGGCAGCTTCCGCGCATGCAGCACCCGGCCACGCTGATAGTGGTTCAACACGCCCTCAGCGCGCGTGAACTTCGGCTCGTTCTGCGACACCGGCTTCACCTTCACCGGCATGTGATGCAGCACCGACTGCCACGTGTCGTGCCCCTGGTTCACCTCGATCATGATCAGACCGATCCGCGGGAACTCGTCCAGGATCGCCAGCACCCGATCCCGCAGCTGCGGGCCCGGCGTCAGCTTCACCGCCCACGCCGCATGCACCGTGCACCGCTGCTTCTGCGCCGACCACGACACCACGGCCAGCCCGGTGAAGTCGGACGACTTCTTCGCGGTCACCGCAGGGTCGATGGACAGCATCATGTGCGTCACAGGGTCCAAGCCCTCGTCCGGCAGCGGGTAACGGAAGTCCTCTGGCTTCCACAGCGCCCCGTCTGCTGCCAGCGGGTCATTGGCCATATTCTTCGCATACGACCTCGTGTGCCTGATCTCGACCAAGTAGGCCGTGGGCCACTTGGCCGGCCACATCGACCGTTCCGTGCCGTCCGCGCGCTGCACGATGGGCAGGCTGTGGTGGGCCCGGATGCCCTCTTCGCGGATCCACGCCTCAGCGTGTACGCCCTTCGCGGCTTTGACGAGCTGGTGGATGATGCTGCCCGGCATGGTGACGGTCCCGCAGATCACGACGCGGGCGTAGATGTTCAGCGGGAGGATCGCATCCACCAGCGTGGTCAGCCGCTTCGCCGCAAGGTCGGCGCTGTAGCTGGATTCGTCCGGCTCGATGTCGTCGAGGAGTAGCAGGTCGGGCCGCTTCTCCTCCACCTTCATGCCGAGGGAGCTGGAGTCGATGCCGCGGGCCGCGAAGATGAACCCGCTCTTGGAGACGTACATGTTCTGGGTGTCCGCAACACTCGCCCCTGACGGGCGCTTGGCGGGCGCGCACAGGTCGGGGAAGTCGCGGCGCAGCAGCGCGTTGTTGTCGATCTCCCGCTTGAACGTCGAAAGGTGCGTCTCGGCCTGCGTCGCCGAGGCGGCGAACGCTGCGGCGAACTGGATGTGCCCGTGCGCAGCCGCCCACATCGGCAGCAGCAGGAACCACCATGTGCTCTTGCCGGTGTTCCGCGGCGCGATGTAGGCATCACGTTCCTCCGCGGGCCCGGACGGAGGGCGAATCCAGCGACGGCCGGCGCGGCTCCAGTCGAGGTGTGCGTCGCCGAAGGTGATGTTCCCTTCGGAGTCCTTGAGGTGGTGGCGAAGGTAGGTGAGGGCGAACAGCAGGGGGTCGAGGCGGGTGAGGGTGCGCCGGCCTTCGGGGTCGGCGAGGAGCCGCGCGTCGAATTGGGCGAGGTAGGCGTGCAGGTTGAAGGTTTCGGCGTCGAGGCCCTCGAGATAGCCGGTGCGGGTTGCGGTAGTCATGTCAGGCCTCGCGGCCGGCGCGAATCTCCTGCTCCTCGGCTGCCGTCTTGGCCTTGGCCTCGCGGAGCATCTCCTGGAGTTCGAGGTCCTGCTGGGTGACTTCGTGGACGGTGGCGTCGATCTTTGCGGGCTGGTCCAGGCCGTGCAGCTTGCGGTAAGACTCCCTCACCCGCAGAGCGAGTTGGATGGCCTGCATCTTCGGGCCGTCGTCAAGGAGCGGCTCTTCCTCCTGGGTCTCCGGGTTGAGCCACATGATGACTTTGCCGTGGGAGACGGTGACGTGGTCACGTTGGAGGACTGCGAGGGCTTCGGCGTACAGGGTGTCGAGCTCGGCGGATTCGGTGCTGATGAGTTTGGTGACGGCTGGTCGGGCGACGTCGGCGATGGCTCGGCGGACGGCGGTCCAGGCTTCCTTCTTGTCGTAGTAGCCCAGTTCGTCGGCGATCTGCTTGTAGGTGTGGCCTTCGGCGCGGAGTTCGGCGGCTTGGGCGTCGCGGCGGACTCTGGCGAGGGTGCGGGTGAAGCGGCCGTTGCGTCCGTGTTCGCGGCGTCGGCTGGCGTTGGGGTCGTCGGGGGTGGCGTCGAGGATGGCGTCCTCGGGGTCTGCCGGTTCTGGCGCGCTTGTGGCCATGGTAGATGCCTCCTGAGCCCTGTTACCTTTGAATCGTAGGCCAAGACACCCTATGTGGCTTCGATTCGATCGCGAGGTGAGGGGATGGTCTCCGACCGCGGCGGACGCTGGGGCTTCGTGTATCGATCAAGGCAGGCCGTGTATCGCGCGCTGCGACGCAAGGGCGCCTCCAAGTCGAAGGCCGCGCGGATCTCGAACGCGGGCCGGACGCACGTCGAGCGCAGCACCATGTCCCGCAAGGCGGCGCGGACGCGGCAGTCGCGGGGGCGCAAGAACCGCTGAGGGCGGCGGAACACGTGAGGCCCCGGGCTTGGCGGCTCCGGGGCCTCACGCATGCGGGCGGCGGTACTATCCCGGCACCGTGCGGCGGGGGCCGCATCGCGTGTTGGGGGGTTCGTTGTGGGTGTCCGTTTGTCGGGTGGGATTGGTCCGCTCCGTGTGTCGGCGTCGCCGGGGCGTGCTACGTCCGGGTTCTTCGGCCTGTGTATCGCCGCGATGGTCGGCATGTTCCAGCTGATGTGGTGGATGCTGTACGGCTGCTACTGGATCATGCGGGTCTTGTACTGGGAGGCGCCGCGCGCTGGTTGGCGGTGGTGGCAGCGGCGGCAGGCGGCGAGCAACGGCAGTTGAGGGTGCAGCGCGAAGGCCCCGGTCCGGACGGCGGATCGGGGCCTTCGGCGCGTGCGGGTCAGCCAGCTCCGCCAGGGAACGTCGGGCGGCGCTGCTCGCCGTACAGGGTGTCGACGTAGCGGACGAACTCCTTGGCCGGGCTGAAGGTGCTGTTCCAGTCCCGTTCGAGGGCTTCGCGGATCTGCTTGGCCTCGTCGGCAGTGAACTCGATCCGGAGAGTTCCATCCTTGGTGACGGTGATGACCTGCATGAGCACTCCTATCGGGTGGGCTGTCATTCGTTGTAGGCGTCGGACGGGTCGTCGGGTTCGCCGAGTGGCGTGCAGTCGGGGCCGTGCGGGCAGCGAGAGCAGCAGCGGTCGCAGTCACAGTCCACGGCTACTCCTCGTCGGGGAGGTCCGCGCCGCCGATGCGCTGGAGGAAGTCGCCGGTGCGGATGAGCTTGCCAGCGTCGACGAGGACCGCGATCGCGCCGGAGAGGGTGCGGTAGGCGAGGGCCTTGATGGTGCGGCTGGCGGCGGCGAGCACCCGGTTGGCGATGGGGCGGCGGGTGCGGGTCGAGCGGATCATCTGGGCTTCCCCCTTGGTGCGGATGTGCGGTGGATCAGCGGGCCCGGCCGGTGGTGGCCGGGCCCTGAGCGGTCTAGAAGTTCGGGTCGCGGTGGGAGCACTTCGGGTGGTGCTCGTCGGAGACCCAGGCGAGCGTCGTGACGGGCGAGCCGCAGTCGGGGCACTCGGCGGGGAAGACGCAGATGGTGTCGAGGAACTCGGGGTCGGCGATCCGCACGATCCGGATGGGCAGTCCCTTACGGTCGGCGACGTGCCACTCGTCGATGCGAGCTCCACTGACACGCTCCCAGTCGATGACGCGCTCGGCGTCCTCGACGGTGTCGACGCCCCAGAGGGAGCCGTGGTTGTCGAAGTTGACGACGAGGGTCCAGTCGATGCCGGTCACGGTCTTCAAGGCGGTCTCCCTGCTGGTCTCCCTGGCGATGACTCCACTGTACGGGCACCCCTTACGGCATGTCAACCCACCCCTTACACTGAACCCATGACGACGCCGCCGACCCCCTTCGAGAACCTCAAACACCTCGCCGAGCAAGGCGATCCAACCCAGCGCGCCAAGACCGTCGGCGCCGCCTTGCAGGCCATCCCCGAGCTTCAGCACTGGCTGCGAGAGATCCGTCAAAGCGCTGTACAGGAGATGCGCGACGACGGCATGAGCCACGCCGAAGTCGGCAAGGAGCTCGGCCTGAGCAGGGCGCGCGCCCAACAGATCGCCGAAGGACGCACCAGCGGCAAGCGAGCCGACAAGGCCGCACCGCCCGAGCCCGACGCCTGATTCCCCGAACCCGCACCACTCCCCTACGCCGCGCGTCACACTGCCGGTATGGCGCTTCGATTCACGGTGCAGGGCGATGACGAGCGGGAGACGGCGGAGGGCTGGCAGCTGCTCCTCGACGCCGGTCTCGCACCAGCCATGCCGCCCCGACAGCTGACCGACCAGCGGTGGATGGCGCGCGCCGTACCCGCGACGAAGGCCCCGGCCGGAGACGATCCCAGCCGGGGCCCTGGCGTGTCGTAGGTCAGATTGTTGCTACCGCGCCCACGGGCGGGGCTTGTGGTCGGCGGCGGCACCGAGGATCTGACCGGCGACCTGCTGGCCGTTGTCGCCTGCTTCTTCGACGAGCCGGTCGGCGAGTTTGCTGCTGCCGGTGCCGAGGAGTCCGCCGCGCTGCAGCTGGCGGCCGGCTTCCTGGATCTGCTCGGGGGTGGGCTTGGGCATGTGGTTCTCCTCTTCGAGTGGGTGGGCTAGGCGGATGCGGGGAGGCTGGTAGGTCCGGGGCAGGCGTCGATGTGTCCGTTGGTCCAGTAGCTGATCTCGTCGATGGCCTGGTCCCAGTTCTGGATGTCGACGATGTGCAGGGTGTGCTGGTGGCCGTGGGGGCAGGTGGCGGTGAAGGCGATGGCGATGTCGACGTGGGTTCGGTTGCCGCGGATGCGGATGTGCTGGGGTTCGGTGGTGACGGCGGTTCGGGTGTGCTCGCAGATGGCGGGCATAACGGCTCCTCAGAGGTTGCGGGTGTGGGCGAGTTCGGCGGCGCGGTTCATGCAGGCGAGGACGGGTGCGGGGCTGGTCTGGGCGTCGACCCAGGACGGGATGGTTTCGGCGTCGGCGAACTCGGCCTGGATGACGTCGAGGAGGAGGATGCAGGCGTCGTCGGCGAGCCAGCGGTTGGCGCCGGCTTCGTAGCGGATGGCGCCGATGGGGCAGCGGGCCCCTTCGACGTCTGCGTCGTCGCGGAGGGCACCGCGGAGGAGGCCTCGGGTGGCGATGTAGTGGCGGGCCCGGTCGAGGAGGTCGGCGAGCGGGGTGCTGTAAGTGCTGGGCTGGGGTGCCGGGGTGAGCGGCACCGTGTCGGGGATGTCGGGGGTGGGGTCGGCGCCGGGCAGGTGGGCGGTGTTGACCTCGAAGGCGACGGCGGCCTGTTCGAGGCGGGCGTCCATCTCGACGTTGAGGAGCACGAACCGGGTGTCGAGGTCGAGTTCGGGGGCGGGGTGCGGGCTTGCCGCGATGAGGGTGGGCGTGGTCACGTAGGGGCTGCCTTCTGCGCGTATGCGCGTGGTGGGTGGATGGGGCGCCCCTGAGTGCTGGCAGGCGGGAAGGGGCGCCCCGGCTTGGCTACTGGCGCGCCTGGCGTGCGGCGCTGATCTCGGCGTCGGTGATCCCGGCGGCGTGAGCGGCAGCGATGATCCGGTCGCGCTGGCTCAGCTGGAACGCGTCGGGCTGCGACGTCTTGGCGATCAGGTTTTCGGTGTTGGCCGCGAGTGCGAGCAGTTCCCGTTTGGTCGGCATGTGCGTTTCCCTTCTTGTAGTTGTGTGGGGTTGGAGGTCAGAGGTCTTCGCCGAAGCGGACGGCCATGGTGGCGTCGAGGAGTTCGGCGGCTTCGCTGCCGTCGGTGGTGCGGGTGGCGAAGCGGGCCTGGACCTCAGCGAGGATGCGGTCGGTGGTGGCGCGGTCGCCGCGCTTCTTCGCTGCGACGTAGTCGCGGACGGACTGGTGGGTGTACGGCATGCGGACTCCTTGATCGGTTTGGGTTGTCTGGCTGGGGTGGCTTAGCGGCGGCGGGTGTGGGGGTCGCTGCTGTTGCGGACGTGCTTCTCCAGGCCGCTCATCTCGGCCTCGTCGAGGTAGCCGCGGTAGTCGTTGCCGAGGGGTGCGCCGACCTGGGGGGCGGGGCCGTCGAGGTTGCGCAGGCCGCGCGGGGGCGTGTCGTACATGGGGCCGAAGTTCTGGCACAGGGTGTGGGCGCTGTAGCCGCCGTCGGTGCACGGGTTGTTCGTGAACGGCAGGTGCCCGGTGAAAACGACCTCGCTGTACGTCTTCGAGTCCTCGTAGGGGTTGTGCTTCGTGTCGTGGGTGTTGACGTAGTAGTAGGTCTGTCCGAGGCGGAGCTGGCGGGCGAACTGGGTCGCCTGGTGGGGCTGCCAGGTCTTGGGCATGACGGGTCTCCTTTGTAAGGATTGCGATGGTTTGTTCTTGCTGCTCAGTCCTGCTCAGCGAGCAAAGGTGCAGGTCAGGGCTGCTCACGGGCCTGCTCAGACGCTGCTCAGAGCAGAGGTTGAGCAGGCCGTGAGCAGCAGGCTGAGCAGCTGCGACCTGCGGGTTCGCGGCCTGAGCAGGGCTGAGCAAGCCCTGATCAGGGGTGCATACTTCGCGCAACGGTCACAGCAGATGGCGGAGACGATCACGCTTGAAACCGCGCGGATTCTTCTCCTCGCCGATCGGACCGAGCGTGATCGGGCCGCCCGCACCCGCCTTCGCCATGAGCGCCTTGAACTCCTCGACGGTCATCTCGCTGTAGGCGTCGGGGTCGTGCTCCTGGAGCGCGGCGAGTAGGGTCTCGGTCTTCATCCGGTCGACGTCGGCCTTCACCATGACGTCCACCGAGTCCTCGACCGCGGCGCGCGCGGGCCCGTCGGTGAGCTCCACGCCCGCGGGCGGCTCGGCGCCGCACAGCCTCAGCAGCTGCTCCCAGGTGAGCAGCTCGACCGGGGCGGGCTTCTTTATGTCGCCGTCCTTGTCGTATTCGGGCTCGACGTACTCGGGCAGGTCCACGCCCTTCATCGCGTCAAGGCTGTCCTGGTCGGGGTCGAGCAGTCCGGCTTCCAGCCGCTCCTGGCCGAGCTGCCGCAGGGTCGCGGACGGCACCTCATGGATGGCGTACTCGATCGGCTCGTCGGCCATGCCGGGGACGCCCTGGATGAAGATGTGGCCGGCGTCCTTGGGGTCGGTTGCTGTGGCCGGGGACAGCCGGTGCGGCAGGTATCCCTCCTTGACGGAGCCGTCACCGAGGACCGACCTGGTGTCCTCGACCTTGCAGGGACCGACGGCCTTGAGTGCGACCATCTGGGCGATGTTCGCCCCGAGATAGGAACTCTGGCCGCCCTGCGATGCGGCCTCCACAACGATCAGCTCCTTGCGGCCGACGAGCAGCAGGTCGTTGTACAGGCGCTTCGCCAGGGTGCTGGCCTTGGGGAGTTCGTCGAAGAAGATCGTGACGGCGGGATGCTCCGGGCTGGCCTTCCACTTCTTTCCCATGCCGAGCTTGGCCCGCAGACGGGCCCGCCCCTTGGCCATGACCAGGAAGAACAGCAGGACGGCTTCGATCTGCTCGTTGGAGCGGGCGGTGATCCTGACCGCGTCACCGAGGTCTTCGAGCCCGTCGCCGAATGGGTCGAGGTCGATGGTGATGTTGTCCCGGCAGGCGGTGACACCCTCGGCGAGGGCCTGGAGGATGCCGGTCTTTCCTCCACCCGAGGCGGCGACCCACAGGCCCATGACGCCGGCCAGGGAGATCTCCAGGGGGTCGCCGCCGACGCTGGTGCCGATGCGGAACTTGTCGGTGATCGACAGGGACTTGGCGGCGCGGTAGGGCAGGCCGGGGGCGGATGCGAACGGGTCGCCCTCGACGAGGCGGAGGATGGCGCACGCCCGTCGGGCCTTGATCGGCTGGGGCCGGACGCCGTTGGTCGGAAGGTCGAACTTGGTTTCCAGGTCGCCACTCTTCGCGATGATCGCCTCGGGGGTGCCGTCGCTGACGCGGACGGTGCACTGCCAGCCCCACGGCTGCCGCTGTACGTCCGACACCTCGACGATCGGCACATTCTCGGCGCGCGCCGCGAGCAGGACGCACTCAGCGAGCTGCTGGGGCGTGCGCGCGTTCCGGATGGGGAAGGGCTTGGCGCCTTCGGCGAGCTGCTCGACGTTCATGAGCACGTTCCCGCCGACTATCGGCGCTCCCCCGGCCGGCTCCGCCTGGAACGTGGCGGGCAACATCCCTGCCGGGGTCAGGCCGAAAGGGGCCTCACCCTCCTTGCCGCGGGCGACGAACGGCCGGGAGATCACATACCAGCCCCAACTTGCCCCTGCCGCAACGAATGCAAGGATGAGCGGCTGGCCCGTGGCGGCCTGCTCGACGGCTGTACCGAGGACCGGCAGGGACATGACGCCTCCACCTGCAAGGATGGCCGCTCGCTGCGCCTTTTTGCCCTGCTGGGCAGCGTTGATCTCCCGGTCGTTCGGCGGGAGGACTGGCGTGTTGCGGAGGCTTTCGAGACGGGCTTCTTCGCTCGCGGCCTGTCCGGCGAGGGGTGCGAGGCGGCGGGCCGCACTCTGGTTTCCCTCCTCGACGTCGGCCTGCTGCTTGGCGACGTGGAAGCGTCCGCGGGCTTCGGCTGCTCGTCGCTCCTGCTGGGCGACCTGCTCGGCGTGCTTGCGCTGCTTCTTGTCGGTGGCCAGCTGGATGACGGTGACCGGGTCGAGGTCGCCGCCGGCCAGCCAGTCTTTGGTGCGGGCGGATGCGTGGCCGTGCTGCTCCTTGAGGGCGGCTTTGATGCGGTCGCCGCGGGTCTGCTCCGTCGCCTCCTTGTGTACGTCCTCGGCAACTGGCGCGGCGGGTGCGTAGTCGGGGCGGGGCGGGGTTTCGGTGGCCACTGGCCGGTCCTTCCAGGTGTCGGGGGCGGGGCCGTTCGGCCCCGCCGGGGTGGTGGCTAGCCGAGGCCGCCGAGCATGTTGCCGAGGGAGCCGACCAGGGAGTTGGTGAGCGAGGAGCCCATGGAGCCGACGATGGTTCCGGCCAGCGAGATACCGAGCAGGCCCACGAGGGTCGCGTCCATGGCCTTGATGTGGCCGCCCTTGACCTTGAAGAACACGATGATGCCGAGCACGAGGATCGCGACGATCCCAACGGCGATCGTGCCGCCGCCCGCGGTCTGCGCCTGGATCTGCTGGTAGTCGGCGGGCGTCTGGCCGGTGTTGTACGGGGCCTGCAGCTGGGCACCGGAGCCGCTGTCGTTGAAGCTGTTCGGGGTCTGCGTGCCGGTCTTGTAGGCGGCGACGGTCGCGATGTGCGCCTCGGTGGCGCGGTGGCCGTAGCCGCCCATGCCGGTGACCCGGAACGTGCGGCCGTCGGGCAGCGTCACGGGGGCGGTCACGGCCCGCTCGACGACGACGGCGTGGGTCTCGGCGGCGGCAGCCGGCGGGGCGGTCGCGGTGATGATGGCGGCGGCGCCGCCGAGGAGGGCAACGGCCGCGCTGCCCGAAACGGCGATCCGACGGAAGGTGATGCTCATGGCTTTCTCCTGAGTGGTGGGTTAGACGTCGTTCGGGCGGTCGTTCTTGGCGGCCTGCTTGGCCGTGATGGCGGCCTGCTTTCGGGCGGCGCCGACGTACTTCGGGGTGTCGCCTCGACGGCGGGTAGCGCGGGTCTTCAGGACCCGGTTCGGGCCGGGGGGCATTTGAGCAGCACGCTGCGCGTTCGTGGTCTTGCCGAGGGTGGCGACGGGGGTGCCGGTGAGGGCTGCTTCGGCACGCTTCTCGGCGGTCCGACGACCCGTGATGGACTCGATGGACTCACCCAGTTCGCAGCCCTTGATGTTGCGGTAGGCGCGCGGCCATACGGCCGGGTCGTCGGGTGCCTTGCCGAGCGCGGCACCGATCTTCACGGCCTCCGCCCACACGTCCTTGAACACGGTCTGCCGGATCTCGCGAAGCTCCTGCCGTGCCGCCTCGGCGGCCTCGTCGGAAGCCTCCTTCTCGGCGCGCTTCCGTGCTTCCTCGGCAGCCCTGTCTTTAGCCGCCTCGCGCTCCGCCTTCTCCGCGGCACGACGCTCCCGCCACGACGGCTTGCCGTCGCGCTTGAGGATGCGGCCGTGCTCGTGCAAGTCCCACATGCCGGGGCCGGCAATCGAGGCAAGCGCGGTCCCGAAGGCGGTAGCCAGGTCGTACTCGGCGAGACCGTGAATGATGTTGATGCTCGCTGCGGTCAGAGCACCGCCCCAGGCGACGAGCCGGTAGTGCCAGTGCGGGCGGCCGGCCGTGACTGCGGCTGCAGCACCGACGAGGGCAACGAGCGCGATCAGCTCGATGAACACGGGGGCGGCAAGCAGGTACTTGGCGTCCTTGTTGTAGAAGGCGGCCATCTGGACAGGCAGAGCGACCCCAGCGCAGAGACCGTAGAAGGCCACGGCGACGCGCCGCCACCGCTTGCTAGCCTTCTCAACGGCCTTGACGCTTGCCGCCTGAGCCTGCTGGCGGTCCTGGTCCTGGCGGTCGGCGTCGCGGCGGGCGCGGGCGATGTCCTCCCGCTTCTTCTCCGCCTCCTCGATCTTCGCGAGCTGCTCGGACCTCTCTCGCTGGAAACGCAGGCTGGCCCGCTCGTTGGCGAGGCGCTGCTTCTCCGCCTCCTCGACTGCCTTGATCTTCTCGGCCTCGGCCTTGCCTGCGGCTTCGATGCGGAGGGCCTCGGCTTCGGCGGCGGCTTTGGTACGGATCGCCTCCGCCTCGGCCAGGGCGACCGGGTCGAACCGGGGCTCGGGCGAGGCCAGCGACGCGCCGTTGACCTTCTTCTCGACGGAGGTGGTCACGATCGGGGTCCTTCCAGCACTAGTGGGGGTAAACGGGTGGCTTGCAAGTGGGGCGAAGGCGAGCGGGGGCCTCTACTCGACAGGGGCGCAGTTCGGGCAGGTCGGGTCGTCGCACAGTTCGATGCGTCCGCACCCGATCGCTGCAGATACCGCGTTGGCGGCCCGGGATCCCCGCTCACCGGCAACGGCCAGGCCGACCTGCTGGAGACGTCGGGCGATTACCTCTCGGGGGCTCATCTGGTCGTCCTTGCCGTAGGTGCTCATGCGGGTCAGTCCTTTCGTATGGGGGAGGTCAGGTCGTGCTGGCGGTCACCACCAGCTGAACTTCTTCGTGTTGGGCACCGGGATCCCGTTGGGTCCCATGAGGGTCGGGCAGCCGTTCACCCGGTGGTTCTCACACGGCGGGCACTCTGGCTCGGCCACCAGTCCCAGCGGGTTGCCGACGTGCAGGACGTGGGCGTGATGCCAGCACTGCGGGCACTCGCCGACCGGGCACGGTTTGGCGGGCACCGGTTCAGGCGCCCCGACAGCGGGCGCCTCGGCAAACCCACTTCATTGCGCCGTACAGCGTGCGCCGCCTCTCCAGCGGCCCGTCTGAGCCGCAGACCCAGCACACGGGCCTCTTCTCCTGAGTCATCGGTGCTCCTTCCGATCGGGGTTCGGTTGGTGTTGCTGGTCGTGCAGGACGCCGCACCGGTGATGCGCCGACCAGCCAGACCAGGGGGTGCCTCTCCCCCGCCGCCGCGGGGGAACGAACCGGCGAAGGAGAGGCGGCCGTCGGCCATCAGGCGGCTCGGGACGATCAGGACGCCCGGTCGGCCTCGGCAGACAGTCCGCTGGCCTTCGCCCGATGAGACTGGACGGAGTTGACCCGCTCAGCCGCGCGGCTGGCTCCTTCACCCGCGCCGTACAGCCCATCCAGGTGGCTGTCCCGTTCCAGGCTGGTGGCCTGCTCCTCGTGAAACTCGGCGATCTTCCGCAGCTCGTTTTCGTAGTAGCCCATTTCTTGCCTCTCTTCGATCAGCGTGGATGTGGTTGGTGCGCGCACCCGGGCCGGATCCGATCCGGCGGCATCACGCGGGGGCCGGGGCTAGGAGCCGGGCAGGGCAGGGGGATGGACCCCGCCCGGCGGGTCGGGGTGGTCAGCCGCAGGTGATGCACTTTTCGTCGCTGTCGGCGTTCCAGGTGTCGCAGTCCGAGCAGCGCCAGTTCGCGGTGCGCGCCAGTGCGGCGATCAGCCGCCGAACCCCGGCCATCACGCGGCTGCCGGGTAGTCGAAGCCGTCGAGCTCGGCCAGCAGCTCGCCGTCAGCAACGAGGCGGATCTGCCGCATGCGGGCCAGGTCGCCGCCCTTGCGGGCCTTGGCGTACTCGCCGAACAGGTCGGAGATGCTGAGCACCATCGCCTCGGCGACCGTGGTGGTGGCGCGGGCCTTCCGGCCGATGTCGGTGGCGCCGAAGTCGGCGGAGAACAGGTACGGAGACATGGGGGTGCCTTTCGAGTGGTGAACAAGGGAGATGGGGGTGATGCGGGGCGGGGTCAGTCGGTGGCGCGGGCGACCAGCGCGGCGATCACGTCCTGCGTGATCTCGGCGGGTAGCAGCCCGTTGTCGATCGCGGCGAGCGTCGCGTAGCCCTTAGCGATGCGCTCCCGCTTCTCGGCGAGGTTCTGCCGCGAGAGCGTCGGCATGCTGCTCTCGGCGCAGTTCTTCTCGTACTCGGCGGTCGCCTTCCGGAGCTGGGCGGCGGCCTCTTCCAAGTAGCGGGACATGGCTGATCTCCTCGGTTGGTCATGCCGGGATGGATGAGGTGGTGCGGGGTGGGGCACCGCGGGCGGGGACGGGGGTCGACCCGCCCGCGGTGGTCTAGGGGTTAGCCCTTGGGCCGGGACTCGCTGCGCCGGTTCGCGTCGGCGACCTTGCGGGAGAGCTCGGCGCGCTCGTCGGCGGTCACGACTGCTCACCGTTCGGAGCGACGACGAGGAAGCTGTCCGACGACAGATCCATGACGACCTCGGCGGGCTGGCCTTCCAGGCGCCGCTGCTTGGCGAACTCCTCCGCCGGCCAGCTGCCGCGCGGGGCGCCAGCCGGGAAACGCTCCAAAACCTGGCGGGCGGTCACGACACACACCCCGGGTAGGCCTCGCCCTCGCTGCACGCCTTGTAGACGTCGCGCAGCACCTTGAACTTCGCGGTACCGCCGTCCGCCTTCTCGACGGTCAGCTTGTACGTCCACTGCTTCGTCGCCGACCAGTACGTGCGGTCCCGGTCCACAACCGTCCCCGCCGGGCCCTGCGCGGGCCGGCAGGCGGTCAAGGCCAGGGCCGCGAAGGTGACGGCTACCGCGAGAAGCTTCAGGGTTCGCATCACACACCGCCGCCGATGAGGTCGAGGCGGCCGGCGTCGGCGAGGGTGGCGCGGGCCTCACGCATCACGTCCTGCCAGAACTCCAGCGAGCCAAAGTCGGCATCCGACAGCCCGTAGCGGAACAGGCGAGCCGACAGATGGGCCGTCCGGAACGCCCCGACCTCGTAGCGCGCCACAGCCGGAAGCACCTCCGGCGCGTTCAGGCGCAAGTCCAGGCGATCCACGAGCTTGGCAGCGAAATCGCTCAGCGGCTCAGTAGCAGCCGACGCCGCCGGGGACAGCGGGGCGGTGGTGGTGGGGGTGGGGAGCTGGGTGATTGCCGTGGCCATCAGGCCACCTCCTCGGAGTTGAGGGCGAGCAGTTCGTTTACGGCGCTGCTCGGGATGCGTATGGCTCCCCCACGCCGGGTCTCGCCCTCGACTCGGGGCTGCCCGTACTGGATCGACGGCAGGTACCCACTGGCAGCCCAGCGGTAGACCGTCGGCTTGGAGACCCGCAGAAGCTTTGCGGTCTCCGCCACGGTGAGCAGCTTCTGAGCCGCAGGCAGCATCTGACTCTCCAATCCAGGAGTAGGGGGTCGGTTGTGCTGACTCCTCAACTGTAGGTGCATTCTTGAGAGGTCACAACCTTCTCGCCCGCCCGAAGCGCTCTCGTAAGGTCCCCGGGCCCCGATGACGTGGGCTTATGGTGGAGAAATTGATGGACGCCTCAAGAGACGTCGCCTACTGGAGGAGCTGGAGTGACAGACGAGCGCTGGACCGGGTCTTCGAAGCCCTACATAGAGAGCGGCCACGGTGACGCGTGGGGCAAAGAAGCGGCAGGCCAGGGCCGGAAAGGCACTCAGCGAATCCTCAGGGCCGAGTCGGTACCCGCTCCGCACACAGTCGCCGAGGCGCTAGACCTCAAAGCCGGAGAACCCGTCATCCGGCGCGACCGCCTGATCCTTCTGGATGACGAACCCGTGGAACTGGCGCACTCCTACTGGCCGGCCCCAATCGCCGGAGGTACAGCCCTGGCAGAGACCGGTCGCATTCGCGGGGGCGCAGTGTCCTTGCTGGCCGAGCTCGGCTACACGCCCGGCACCGTGAACGAGGAAGTCCAGACCCGGCCACCGACGAAAGAGGAGGCGGAAGCCCTGCAACTGGCCGACAACCGCGAATGGGTACTGACCCTCACTCGCACCATCAGCACACCAAACGGGCACCCTTACGAGGTGTCCGTCATGGTCAGCCCCGGCCGCATTGGACGGCTCCACTACTCGATGAAGGTCGACTGACATGGCAGGACTCCACGAAGAAGAGAGCGTCTGGCCCGTACAGGACCAGATCGCCGCCTACCTCAGAGACGGCATCCTCAACGGCGACTTCCCCCCAGGGGAAAAATTGCCATCCAGCCGCGACCTGACCGAGATGTTCGGCGCAGCCGCACAGACGATCCGCAACGCGATCAACATGCTTGAGAAGGAAGAGCTCGCCTACACGAGGCGCGGCGCCGGTGTCTATGCGAGACAGCATCGCCAGCGAGCGATGGAGCCGGCGAGCTACAAGAACCCGCCCGGCGACGGCGGGAAGTACCAGTGGATCACGGCCGCCGAGCAGAAGGGGCTGGCAGGCAAGAGCGATCTACTCGCGGTCGAGGAAGTCGTGCCGCCCGCCGCCATTCGTGACGCCTTCGGCCTCGCTGAAGGCGAGAAGGCGCAGCTGCGCCGACAGGTGCTCTACCTGGACGACCAGCCCTGCGAGTTGGTCGAGGTCTACATTCCGCTCGACCTGGCCCGCGGTACGCCGATCGCCGAGAACCGGAAGATCCGGGGTGGCGTGGGTCGAGTCCTCCTGGAGGCCGGTCTGCCGCCGCTGCGTTGCGTGGACAAGGTGGCCGCGCGGTGGCCGACGCCAGAGCAGGCCAAGGCGTTGAGGATGCCGACCAAGCTTCCCGTGCTGCGCCAGTTCCGCGTGACGTACAGCGTGGATGACCGACCGATCCAGGCGGAGATCATGGCCAAGGCGGGGCATCTTTACGAGCTGGAGTACGAGTTCTGATACGCCCGCTCACCAGCCCCGACGCGGCAGGCGTCGGGGCTTTGTTGCGCCTGCGGGCAAACGAGAGACTTGCGAACCTCTCAATGAACCTCTTACAGTCGCTTCCGAGAGTGGCTCACGCCACACGCTCAGTTAGGAGCGGCATGCCTGAACCCGAGCGCACCGCGCTCTACCGACACTTCGACGCCAACGGCGACCTGCTCTACATCGGCATCTCTAAGGACCCCGAGGGTCGCTGGATGGCCCATCGCGGCAACCGAGAGCCGTGGATCCATCAGGCTGTTCGGCGGATCGACGAGTGGTACAACTCCCGCCCGGAGGCGCTGGCCGCCGAGACGAAGGCCATCCGAGCTGAGCGACCGCCGTTCAACGGCACTCACAACCACGACGACGCTCCGTTCGACCCGGCCTCATGGTCGGCGATAACGGATCAAGCGAAGGTTCCGGCGATCGCCGGCCTCATTCGCGCGGAGATCGCCAGCGAGCGCTGGTCGCCGGGGCAGCGTCTCCCGTCGCTACGCACCATGGGTGAGGCCGTTGGCGCGCACATGCGCATCGTCAGCCAAGCGTCCGTCCTCCTGCAGCAGGAAGGTCTGTTGGACTTCCGACCCGGGCTCGGACTCTTCGTTGCCCGACAGCCGGTCGTTCGCCACCGGGGGCAGCGCCCGAAGCTGCCCCACGACTTCTTCTACAAGCTCGGCTTCCCCGGCTAGAGAGTGTGACGTCGCTCTCTTTGCGGCTCACCCGGAAGACTGCTTGAGCATTCCGAGACCTATGTCGCTAGCGTCCTGAGAACGCGAACGGCCCGGTGCGCTAACACCGGGCCAGTTCAACCAGCGGATGCCAGTCCGCTGATCTTCAACCCGTCCCTCGCCAGAGAGAAGGTCTCATGACCACTGTAGCCGCCGAGTGTAACGTTGCACGTTCGGCCGACTCCCTCGCCCCTGCGACCCCGGTCACGCCGCGTCTGGTGCCCGCGAGGATTGGCCGGCCGGGTCGCGTTCAGACGGTCCACGTCCCGTGCCCGGCGTGGTGCGTGCTGGACCACCTGGACGAACGGCAGGTGGCGGTCGAGGACATCAGCCATCGCGGCGCTCCCGACCACGCGCAGGTGTCGACGATGACCGACGACTTCTACTCGGCGTTCGAGGTGTACACGCAGGTGTATTCGGACCCGGCGAACGAGGACCCGAGGATGCGGGTCGCGGCGATCGTTGTGACGGACGGCTCCCGGGACGCCTACCAGACCCCGGACATGGCGGACGAGACGGCGGATGAGCTCATCGCGTTCGCGATGCGGCTGAAGGAAGCGGCGGGCATCGCGCGGCTGGCGAACCAGACTGCCGCCTGACGCACACGATGAAGCGCCCCGACCGCTCTGCCGGTTGGGGCGCTTCGCTGTCTCCGAGATGATGCCCGCATGACCCCCTCCCCCATCGCTGGCGCGGTGATCGCCCACGCGGGCCGTGTCCTGCTGATCCGCCGCGCCTCCCCCGAGGGCGCCCTCCTCTGGTCGTTCCCGTCGGGCAAGGTCGAGCCGGGCGAGACCGCGAGCGAGGCGGCGGCTCGGGAGGCCGGGGAGGAGGCGGGGGTGATCGTGGCGCCGATGGTGGTGCTGGGCGAGCGGGTGCATCCGGCGACGGGCCGGCGGGTGGTGTACGTCGCCTGCCGGCTGCTCGGTGGTGACGCCCACGCGGCAAGTCCGCGGGAGGTTGCGGAGGTGGCGTGGGTGCGGGCCGGCGAGATCCCGGAGCTGGTGCCGGGCGGGCTCTTCAGGCCCGTGCAGGCGTACCTGGACGGGGTCCTGTCATCGAAAGTTGCCCCACCGATCGTCTAAAGCGCAGGTCCAGGGCGTAGAAGCTGTTGCGGGTCTTGCCGAAAGTTGGTGCCCGTGCGGCTTGCGGGGTTGATGGGACTCAACTCCCGGCGCGCTGACCTGCGGTTCTTCCAACCGTGCGTGTGATCTAGAGGTTTCAATCGACACCCACTCCGCTAGCGTCTCCTGGAGACAGCAGGAAGCCCCGGCTTCGCTCGCGAGGTGAAAGGCCGGGGCTGCCTGAATGCAGATCACGAGATTGGATCTCCATGACCATTTCCAAGCCTAACCCTCCTCCTCTCCCGCCGGATACCGGTCCGCCGATGGGCTGGCCTGAGGCGGTGGTCACGCTCGTGGTGGTGGCGGCTTTGGTGGTGCTGATCATCGCGGGTGTGTTGCCGGCGACAGCGCTGACGTTGGCGCTGCCGATACCGGTCTCGCGGAGGTAGCCGCACAACAGAGCGCCCTGGTCCGCCATCCGAACCAGGGCGCTTCCGCGTTCAGCCGAGGTAGATCACTACCGCGCTGCCGCCGGTCACCAGAGTCCACAAGAGCGCCAGAGTCGTTCGGCTGCCCGGTGGTGGCCGTGGTCGATGAGGCGGATGGCGGCCTGGTCGACGGCGCGGGTGATGCGCAGCCGGGCCCGAACTCGCAGCGGAAGGGGCAGGCGGAGGCTGTTCACCGCTCCCCCGCCTTCTCGACATCCCAGTTGCGGTCGACGGAGGCTGCTTCCCGCACGCTAGGCCCGTCGTCCCATGCGGCCGGTTGTCGGGCGGCCAACTGGTCGATGCCTTCGCGGAGTCGGTCGGCTTCGGCGTCGGTGAGGCCTTTGCGGGCCCGGTCGGCAAGGTTGCGGAGTTGGTCGATAGTGGGCCGGTCGGTCATGCGGTCCACCTCCGTGTCTCGATGCCGGCCTGCTCGGCGAGTTCGGCGGTGTGGCTGGCGCCTCGGCTGCCGTCCTTGATGAACGCGAGGCAGACGTCGGCGCCGAGGTTGACCATGTGGGCGTTGCGGATGAACCCGGCCCGCTTGCCGTTGATCTGCCAATTCGCGGGGTGGGGTTCGGTCTTGACCGGCAGGTCACGGCTGATCAGGTAGTTGGCGTAGTCCGCGGCCTGGGCGTCTGCGCCTCGCGGGCAGGCTCCGTGAACGACGGTCAGTGCGCGGCCGGAGTGCGCGGCCTCGCAGAACGCGTAGTCGAGGGCGAAGCGGACGACTTCCACCTTCTGCCAGTCCCTGCTCCCGGTGATCAGCACTCGATAGGGCTCGGTCATGCGGCTTCCTCGCTGTCGGGTTGGGCCCATGTCGGTGCGGGGCGGGTTGGCGGCTGTGAGCGTCGTTCGGCGGCATCGGCGGCTCCCAGGTCGCCGGACCGGAGTTCGGCCGTCTGGGGGGCGGTCAGGGCCCGTCTCGGGGCTGCTGCGGTTTCTCGCGCCGCCACAAGGCCGCCTGAGGGCCGCGGAAGGCTCCCGGCGTCCGCAGAGCCGCGCGGAGGGCTCCCAAGCCGTCTCAGGGCCCGTACAGCGGCGCGTAGCGGTACCGGGAACCGCTCGCCCTGATGGCCGCAGCACACGGCGGCCACCGCAACCACCAGAGCGAGATACGCCAACAGCGGCGTCACGACGGGTCCTCGTCGCTGCACTCCGGCCCGCAGAAGCAGTGCTCACCCTCGGCGTGGGCCTGCTCGCGCTCATGGTTGGCGCAGGGCTCGTCGCCGCACTCGTCGGGTGCGGGACCGCACGGGGTGGGCGCCTCGGTGGTGTTGCGGGTCTCGGCGGCCACACGACGCAGCTCGGCGCGGAGTCGCTCGATCGTGGCCCGCATCTCGTTGAGTGCGGTCTCGTCCTCGCGGTGCCAGCGGATCAGCTTGTCCCGCTCGTCGATGAGTTCGTTCTCGCGGGCGGTGGCCGCGTCGTACATGGTGCGGAGGTTGGCGACCTCGTCTGCTCGGTCGACGCTCGCGGGCAGCACAGCGGCGGCGGGCGTCTCGTCCGGGATCACCACGACCCGAGTGATCACGAGATCGCTGACCTCGGGCCAGTCATCGTCCGGCCCGTAGTACGAGTGGATCAGCCACTGCTCACCGCCCGGCGCGGAGAACAGTTCGAACCGGACAGTGTCGATGAGCGGCTGCTTGCGCTCCTCGGCCTCGCAGTACGCGAACGCGCCCTGGAGGCTGGCGTAGTAGCCGTGGACGCGACGCAGCACGTTGTCGCGGATCTCGGACACACGGAAGACATGCATCCGCGCGGTCTGGTCGTTGGCGGGCTCGGGCTGGGTCATCGGAGGCTTCTTTCGTGGGCCGGGCAAGGGTGGGGTGCGCGGGCGTGGGATGCGGGGTCGCGCGGTGGTGATGCGTGGGAAATCAGGCAGCCTCGACGAGGTCGGTTGACGCGCCGCGGTCCTGGGGGCTGTGGATGACGGCTCGCAGTCGGGACCCGATCCAGGTGCCGACCTGCGGGCTGACGGCGTTCCCGAAGCCGTCCGTCTGGTCGCGGGCGGTCCCCCAGACGGTGAAGCTGCCGCGGTAGTCGCGGAAGTCGACGTCGAAGCCGCAGCCTCGGCCGATCTCATGGGCGGCCATCATTCGGTAGAAGCAGTCCTCGGCCGGTATCTCCGAGAGCGCTGGCCCCCACGCGGCTGTGAGCAGCGCAGTCGTGTCGTGCGCGGTGAGCGTGCCGAGTGGGTCGCTGAGCGGGTGCGGCGCGGTCCCGTGGCTAGGGCTGGTCCCGTTCTGCTTGAACCAGCCGGCGGCAGTGAGCAGGCCAGGGATCTGGTCGGCGGTGAACGTCGGCATTGACTCGGCGTACAGGGTGGGCACCGTGTTGTTGCGGTACGGAATGACGCCGGAAGTGAGCACGGCGAGCGTCTCGGAGCCGACCTGAGTGGGCAGCGGCTCACCCGCTCCGCGCGGGCCGCCCTGGTAGTTGTCCACGGCGAGTGCGACCGCGGGCTGATCCCACAGCGTCTGGGCGGCCGGGCCAGTCGACAGGATTGCTGTCTCCTGCTGGCTGGTCTGTGTGGTCAGCGGCTGCAGCAGGAGCCGCTCGGAGCCGTGTACACCCTTGGCGGGCATGAGGATTGCGGGGAAGTCGGCGAACTTCTGGCGGCATCGCTCGATTCGGGCGGTTGTCGACGCCGCGAACGGCCCGCGGTGGCCGTCCTTGAACGTCTTGATCGGCCGGTCTCCGATGCGGGTTCCGAGGTCGCTCAGGTCGAGTGCGGCGAGCGACGGTGTCATCGGCGGTACGACGGCTCGGCGGCAGGAGGGGCACCGGTACTCGTACTGTTCGCCGTAGGCCACCTTCCCGGTCGGCGGAATCCCGGTGCGCCAGGTCCACACGGCCTCGACGTCCTTGTCGCAGTGGTGGCACCGCGACACCGGTCGGTGTTCCAGGTCGGGTTCGGGCAGGGACGCGTCCCAGAAGGCGATGTACAGCCGGTCCCGCGACTGCGGGACGCCGAAGAACTGGCTGTTCAGGTACAGCACCTTGTAGCGGTAGTTGAGCAGCGGGAACTGCTTGAGCCACCACCGGTAGGTGCTGCCGTCGCCGTACTTCTTGCCCGGAACTGCCTTGCCCCACGAGGTGAGTCCGGTGGTGCACTCGATGAGGATCAGCCGGGGGCGGTGCTGCTGCGCGTAGTGCAGGACGCAGTTCGCCGTGGCCCGGTCACGCTCGGACCGCGTGACCCTCGCCTCGAAGTCCGGATCTTCGAGCTCGAAGAGGGTTCCTCCGTGCTCGTAGGCCTTGATGGTGTTGGCCTGGGAGTGGTTGACGCAGCTGATGCCGGCGGCGAGGAGATCTGCGGCGGGAAGATCGCGGGCGGAGTGGTAGTCGGCCTTGTCCGGGTCGACCAGGTCAGCGATCCAGTGCTCGGCGTCGGGGTGGTTGGCCTCGTGAACGCGGACTTTGTACTCGTTGTGGTTCGCGGCCATGATCGTGGTGAATCCGGCGTCCTCGATGCCCCTGGTCAGTCCGCCGAACCCGGAAAACAGGTCGACCGCGACCAGGTCATCGTGGCGGAAGCGGCGGCGCCTGGTGGCCGGCCGGTGCGTGGCGGTGCGGGGCGTCTTGCGAGATGCGCTCGACATCAGGCGGCTTCCTCTCGGTGCGTGGCGGTGTTGGGGTTGCCGCCGCACTTGGCGCACGTGCACTGGTCGGCGGACGGGGTGGGGCCGGTGGCGGCGGTGCCGAGCGGCCAGCCACCGGTGTGGGCGATCCGGTAGCCCGGCGACGGGACCGCGGCGAGAGTCGGCTTCGGGGTGGCGGGGGCTGTGCCGACCAGGGACAGCAGGTAGTCCTTGAGGTCGCCCTGGGCGCGCATCGCCGCGATGTCTTCGATGTTGTGGTTCATCAGGTGGCCGCCATGTCTACGAATGAGGCGTAGTGGAGTTGGGCGGCGACGGTGATCGTTCCGATCTGGCCGCCGCGGTGCTTGTCGACGATCAGGTCGGCTTCGCCGGCTCGGGGGCTTTCGCGCTCGTAGGCGTCGTCGCGGTGGAGGAGGATGACGATGTCGGCGTCCTGCTCGATGGAGCCGGACTCGCGGAGGTCGGACTTCATGGGCCGCTTGTCCTGCCGCTGTTCGGGCCCGCGGTTGAGCTGCGCCAGGATGATCACGGTGATGCCGAATTCGCGGGCGAGGAGCTTGATCCCGCGGCTGAGCTTGGAGACTTCGTTCTGCCGGTTCTCCGCCTTGGGTGCGGTCATCAACTGCAGGTAGTCGACGATCACCAGGCGGAGGCCGTCGGCGCGGACGTGGTGGCGGACCTTGGCTCGCAGGCCGGGCAGGGTCAGGCTGGACACGTCGTCGATGTACAGCGGTGCGGCGGCGATCTTCTGTCCGGCTGCAGCTGCGCGTGCGACGCCGGCGTCGTCGACGATGCCCTGCTTGAGGTGGTGCAGCGCCACTCTGGCTTCGGCGCACAGCAGGCCGTTGGTGATCTCGTCTTCGCTCATTTCGAGCGTGTGGAACAGGGTCGGGATGTTGTTGGTGACTGCGGCGGCCCGCGCGAACCCGGAAGCGATCGTGGATTTGCCCATGGCGGGGCGGGCGCCGATGACGACCATCTGGCCGGGAGCCCAGCCGCCGCACAGGAGCGCGTCGAGGTCGATGAACCCGGTGGGGGTGCGGTCTTCCTTGGTGGGTGGGGTGATGCAGCGTTCGAGGGCGGCGCCGATGAGTTCGCGGACGTGCTTGGCCTGCTGCGCTGTGTCCGGCCTGGCTACCCCGTCGAGGGCGTCCTGTAGGGCGGCGACGTCGGTGTCGGGGTCGAAGGCGGCGCTGTTGCCGCGGCCGGTGGCGTCGTGGCCGAGGGCGACGATGCGGGCAGCGATGGCCTTTTTGGCGACGCGTTCGGCGTACCAGGCGGCGGCGCCGGGCTGAGACCAGCCGTAGAGCTCGGCGAGCTGGGACTCCGTCAGCGGGCGGGCGGTCATGTGGCCGTCGGCATGCCAGGCCTCGAGTTGGCGTGCGATCGGCAGCCAGCGGATCTCGCCGTCCTTGAAGCGGGTGCGGAGTTCCTCGACGGCGAACCACACCCACCGGAACGACTCGGTGGTGATGTCCGCGGGGTCGAAGCCTTCGGCGGCGAGCTCGTCGACGATCTCGGGGCGCTCCATCGCGGATGCGGTAATGACGCGTTCGGCGTCCACGTCGCGCGGCATACTCGGGCCGAAGTCGTCGCCGGGCTCCGCGGTGTCGAGCCACGGCTCGATCTCGGTGGTCACGCGGCCTCACCCCGGCGGCGGTCCGGGCCCTCGATGACGATGCGCTGGCACATTTCGATGAGCCGGCTGGTGACGCGGTCGCCGAGACGGGCTGCAATCTCCTTCGGCAGCAGATTCGAGGTGATCAGGGTGGGGAGCTGGTGCTCGTACCGCCAGTTGATGAGCCGGAAGTTGATCTCCTCGGTGAACTCGGTGGGTTTCCGCTCGGCGCCAAGGTCGTCGACGAGGAGGATCGAGGCGTCCCGGTAGCGGCGGAACTCGGCTTCCGAGTCGATGCCGTGGCGGGGCCGGAGGGCGGCGTACATGTCGGCGGCGGTGGTGGTGGCCCATGTGGCGGCGACGCCGGTAATGGCGAGTTCCCGGATCGAGGCGTATGCCTGGTGGGTTTTGCCGGTGCCGGTAAGGCCGAGCAGCAGCAGGGAGCGCCCGCGGCGGACGGTGGCGATGGCGGAGCGGCCTGCCTTCTGTGCGGCGAGGGCCTGGTCGACGAGTTCCTTGCACCAGTTGAGGACGTCGGGCTGGTCGACGATGGCGGTCTGGTAGCGGAACGGGATGACCTCGGCCGCCTTGGTGATCGAGTAGCGGGCGACGTTGGGCGGGCTGTAGGTGTCGAGGCTGTTGTCGGCGAGCCAGTCCGGATCGACGCCGCGGGCGGCGAGGAGCTGTTCGAGGTGGTAGCGCTTCGGGTCGAACGGAGGAATCCACTGCATGCTGATCACCAGTCCTGGTGGTAGTCGGAAGGGTCTTCGGGGTTGCGGTGCGGGCCGGAGTCAGGCGAGGCGTCGATCGGGTCGTCGTAGCCGCCGTTGTCGAGCCAGGTCGCCGAGTACGGCGTGTACTTGGGGTTTTCGCTGCGGCGTGCGTAGGCGTAGGCCTTGGCGGCTTTCACGATCAAGCCGGGGTCGGCGCCGCGGTCGAGCGCGGCTGCCCACGCCTTGCGGGACTTCTCGATGTGCATGGGCCGCGGGTAGCAGACCCAGAACTCGGCGAAGACGGGCCAGTGGTAGTCGCGCTCGCTGCCAGCGGAACCCGGGTCGCGATCTTCTTTATGGGTTTCTTCTGGTGGTGTTGCGTTCCTTGTGTTCTGGGGTCCGGATTCCGGACCGGTGGGGGTCTGGTTTTCGGACCCCAGGGGTCCGGATTCCGGACCGGTGGGGGTCCGATTTTCGGAGGGGTCCGGATTCCGGACCGGTCCGGATTTCGGACCCCCTTCACGGCGGTGACCAACCGCCTTCGGAAGGCGGTACCAGGTCTCGCCACGCGGGCCAGTACGCCCCTCGATGACCTCCAACTCGCCAGATGCCACGAGCCTGTCGACGGCAACGACGACCGAGGAGCGGGCGGCATTCGCCCTCTTCACGAGGAGGGTCGTGCCGGCGTAGGCCGAGCACTCCGGTCCGGACGCCTTATCGGCGATCGCGAGCAGCACGAGGCGTGCCGTGCCTTTGGAAGCGGAGTGCTCCCAAACCCAGTCCTGCGCGTCGAGGCTCACGAGCCCTCTTCTCAATCGGAATTACAGGGACGAGCGGCAGGTCAGGCGACCCGGTCGCCCTTGCTGCTGTTGCAGGGCCGACACAGCACCTGGAGGTTGTCGGGCGTATCCGGGCCCCCGACGGACCACGGATGGACGTGATCGAGCGTCAAGTCCTCGATGGCGCCGCAGCGTCGGCAGGCATGCCCGTCGCGGTCGAAGACGAAGGCCTTGACGCCTTCTGGGATCGGGGTGCGGTGCACGCGCCCACCGCGAAGCGCGATCTTTACGGCGCGGGCTTCGGCCTTCCTCTGAGCTGCCTCGGCAGTCGCAGCCTCGGCCCTCGCGCGCTCGGGCGTGAGCAGCAAGAGCCAGGTGCCTTCGAGGCCCGGATAGTTGTGCTCGACTCGCGCGAGACCCCTCGCGACCATCAGCTCGACAGCCTCGCGGAGTTCGGGAATGCCGCACTCGAAGTCGTCCGCCATCTCGTCGTAGTCGAGCCGCCACGCCTGGCTTCCGCCGGCGCTGGCGTCGATGCGCCGGGCTATGGCTTTTGCGACGACAGATCCGAACTTCGTGTTGTCGATCCAGTAGAGGTCGTCGTCGTGGCTTCCGAAGAACAAGAGCCCTCCTTGGCTTCTGTGTGCGCCGAGGTGAATCAGGGCGCACGGAACCAAGCCCTTTCGGCTCTCTGGTTCGCCGCTTTCACCCTGATAGCGTTCATGTACATCATAGCGGTCATCGCGGTCCTGTCCATCATGATCGTGAGGTACACTCCCGACATGAGCGCGACGAAGAAGGAGAACCAGAAGTCCATCGCCGAGGTGCGCAACTCGCTCGCCGAGGCGATCGAGAAGGCCCGCTACTTCGACGAGACGACCGTGCTGACCAGCCGTAGCAAGCGCGTGGCCGTCATCGTCGGCATGGACTTCTACGAGCGCGCTCTTGAGGCCCTCGGCGAGAAGCGCGTCCTCGCGCCGGCCGACTCCGAGTCCTGACGTCACGTCCTCTCCTCTCCTCCGGCCCCGCAATGCGGGGCCGTTGTCGTGTCCGCTCAGGCGGCGATGTGGCCGAAGATCGCGGCTACTTGGGCGTCGAGCTGCTGCCGCATGGGCTGGTCAGTGGTGTGTTGGGGGGCGACGCAGCCGGGGTAGTCGCAGCCAGGGAGGACCCGCCCGACTGGCGTGCGCCCGTGTCCGATCTCGAAGGCGATTCGGCGGGCCGTGTAATCGGTGCCGGCGTGCTTCAGTACCGGGCAGGTCTTCTCCCGTATCGAGCCGGTCCACCGCATGTGTCCGCCGGTGACGGGCTGGGCGAATGCGGCCCATGCCTGTTCGCGGGTGATGGTGGTGCCGCGGGCGGCTTTCGGGACGCCGAGTTCGCTGCGGATGCGGCCGACCCGTTTGGGGTTGGTGTGAAGACGGCGGCCGATTTCCCGGTCGGAGTGGCCTTCTCGGATGAGGGTGACGATGTCGGCGCGCGGCACGCCTGCCGGTCCGGGGCTCATGCGGCGACCGCCATGTCTGCGGCCCGGCCGCGGGCGCGGACGACGGTCCGCTTGTGGCAGCCGAGTTCGTCGGCGATCTGTCCGGCGGTGCGGCCGATGGCGGTGAGTTGCGCAACGCGGGCTACGTCGACGGGTGCGGGACGGCGCTTCCGGATCCAGGCGCGGGATTTGCGGTGGCCGTCCGGCTTGCAGTTCGGGTCGTCGATGTCGTCCCAGTCGAGCGGCCCGGGCCAGCCTTCGCGGGCGGCCAGGTTGAGGGACAGCTTGGCCGAGCGTTCGGGTACCCCGTGGGCGATCGGGTCGAGGGTTTGCAGGGTGCGGTAGCCGTCGGCGATTCGGCGCGCGGTGGAGGCGAGGACGCGCTCCCCGTGGATCAGGTCGGTGAGTCGCCGGGGGTGGAAGCCGAGTCGGGGTCCGAGGGCGTTGAGGGTCCAGCCCATGGAGACGAGCGCCTGGAGGCGGCGGCGGGTTCCGGTGCCGTCGATGATGCTGTTGGGCTTGACCGGCGGGGGTGTTATGGCGATGGCGAGGATCCGCTCAGCGACTTCGGGGCGGATGCGTTCGGCGCGCTTGTTGGCGCCGTCGTAGAGGATGCGGGCGAGGGTGGCTGCGGAGATGCGGGCGGTGCGCTGAATGTCGACGGTGCTGTGGCCGGCGGCTCGCAGTGCTTCGACGTGCTTGCGTGCGGGGGTGGCGTCGACGAGGGGCTGCCAGGTGCCGTAGCCCTTCTGTCGGTAGCGGATCCGGTCGTAGGCGCGGATGCGTTCGACGCATTCGGGCCGCTTGC
The DNA here is from genome assembly GCF_030816965.1 of Streptomyces canus. Lineage (NCBI taxonomy): Bacteria > Bacillati > Actinomycetota > Actinomycetes > Kitasatosporales > Streptomycetaceae > Streptomyces > Streptomyces canus. The sequence continues at coordinate 1,268,558 of NZ_JAUSYQ010000002.1, forward strand.
ACTGGTACTGCTTGACGCAGGTGAGGTTGCGGTGGTGGGGGGCTTCGCGGACGGCGGTGGTCACGGCCGTTCCTCCTTCCGTTGCTGGTCGTTGAGTTCGGTGAGTGCGGCGTTGACGCGGCGGTTGGCGGCGGCGAGGTCGTGGCAGGCGTGGCGGATGCACAGGGCGGCGAACACGGCGAGGACGACGGCGATGGCGAGGTTGGGCCAGTTGGTGGCCACCCAGCTCCCGGCGTCGGTCCAGGTGTCGATCTGCTGGGGGGTCACGTCCGCCTCCCGAGTCGTCCGATGCCGGCGCCGAGGGCGAACCAGATGCCGGTGTAGGTGGCGGCGAGGAGGAACCGGCCGGAGGGGGCGAGGTGGTTGAGGGTGGCCATCACGCGGCCCTCCCCTGTCGTGCGGCGCGGGTGCCGCGCCAGGTGCGGACTCCGCTGCCGTCGCGGGTGGTAGTGAACGAGGCGGGCTCGATCAGCCCCTCGTCGTGGAGTCGGTGGAGGAGCTGGCCCCACATAGCGCGCGGGTTCGGCGGCTCGGGAAGCTCCTCGGCGACCTTGATGTGCCAGGACGCGAATTCCCGGCCGGACTTCGCGGCGGTCACGAACGCTGGGCGAACCTTCTCCGCCCACGTCTCGAAGTCGTCGACGGGCTCGGGGACGCTGCCGTCGAGGGCGGGCTGCACGGTCGCGGTCATGACGCGTTCTCCTCGTCGGCGAAGAGGCTGGGCTGTGGGTCGGTCTGATTGCCGCGGGCTTCCCACTGGCGCCGGTAGCGTTCGACTTCGCCCTCGCACTCCTTTCGGGCGTGGAAGACGGCGGAGTGGTCAGGCATGTCGGGGCGCCAGAGGTTGGGGCCGGGGAAGCGGGCGGCCTGCTGGTCGGCTTCCCGTTCGTTCAGCTCGTCGCGGCAGGGCGGGAGTTCGCCGCAGGCGGAGCAGATGGCGTAGTGCTCGGGCAGGACGTCCCACGAGGTGTTAGCCGGGCCGATGAGGTGGATCGGCTTCTCGTGCGGCTTGCCGTCGAGCTGGAGGACGAAGACGAACGGGCGGCCGTCCCAGGTCGCTTTCTCCGGGCGGTCCCAATTGCGGGGGTAGCGCTCCCACTGCTCGACGGCGGTCACGTACCGCATCTCGTGCTTCTCGCCCCACAGGTCGAGGGGGCGTTCGGCGAGTTCGACGACCCGGTAGGGCTGCCTGTCCCAGACGACGAGGATGCCGGGCTTGAGCTGTACGTAGTCGGCGAGGATCCGCTTGTCGTGGATGCGGTTTTCCTGGCGTCGCATCGCGGATGACGGCTCGCCAACGCGGTTGATCAATGTCCGGGGCGGGTGGATACCGCCACGCTTCGTGTGCTGACGCACGTACCAACGGGTCATCGGGCCGCCTCCTCGAAGGCGGCGTTGATGTCGGCGTTGTAGGCGTCGGCGGCGTTGTTGAAGCAGTCGGTGCACAGGAAGCTGACGGGCGGCTCGTAGTCGGGCTCGTCCCAGGGCTGGGTGGGCGGCTGGAAGCGGAACAGGCGGCGGGTGTGGTTGCAGTCGGGGCACTTGCCGTCGTGAGAGGTGCCGACGATCACGGCCTCTTCCTGGCGGAGGAGTTCGGCCTCGTGGGCCGCGTAGGTGATGCCGCAGCCGGTGCAGTCGCCGGGCCGGAAGATCGAGCCGTGCGGCGGCTGGCACGGGAAGCTGTGCTTGCAGAGCGATGCCTTCATGGCGTGGTTTCCTTGTCGGGTGAGGGGCCGGCCCGATACCCGCGGGCCGGCCTTCGCGTGTGCGGGCTACTGCTGAGCGCTCTTGAGCGCGATGCCGCGCTCCTTGATGAAGGCGCCGAGGCTGGTCGGCTGGCCGCTCTGCGGGTGCATCAGCGGAGTGGCGAGAGCACTGGCGGCTTCGACCTCGCGGTAGAGGGCGAGCAGGCTGTCCGGGGTGGCCTCGACGGAGCTGGCGGCATCGATCCACGCGGTGGCGTCGATCTCCTTGCCGCCGTCGCGCAGCCAGTCCAGGTAGGGCTTGGCGATGTCGGCCGCCCCGTTGGGCTGGTTGAGGATCAGCCCCCGGAAGGAAGGGCAGCGGGACTTGATGAAGCGCAGCCGGTTGGCCTCATCCATCTCTGCGGCCACACCGAACTCGAACTCGATGCCCTTGCGCTGCTCGGCTCGCATCCCCTTGTTGACCGGGGAGCCGTTCTCCAGCACCCAGTGCACGTAGGACCGCATCGTGACGACGACGTGTCCCGGGTACGCCATGAGCGCTTCGATCATCTCGTTCTGGATCGGGGTGCCGTCTTTCCAGCCGGCGAACTTGTTGCCGCCGTACTTCGACTTGGCCTTCTCGACCTGGTCGAGGGTGCCGTCGGTGCCCTTCCAGAAGTGGGAGAGGGAGTCGACCATGACGACCGGGTAGCCGGCCTGTGCTGCGGCGGCCAGTGCCTTCTGCAGGTCGCGCGGGTCGTACCGGTGCATGGGCAGGGTGTCGAAGGTGACGTCGAGGTCGTTGACGTAGAGGGCGGCGGCGCCGCGTTCGGTGTCGATGACGGCGAAGCGCCGTCCTTCGGCCAGGCCGCTGGCGATCGACAGTCCGGTCCACGTCTTTCCGGAGCCGGACGGGCCCTGGATGGCGACGGTGGCGTTGAAGCCGTCCTTTGTGGCAGGGCGGAAGGTGAACGGACCGTCGTCGTACTCGTCGGTCTGCGTCTGCTGCGGGCGAGCGGTGCGGATGGGCGGCGGAAGCTGGGACATGCAGGGTTCTCCTAGGCGTACTGGCGCTCGACCCACGAGGGCAGCGCGGTCATCGGGCTGGGGAGGTAGCCGGGCCATTCGTCGTTCTCGCGGCAGATGGCGTAGGCGTTGAGGGCGACCGTGTTGAGGTGACGGCCGATCTCGCGGGCCATCGGGTCGCAGGTCGTGACGACCACCAGGTAGGGCGGTTCCTTCTCCTGTAGCACGAACAGGAACGGCTTCTCGGGGTCGATCACGTCGAGCGCGATGCCGGCGTCGAGGTAGTACTCCTGCTGCTGGTGATAGCCCCAGTCGTGGATGACCTTCGGCAGGTCGGTGGGGTTCGCGGACTTGGTGGTCTTGTAGTCGACGAGCTGGCCGTCGTGGCGCAGCCAGTCGAAGCGAGCCCGCCGCCAGATGCCGTTGTCCTCCCAGAACGCGGACTGTTCGGCGACGCCGGAGCCGGGCTCCAGGAGCGCCGCGGCCTCGTCGTCGGCGCGGAGCGCGGCGACCATGGCCTTGACCTGCTCCAGTTCGGACGGCTTGAGCGGCGTCTTGCCCTCGGCGCGGATCGCGGCGACCTCAGCCTTGACGGCGTTGGTGGTCCACTTCTCCGAGTCGACGACGACCAGTTCGGGCCCGTTGCCGAGCACGAGGGTGTGGGCGGCGGTGCCGAGGTCGAACTCCTTCTTCGGCGGCTGCGGGTGCTCGGACCAGTACTTGAACTTGGCGGGGCAGTCCTTGACCAGCTTGCGGGCGCCGGTCGAGGAGAGGCTGCCGCCAGGGATGGGGTCGCTGTGGTACAGCTCGGCGTCGATGTCGTACAGGCCCGGCTCGACCTCGGCCGGTGCCTCCACCTCCACTGCGGCGGTCACTGCTGGCCGACCTTGCTGAGCGCCTGGCCGGCCAGCTCCGCGAGCTGCTCGTCGCTGGCGGTGTAGAAGGCGTCGGCCTTGGTGATCGCGTCGTACACGTCGCGGGCCCACCGTGCGTCACCGAGCGCCGTGTGCGCGTCGTCCTTGGCCGGCGGCTCAATGCCCATCAGCCGCGAGAGGTCGTAGGACTTCCAGCCGTCTTCGAGGAGCCGGTCGGCGCGGGCGTAGAACTCGGCGTCGCAGCTCTGCTTAGTGAGGGTGTACGCCTGCCCGTACAGGTGACCGACCGCCATCGTCGCGATGTCGCGGGTGCGGTAGTGCCAGGCCGGGGTGGCACCCGCCTGCCGGAACAGCTTGGTCAGGAACCGCTCGTCGAATGCCGGGTTGGAGCCGACGAGGACGGAGCCGTCGAGGATCCCCATCAGGTCGAGCATCAGATCGCGGCCGGAGACGGGGCGGTCGGCGGGCGTGGCGTCGGTGGCGATGCGGACGGCGAGCTCGCCCTCGGGGACGGCGAACCGCTTGTGGTAGCCGTTGATGTCGAGGGCCTCGGGATCGGCTTCGGCGAGGCTGACGCGGATCTGCCACAGGTACTCGGTGTCGGGGTGGCCGGGCCGCCGGTGGATGACGGCGATCTCCCACGCGTCGTGGTGGTCGACGTCCAGGCCGGTGGTTTCGGTGTCGATGAACGCGAGGGGCCGTGGGGCCTTCGCGGGGCTGCTGGTGTTCATGGTTCTCCGTTTCAAGGTGTGGGGTGCCGGGCCCCGCCCTCGTTGGGGGGGGGAGGGAGGGCGGGGCCTCGGCTGCCGCGGAGCGCTTGGGGGGGGAGAGCTCGACGCGGCGGTCTTGGGTTGTTGGTCGGACGCCGGCGGCGGCGGGTCAGATGAGCAGGCCGGGCATGCGGGCCTGGTCGTGTGTGCGGTCGTCGGCCGAACAGATGAGCCGGTCGCCGTCCTTGGCCCAGCCGGTGCCGTCGTCGACCCATGCGGTGGCGGCCTCAGGGCTGTCGAAGTGGTAGGCCCACTCGGGGTCTTCGCCGTAGACGGCGCCGCAGTCGGGGATGTCGCAGGCGGCGATGTAGACGACCTTCTGCTTGACCGCCATCTAGGCCACCCCCGCGAGTTCGGCCGCAGCGATAACCGGGATCTCCTGGGTGCGCACGGCGTCGGCCTTCAGCTGCCGGTGCAGCCGCTCGATCTCCGCGTCGCGCTCCATCAGCTGCATGACCTGCCGCTGTACGAGCTGTTCGGCGAGGACAAGCTGCCCGTCGGCGATCTCGACCTGTGCGGCGAGGGCGCGGCATCGGGCGGTGACCGCCTTGAGTCGGCGCTGGTACCAGGTGAGATCCGCGCGAACCGTGCCGATCTCCTGCCGCAGCCGCAGGTTGTCGACGCCTGCCCGCCGCCGGCCCGTGCCGCGCATCACTCCTCGCCCCGAAGGCTGGCGGCGGTGTCGCGCAGCAACTTGGCGGCCTCGCGGTTCCCGTGGCCGCGGGCGTCGTTCCAGGTGACGATCGCGGCTTCGGGGATGCGGGCGAGGATGGCCTGCTCGGCAGCCCACACCCGCAGGTCGCGGCCGGTGTACACGGGTGTGCCGTGGGCGGCGATGTTGAGGGCCCCGATGATGTCGACCCGGCAGCCTGCGAGTTTGGTTCCGCCGGCGGCCTGCTTGGTGTCGTACAGGTATCGCTTGCAGTGCCCATTGGTGTCGATGACGTCGGCGGCCTTGTCGAGGAGTTCGGCGATCTCGGAGATGGCGGGCTCGGTTAGGGTGCTCACTGGTGCTCCTTGGGGGCGGCCGGGGTTTTGTCGAAGTGGCGGACGATGCGGATGACGGCCACCAGCCAGGCGGCGAGGGCGACCGCGGGAGCGGCCCAGAGCGCGGCGTCCATCACGGCCTCATTCCGATGGCGGCGAGGAGTTCGAGGACCTCGTCGCGGACGATCGGGTTGTGGGCGAGTTCGCGGCCTGCTTTGCGCGGGTCGGTGTCGTCGTCCGGGTGCGGGTGTTCGCCACCGACCTGGTCGGCGACTTGCAGCGCCGCGGCCCGCAGCTGCTTGCGCGTGAGCGGGCTGACCGTCAGGCCGCGCTGGTCAAGGTCCCGGCCGCCCATCACGCCTCCTGCTTGCTGATGCGGTCGCAGAAGGCCTCGTAGGACTCGGTGAATCCGCCGACGAGCGACGCCATGAAGTCGGTGTCGTCAGGGGCGGTTTCGCGGCCGGCCCAGGCCGCGATGCCCGGGACGGTGATGACGGCGCCGGTCTCGGATGCGGCAGCCAGGACAGTGCCGAGGGGGTCGACGGACGCGACTGGACGGGGCTTGCGGCCCAGCAGGCGGGTCACGGTGGCGACGATGCGGGAGGCCATCACGCTGCCTCCTGTTCGTGGAGGCGCAGCCAGGTGCGGCGCTGGTTGTAGCGGGCGTGGACGCGGTCGATCTGGTCGACGTACTCGGTGGTGGTCCACGGCTTCACGCCGCGGGCACGCCGGGCCATCTCGACGTCGACGCGGGCGATCGCGTCCTGCTCCAGGTCGTCCAGCGGGCGGGCCTCGATGACGGTCGCCATGTCAGGCCACCTCCGCCTCGGACTTGAGGCGGGCGATCTCCTCGCGGGCTGCGGCGAGCTCGTCAACGGCCGTGCGTTCACGCTCGACCTCGCCGACGATCTGGTCCCGCCATGCGGTGACGGACTTCAGGAACTCCTCGGCGATCTTCACCCGCTCCTCGGCGGTCACGCTCTGCCGCATCTGGAAGGAGATGTCGCCGGGGCCGTGCCAGCCGTCGGGCTCGACGTGCAGGACCGGGTTCGGCATGCCAGTGCCGCGCACGTTGGTCTTGCGGTCCAGGAACACGGTGATGTGGTACGCGCTCACGACGCCTCCTTGGTGCGGCGGTAGGTGGGGAGGGTGGCCAGGCGGGCGGCCCACTCGGCGTAGTCGGCGTCGACGGACACGGGCGCTTCGGGGTGGCCGAGCAGCCACTCGTCGAGGGCGTAGGCGAGACGATCCGACGGGGACTTGGTGTGAGCGGCAGCCACCTGCAGCGCCAACACCGGCAGAGGGACGTCGACGTGGGCGATCGGGCGGGTCATGACGTGGCCTCCCTCTGCTCGCCGGGGTGGGTCAGGTTGCGGACGGGCTTCCACGGGGGCTTGCCGGTGCCGGGGCACGGCTTGGACCAGCGGTAGCTGCGGGATCCCGAGTAGTCGCGGCCACTCCAGTGGTGGCGGCCCATCACGCCGTCGACGGTCATGGCTCGGTCCTGCATGCAGTGCTTGCACCAGCCGCGCGGCCGGACAGGCTCGGGCACGGGCGGGTAGACGATCCGGTAGCAGGGGTGGCCGACGGTGCGGCGCTTCTCGCCGTCGATGCGGAAGCGGAGGTAGCCGCCGCCGGCGCCGACGATCGTGGCGGGCTGGCCGTCGTACTCGATGCGCATGCCGTGGCGGGCAGGCACGTCGTAGGTGCGGCGGATCCACTCCATCGTGCTGGTCATGCGGCCACCTGCTTCCGGGCGGCGTCCCACACGTCGATGCCGTGGCGGATCGCGTAGCACGAGTGCAGGAAGCCCGGCGTGTAGTCGCTGAAGTCCCACTCCGAGAGGTCACCGAAGTCCCAGCCGTCGTAGCGGAAGTCCGCCAACGCCGCGCGGGCGCCGTACTCGTGGGCGATGTCACCCAACTCGAAGATCTCCCGGGTGACCTCAGCGCCGATACCGCGCGGGGCCTCGCCATCGCGGATCGAGTGGACGACGTACTGCTTCACCTGCCGCTCAAAGAGGTTCTCGTCGAACCCCTCGACCTCGTCGCGTCCGGCGCGGACCTTCTCCGACCAATAGCCGGGGTTGATCTGCCCGCTGAAGGCGGTGTTCCGGAACAGGTCGAACATGTCCGGGGTGGCGTCGATGTCGAAGTGGAACGTCCAGCCCGCCTTCACGACGAGGTTGTACGGCCACGTGATCAGCTCGAACGGGTGGCGGCTGAAAGGCGAGTCCGCCGTGCCCTCGAACCGCAGGTGCCGGTAGAGGCCGTCGTCGTGCAGGACCGTCATCTCGTGACGGGCGAACCGGGCAGCGATCTCCGGGTAGTCGGTCACCGGGCACCGCCCTCGTCGCAGGGCATGCTGCCACCACTGCAGGAGCAGAGCCCGTCGCGGGCGATGTAGCGCGCCTGCCCCCACGACAGAGTGCTGTGCTGCTTGCCGTAAGCCTCGAAGTCGGCGGCGATTCGATTGCGAACGTCCCGTTCAGCCTGGGCTCGGACTGCGATACGGAAGGCGTAAAGCAAGTCGGCTGCCTGATCGGACGAAACGCTGGGGTCGATGGCCGCGGCGAGATCGACGAAGGCCTGCGTGGTGCCGACAGGCTCAAGGTTCTGGGAAGATGAACTCACGGTTCACTCCTGTTTCTCTCAGGGATGTGTGGGTGGATCGGCGGCTCTTGGCCGCGGCGCCCCTGCTGCCGGTGTGTCAGAGCCCGGCGGTCGGGGCGTTTGCCGTCTCAGGCGGCGACGCGGGCCGGCTCGGCGCCCTCAGGCGACACCGTCCTGGTTGGCTTCCGGCGGGAGGTGAGGCGGGGCTCCGGGGGGCGGGAGTTGTGGGCGCGCTCAGCTTCGGCGGCGAGGCCGCTTTCAAGCTCTGCCTTGTTGAAGGCGTCGATTTCGGCGATCGAGTAGATGAGCCGGCCGTCCCGGCGTTGCCCCTGGGGGCCTTTGCCGGTCTGTCGCCGGTTCCAGAGGGTTCGGCGGGTGATGCTCATGCGTCGGGCCGCTTCGTCACTGAAGACGTAACCCTCGGGCGGATCGGGCTGGGTGCCGTCCTTTCGGGTCCTGGGCACGTGTTTTTCCTCCTGTGGGGGCTGATGTGGGGGACGGTTCGTCATTGAGGCATTGACGACGGGGGCACGAAAAGAACTAGCACCGTGACGCCGAGGGCCTCCACGACGCGGTGCGCTTCGTTGACGTCGAGCCAGTCCAGTTCCCCGCGCACGATGCGCTCGATCTTGGACTTGCTCACCTGGGCCGAAGCGGCAAGCTCCCGGATGCTGTAGGACTGGCCCCGACCTGGGTGTTCCATGATCTTCAAGAACGTTTCGAGGTCTCTCAGGACGTAGCGCACACTCAATGGATTTCCCCCGATTTGCGAGGTGCCTTTCGATACTTTGAACTTACCTGTCTCGACGACGATTCGTCAATGACTCAATGACGACCGGATGACCGGTATCGGCCAACACTTCGTCCGGATAGCATCAATCCGTAGACGCTTCGTCTCAGGTCCAGGAAGGTTGTACAGAGTGACCTGCTAGTTTCCTGGCTTCATCGCCTACACATAGAGACAGTCGGTGCGACAGTGACGCGAGAGGACGACGACATGACGGTCCCGGCCACGGCCCCCGAACCCGGTTCGGCCGCCGCCCAGACCCTTGGCGCGCTCTCCAAACTCATTCAGGACGCCAACGACGGCGGCCTCTCCTACCAGGACATGGCAGAGCGAGCCGTCGACCCGGATACGGGAACCCGCTACTACAAGCAGAACCTGCAAAAGCTCGTCCGGAACCCGCCCGTCAACCCGCCCACGCTGCCCCAGATGAAGGCCCTCGCCAACGCGCTCTCCAAGCCGCTGCGTATCATCCAGGCGGCCGTCGCCCGGCAGTGGCTGCAGTTCGAAGCGACCGAGTTGAGCGGTTACGACGAAGACACGCGAATCATCGTCGCGCACCTGGCCGGTCAGACACCCGCCGACAAACGGCGCTGGCGTCGCATGATCGAGGCTGACGAACGGGCTCGGCGTGAGGTGGACGAGTAACGCAACGACAGGTCACGCCTCGTCAACTGATCGCGAATGTCCGTAAGTAGACTTTTCTGCAACGGATTGTCGACGACTCTCGGTAGACGTACTCTGCACCAACCGTGCACATCCGGCCGTTCTGGCTCAACGTGCACCGTTGCCTCTGGGGAGGGTCGAATGCTGAGCGTCACGTATGAGGCTGTCAGTCTCGCGCGCGGGAGACTCGCAGACATCGATGAGGACCGCGGGCGTATACGGGTCCGGGTTGCCAAGACTGCGCCCCTCGCGGACGTAGTGCGGCAACTCAACATCGAGATAGACCACTTCCTGTCCACATCGCAGTTGTTCCAGCTGTGGAAGGACGAGATCGTAAGCCGGGCCACCCCCGACTGTTCACTCAGCATCATCCACCTCCTCCACCTTGAGCAGCCCGAGGGCATCGTGGTCCGCGAAAAGCGCGGCATCGTGACCACCCACATCGACCCGGCGCTCACAACGGAGCAGTTCGCGGCAGCCATGAATCCGGCCATCGAGGAGATCCTCGATGGGGGACAGTGGTTCCAGATGTACGCCGGGGAGATCATCGACATGTCCCCGGAGGAGCTCACTGAAGTCTGAGGGAGGGCCATGCCGGGCTACATCGAAGACCGCTGGCTGAAGAAGGGCCCGGACGGCAAGCGCAACGTCCGCACCGATCTCTACGGCGTCGGCAAGCGCTACAAGGTGGCAGGGATCCCCGGCGTGCGGGCCCGCTCGTTCCCCGACAAGCAGAAGAAGGCCGCCGAAGACTGGCTAGCGAAAGCCAAGACTGACAGTACGGCCGGCGAGTTCGTCGATCCGCGTGACGGCAACATGCTGTTGCGCGAGTACATCGAAAAGCATTGGTGGCCATCGCGTACCGGGGACCCCTCGACGCTTGAAGGGCTCAGCAGGAGGGTCCGCAACCAGATCCTCCCCTACCTCGGGGCGCAGCCGCTGCGGCAGATCAAGGTCGACAGCCTGCGGATGTGGCTCAAAGACCTCGAGGGCGTCATCTCGCCCGGAACCGCGGTCGTCGTGTGGGGCAACCTGAAGAACATCCTCGACTGCGCCGTCGATGACGAGCGCATCCGCAAGAACCCCTGCCGGGCCAAGACCATCAAAGCGCCGACGAAGCCGCCCACCATGGCGCGCGCCTGGACGCGCGAGCGGGTCGCAGCCGTACAAGCCGCGCTCCCTTCGCAGTATCAGATCCTCGTCGACATCGGCGCCGGGGCCGGTCTTCGGCATGGTGAAGCCCTGGCCCTCTCGGACGACGACATCGACTTCGAGGACGGCGTCATCCGCGTCCGCCGCCAGATCCGGCCCGTCTTCGGGAAGCTGGTCTTCTCGCTGCCCAAGGGCAACAAGACCCGCATTGTTCCGATGCCCGACCATCTCGCTGCCCGGATCGCCGAGCACATGGCCGCCTACCCGCCGCGTGAGGTGACGCTGCCATGGAAGGACCCGCGCCCCCCACAGACCAAGGTGGAGGAGAAGGAGCGTCGGCCGCAGACACACCGCCTGCTCGTGACCAACAGTCGCCACGCAGCAGTGCGGGTCAACATGTGGAACCACAACTACTGGAAGCGAGCCCTGGCTGCGGCGGGCGTCATTCCCGAGCCGACGAAGCGACAGCGCAAGAAGGGGTCGGGCTACGAGCTGGTCTACGGGCCTGGGCATGAGTACGGCTTTCACTGCCTCCGGCACACCTATGCGAGCGTGCAACTGGACTCGCGGGAGAATCCCGTGGCAGTCTCGAAGTGGCTCGGCCACGCCGATGCGGCGATCACGCTCAGGGTGTACGGACACTTCCTGCCCGACGCGGACGGCCGGGGCCGGCAGGCGATGGACACCTGGTTCGCTTCCTCCCCACCTACTTCTGCGCCATCCTCCCTGGACGCTCCCTGCGGCAAGATTACGGATGTCGGGGAGGCGGATTCCGCCTCCCCGGCGGAGGTTGACGAAGGCCGCGCCCACGGATCCGAAATGGCGTCTGACCTCGGTGAACATGCGGCTTAGCGACTGCCGTGAACTCCTCGAGTTCTTCGGCGAGATACAGCCACACCACGGCTCGGTACCGGTTGAGATAAAAGCGCACCGGCGAGAACAGGCCCAGGCGGGCCAGGCGGGTGAACCTGCCCGAAGGGACGTCCATGACCTTCGCGCCCTCGGTGGTGCCCACGACCCGCACGCGCTGAAGCAGCGAGTCGGGAAAGCCGTCCGTCGCCCGCAGCCGGTCGATCTCGGAGCTGGTGACGCGTCGCCCCCCGCCTCCTTCGTCGGGCACGGTCCGGATCTGTCCGAGGTGCACCGCGAGGTCGAACTCGCTTCGCTTCAGGCCCAGTTCCCGGGCGGCTCGGCTGGGTGTGTGCGGCTGGTGATGGCGTTGGGTGATCAGACTGCCCGACATGGTCGCTCTCCCCGTGGAGTCATCGCTCACGCTGTGTGCGCTCGCCGTGACAGAAACCGTAGCCGGTGGGGCGAGATGTGCGGCGAGCCTGTGGATAACTCCTCGCGGACCAAGGAACGCGCAGGTCAGAGGTCTTGCGCCGGGCTCCGCTCGGGCTGGCGGGCGTCCACGTCGAGGTGCTCGCCGACCCGGTTGACGAGCAGCGTCATCTCGTAGGCGATCTGGCCGATGTCGGCGTCCGAGCCGCTGAGCACGCACAGGCAACTGCCGGTGCCCGCCGCGGTGACAAAGAGCACCGCGTCGTCGAACTCGATCATCGTCTGCCGTACTTTGCCCGCGCCGAAGTGGCGTCCAGAGCCTTTGGCCAGGCTGTGCAGTCCGGACGAGACGGCGGCGAGATGTTCCGCGTCCTCGCGGCGCAGCCCCGTGCTGGCGCCCGTGACCAGTCCGTCGTTGGACAGCACCAACGCGTGCCGCACATGGTCGACGCGCTCGGTCAGATCGTCCAGCAGCCAGCCGAGCCCCTGCTTCTCCGGCATGTGTCCCGTCTCCCCGTGTGACGTCTCCTCCTGGCCGGAGGATCTCCACACAAGCCTTCCCCACGGCTGTCAGCGGGGCAAGGAGAATGGGGACATGGCACAGAAGATGACCGATGAGGAATGGCGGGAGTTCGTCTCGCACGGCACCCGCACCGGCAAGCTGTCGACCGTCCGGGCCGACGGGAGCCCGCATGTGGCACCGATCTGGTTCGTACTCGACGGTGACGAGGTGGTGTTCAACACCGGCAAGGCCACCGTGAAGGGGCGCAACCTGGCGCGGGACGGGCGCGTTGCCCTGTGTGTGGACGACGACCGGCCGCCCTTCGACTATGTGGTGCTCCGTGGCCAGGCCCGGCTGTCGGAGGATCTCGACGAGGTCAGGCACTGGGCAGGGCGGATCGGGGCGCGGTACATGGGCGAGGAACGGGCCGAGGAGTTCGGCGCCCGCAACGGCGTTCCGGGAGAACTCCTCGTCCGCGTGAAGATAGACAGGGTGCTGGCGGAGAAGGCCGTCGCGGAGTGACGCGCGTGTGAGTGGGCCCCTCCCCTTGGTCAGCCCACCGAGTCGAGCAGCCGGGCGGTGTGCATCCGCCCGGCGTACTCGACCAGTCGGATCAGCACCTCCTTGCCCGAGTCACGGTCCCGCGCGTCGCACAGCACCACGGGTGTGCCCTGGTCGAGGTCGAGAGCGCGCGAGACGTCGTGGGCGCCGTAGGTGCGGGCACCGGTGAAGCAGTTGACGGCCACCACGAAGGGGATGTGCCGGTGCTCGAAGTAGTCCACGGCCGGGAAACAGTCCTCCAGGCGCCGGGTGTCGGCGAGGACGACGGCGCCCAGGGCTCCTTGCGACAACTCGTCCCACAGGAACCAGAAGCGGTCCTGCCCCGGGGTGCCGAAGAGGTAGAGGGACAGGCCGGAGCGGATGGTGATGCGTCCGAAGTCCATGGCGACCGTGGTGGTGACCTTCTGGTCCACACCGTCGGTGTCGTCCACCAACTGGCCCGCCTCGCTGAGCAGTTCCTCCGTGCGGAGCGGCCTGATCTCGCTGACGGCGCCCACCAGGGTGGTCTTGCCCACGCCGAACCCGCCGGCGACCAGTATCTTCAGCGCGAGGGCGGTCGTCTCGCCGCCCTGGGCATCGGAGTTCTCGGAGACCATCGATCACTTCTCTCGGGAGGGCCGGCACCGGGCGGCGACGTCGGTAGGGGGTCGCGAAGGCAGCATCATGACAACTGGAGCTCCACATCGAGTGGTTGGACCGCTTCTTGCCCTTTGTGACCGACTCGCACCCGATCGGTGTCGGCAAGGGTGCACGAGTCGGTGCCGTACTGGACCGCGGTGGTTCTGAACGTTCATCTACAGCGCCCGGAGCCCTTCGATCACCTCGCGCAGAATGCGTTCGTCGGGCAGCTGCGCGGGCGGCACCGGGCGGCTGACGGTGACACAGCCGAGTTCCAGGAGGTCTCCCAGGAGCACCCTGACCACACCCACGGGCAGGTCGGCGCCCGCGGACAGTTCCGCCACCGACTGCGTCTCCGTGCGGCACAGGTCGATCAGGGCACGATGTTCGGGCCCGAGCGCCGTGTCCTCGCCGGCTCCGGGCGCGCCCATGTCCAAGGTGACAAGGGCGATCAGGTCGAACCGCACCCCGGTGGGGCCGGGTTTGGTGCGTCCGCCCGTCATCGCGTAGGGGCGGACGAGGGGCCCGGCCTCGCCGTCGTACCACTGGCTGCCCGGTTCGTACGGGACGCCCTCCATGTCCTCGGTCATCTGAGCCGACCGCCCTTCCCTCTCATCCTGCCGCGGGGGGCCGCGCGCCCACGCGCGGTGGCGTGTAGAGGTGCTCGCCGACCCGCTTGACCAGCCGTGCCATCTCGTAGGCGACCAGTCCTATGTCCGGGGTCACAGCGGTAAGGACGGCGAGACAGGAGCCGTCTCCCGCGGCGGCCACGAACAGGAAGCCGTCGTCCATCTCGACCATGGTCTGGCGCACTCCCCCGGCGCCGAAGTGCCGGCCCGCCCCCTTGGCCAGGCTGTGGAAGCCGGAGGAGACCGCGGCGAGGTGTTCCGCGTCCTCGCGGCGCAGGTCCGTCGAGGCCCCCACGGCGAGGCCGTCGTTGGAGAGCACCACGGCATGCCGTACCTCGCTCACCCGCAGCACCAAGTCGTCCAGCAGCCAGTCGAGTTCGCCGGACCTTCCCCACTCTTGGCTTCGCTCGCGCGGAGGGGCTCCCATGTCGGCCCCCGTACTCGGGTCCTGGATCATCCTCGGTCTCCTTCGCTGCTGTCTCTGCCCGCTGGGGAATCAGGGGTGGAACCACGGCCGGGCCGCCTGCCGCCGCCGCGCGCCCAGCCGTCGCGGTACGCCGCCATCCGGTCCCGGACCATCTCGGGTGTACGGCCGTCGTCGTCCCGGCCGGCGGCTGCCGGGGCCGGTTCCTCGGAGCGCTGTTCGCGCAGCTGGGGAGCGAGGTGCGCCTGCCGTACCCGGCGGGGTAGGTCGTCGGACTCCTCCGGCTCGTCGGGCGGGCGGTGCAGACGCAGGGCGGTGACTCCGGAGGGCGGTGTGTCGGTCGTTCCCCGGTCCGCCGAGACCGTCAGGGGAGCCACCAGGGCGGGCCGCTCCGCCGGGGCGGGGACGGAGTCCTGGTCCCGTTCGGCGGCCGCCACGCGCGCGTACTCGCGTTCCGTGGGCCGTTCCCGGTCCCCGGCCTTGGCGGGGGAACGTTCCGCCGCCTTGATGTGCAGCAGCGCCGTGGGCAGCAGGACGACCGCGGTGGTGCCGCCGTAGGGCGAGGTGCGCAGGTGCACCTTGATGCCGTGCCGGGCCGCGAGCCTGCTGACCACGAACAGACCGAGCCGGTCGCTGTCGAACAGGTCGAGCGCCTCGGACTGCTCGATGCGGCGGTTGGCCTCCGCGAGAGTCTCCTTGCCCATGCCCAGACCGCGGTCCTCGACCTCGACGGCGTAGCCGTTGCCGACGGGTTCGCCGGTGACCCGCACGCGTGTGTGGGGCGGTGAGAACTGTGCGGCGTTCTCGATGATCTCGGCCAGCAGGTGGGTGAGGTCGGCGACCGCCGCGCCGACGACGGAGGCGTCGGGCAGCTGACGCACCTCCACGCGCGCGTAGTCCTCGACCTCGGAGACGGCCGCGCGGACCACGTTGGTCAGCGACACCGGCATGCGCCAGGCGCGGCCGGGTGCCGCTCCGGAGAGGATGATCAGACTCTCCGCGTGGCGACGCATGCGGGTCGTGAGGTGGTCTAGCCGGAAGAGGTCGCTCAGTTCGTTCGGGTCGTCGGAGCGGCGCTCCATGCTGTCGAGCAGGCTCAGCTGGCGGTGGACCAGGACCTGGCTGCGGCGGGCGAGATTGACGAAGACCCCGGAGATGCCGCTGGCGAGTTCGGCGCGTTCCACGGCGGCCCGCAGTGCCGCGCGGTGCACGGTGGTCAGGGCCTCGGCGACCTGACCGGCCTCGTCCTCCGCGGGCGGCCCTGGTGGGGCCTCGGACTGAATGTCGATCTCGTCGCCGGCCCGCAGCCTCCCCATGGCCTCGGGCAGCTTGCGGCGGGCGATCTCGAGGGCGCTGTTGCGCAGGCTCACCAGTTCGACGACGAGTCCGCGCCCGATACGCACGGAGATGACGAGCGACGCGGCGACGGCCATCAGACCGAGCAGGACCGCGGCGCCGGCCGGGGTGAGCAGCCCCCGGGTGAACGGGTCGGCGCGGTGGGCGACACCGCTGCCCGCCGCCTGTTCGACGGTCCGCATGCCGCTCTGCACGCGCGTGTGTGCCGCCTGCCAGGTGGCCTGCGGCGTCGACTCGACGGCGCGGCCACCGGGGCCGGCTGCGAGGGTTCGGTCCTCGGCGGCGGTCACGGTGGCATAGGCACCGCTGTCGGCGACCTTCTGCCAGGCGGCGCGGTCGGAGCCGCGCAGGTCGGCCACGGCGCCCTCGGTGAGGGCCCGGCGGGTGTCGACTGCTCCGGTGAACAGCCGCAGCCGCTCACCGGCGAGCACGCCCGCCAGGCGCGCGCTGGCCAGCACGACGTCCTCCTGGGCCAGCGACTCGCCGGCACGGGAGAACTCGAGCAGCACGCGCGCGTCGGAGCCGAGGTCGGCGTCCTGGATGCCGGTGAGGGCACCGCCCACCGCGAAGGCACCGGCGATGGTTTTGGTGTAGCGACCGTACGTCTCGTCCCATCCGGCACTGCGGTCCAGAACGGCGGTGCGCAAGGAGCGCAGTTGTTCGGCGCCGGTCACGAAGACTTCGAGCCGCTGGGCGACTCCGGCAGGCAGTTCCTCGCTGTCGGCGACGGTGTTGCCGTCACCGAGCCGCAGCCGTGCCACGGCCTGGTCGGTGCGCTCGGCGAGCTTGCGGAGGTCGTCGCTCTGCGCGGCGGACGGGTCGGTCGCGTAGCGGACCGCGGCGGCACGCTCCGCCTGGAGCGCGGTCACGGCATCGGTGACGGGCGAGCGGACGGCGTCGTCCACGCGCTGCAACTGGCGCAGCCGGGCCACGTCCTGGGCGGTGGTGACCGTGGCGTACGCCCAGAGGGCGAGCAGCGAGACGACGGGCACCATGAGCAGGCAGACGATCTTGGCGCGGACCGTCCGGGGACGTATCCGCCAGTGCCCCGTACGCACGGGTATGTCCTCCGGCAGGGGGCCCGCCGGGTCGTCCGGGCTTTCGTCGGCCGGTCGTCCGGCATGTGCGCGTCGCCCGCGCGCGGGTGTCTGGAGCGGCGTCTCGGCGCCGCCTGTGGGGGTCCTACGCGGTGTACGCATGGCCTCCTCGCTCGGGAGAGTGGTTCGGGGGCGTGTCGTCGGGCCGTCCGGCCCGGATCCGCCGCTAGGAGGGGATGCTCTCGACCGCGCGCTGGGCCGAGGCGGATGCCTCACGCTCTCCCGTCGTGGGCGACAGGGCGACGAAGGCCGAGGTCAGGAACAGGTAGGAGCCGAGACCGACGGCGAGCGGGAAGATGAACTGCATCGCCGTGGCCCCGGGCAGGACGGCACCGGAGGGCGAGACCCGCACACTCACCGCGAACATCCCGGTGTAGTGCATGCTGCTGACCGCGGCGCCCATGATGAGGGAGGCGATGGTGACGGCGACAGGCGACTTGATGTTGAGCGCCGCCCACAGGGCCGCCGTCGCCGCGACGACGGCGATGAGGACGGAGAGTCCGACCAGCGCCGGGTCGTAGTCGACGTCGCCGTGCAACCGTACGGCCGCCATGCCCAGGTAGTGCATGCTCGCCACGCCCAGGCCGGTGGTGAGCCCGCCCAGGAAGAGCGCGCGGACCCGGTCACGGCTGTAGCCGACCGCGAAGACCCCTGCGGAGACGACGACCATCGCGACCAGGAGGCTCGCGATGGTCATTGGTACGTCGTAGCGGATGTCGGTACCGCTGACGCTGAAGCCGAGCATGGCCACGAAGTGCATGGTCCAGATGCCGGTGCCGATGGCCGAGGCCGCGGTGATGAGCCAGTTGCGGCGCGAACGCCCGGTGGCGCCGAGCGCGCGGACGGTACAGCGCAGGCCGAGCGCGGCGCCGATACAGGCCATGACGTACGAGAGCGTGGGCGTCAGCCAGCCCAGGGCAGCGTGGTCCAGGTGTCCCATGGCCAGGGGACGCTAGCGGGGGCAGGGGCGCACAAAGAGGGCGTATTTCGAAAGGTGTTGCAATATGGCGCAGAGATGCATCTGAACGATCGCGTCACGCTCGAACGTGTGCGCACGAGCCCTCATCCGTGTCGGTGAGGGATCATGCGGAACATGAGCGACGACCACACACACGTCCAGGAGTTCTTCTCGGCCCGTGCCGCCGACTGGGACAGCCGGTTCCCGGACGACGGTCCGGCCTACGCCGCCGCGGTCGCGGAGCTCGGGCTGTGCGTCGGCGACCGCGTGCTCGACGCGGGCTGCGGCACCGGGCGAGCCCTGCCGCCCCTACGTGCGGCCGTGGGGCCCTCGGGAGTGGTCGTGGGGGCCGATCTGACCCCGGCCATGCTGGAGGCCGCCGTACGGGCCGGACGGGATCGGGACGGGCATTTGCTGCTCGCCGACGTGGCCGCGCTGCCGCTCCGCTCGCGGTCGCTCGACGCCGTCTTCGGAGCGGGCCTGGTCTCCCATCTGCCCCGACCGGCCGAGAATCTGCGCGAGTTGGCCCGGGTGGTGCGGCCCGGTGGCGTCCTGGCCCTGTTCCACCCGATCGGCAGGGCGGCGCTCGCCGCACGCCAGGGGCGGCAGATCACCCCGCAGGACCTGCGCGCGGAGCCCAACCTCCGTCCGCTGCTGGCCGGTTCGGGCTGGCGCATGACGTCGTACGCCGACGAGGACGCCCGCTTTCTGGCTCTGGCCGTCCGCGAGGGCTGACCGGGCTCACTTCGTCCCGGCGACCGCCGCGACGAAGGCGTAGGGGTTGTCGAGCATGACGTTGTGCCCCGCGCCGGGGGCGGTCACCACCCGCACTCGTGTCGCCTCCAGCGCCTTTCGCCCCTCCAGTTCACCGCTGAGTTCGCTCTGGAGGTACACGCGGTCGATGGACAGCCCTTCCCTTCCGGCGCGGTGTGCTGACCGTCGCACGCGCCACTTGCCGAGTTCAGCCGGCTGCGGGCGACGACCGCGCCACTCCACACGGCCTCTTCGCAGGCGTGGGCCATGCGCTGGAGGATCCGCACCGGAACGCACAGCCCGAGTGAGCTGATCACTGCGCCCGGGACCCGGACTCCTCCGGTGCCGCGGGCGGCTCGCTGGGCGTCGGCGCGGGTGGCCGGAACAGGACGGCCCGGGCCACCGGCGGGGCGAACAGGGCGGTGACGGGTGCGGACAGGGTCAGCACGGCACGGAAGGCCCGCCCCACGACAGGGTCGCCCGGGGCCCGGTCCTGGACGCGGCTCAGGTACCAGCCGGCGACCTGGTCCGCGGGCCCACCGTCGGTCGCCGTGCCGACCGCGCCCGGCATCTTGCGGTCCGCCCCGGCGGAGATGTCCCACGCCAGCCGGGACGCCGCAAGGAGCGCCTGCTGCACGCGCCGTGTCGTGGGCGTCCGGCGCCGGTCGGCCAGCGCGTCCCGCAGGGCGACCGCGCTCATCGCGGCGACGGCCATGCCCTGCCCGTAGATCGGGTTGAAGGTGCACAGGGCGTCGCCGGTGGCGAGGAATCCTGCCGGATGGCCGGGAAGGTCGTAGCGGCGGCGGATGTTCGCGGTCCGTCGGAAGCCGAAGGCCGGGGAAAGCGGTTCGGCCTCCTCCAGCCACCGGTGCAGGAGCGGATGCGGCAACCTCTTGGCGTACGTCACGAACTCGTCGTCGTCCGTGGGCGGTTCGTCGCCTCGCAGGCCCGAGACGATCACCAGGTGACTGCCGTCCTCCAGCGGCAGTGCGCCACCGGCATGCACCTGCTCGGGGTCGGGATAGGCGTAGTAGCCGCGGGTCTCGCCGTCGAGGGCGCCGTTCGTGCCACGGTAGACGCGGGAGGCGTAGGCGAGTCCCGTGTCGATGGTCTCCTCCTGCGGGCCCTCGGCGCCGATCGCCGCAAGCCACTGCGGAGCCTTCGTGCCGCTGCCGGAGGCGTCGACGACCAGATCCGCCACCAGCGGCCGGGACTCCGCGCGGGCGTCGCCGGAACGGTCCCGCACCAGCACACCTCGCACGCGCGAGGCGTCACCGAGGAACCCGACGACGTCGGTTCCCTCCAGCACGCTGATCACCGGGTTGGCGAGAACCCGCCGCCGCACCAGGTCCTCCAGTTGCGCACGGGAACCGGTGTAGATGTGGGTCGTCGCGGGCAGCCGGCGGAACCAGCGGCCGGCCTGCCACATCACCATGTCCGACGGCATGCCCACCCGAGGCGCGCCCGCCTCCCGCAGCTCTGCCAGGAACCCCGGCAGCAGCGACTCCATGGCCACCTGTCCGCCCTGCAGCAGAACGTGCGGATGCCGGCCCTGCGGCACGCCGGGCCGCGGCTCGGGGCCGTCCGGCAACCGGTCGCGCTCGACGACCGTCACTCGGTCGGCGTGCCCGGCCAGGACGTGTGCCGCGAGAAGCCCTGCGAGGCTCCCGCCCACGACGACGGCGTGTCGACCGCCCCGGACGTCGCCCGCGCCCCAACGGCCCTTCTCTCCGGCAGAGTTCACGTCACCACTCCCCTGGTAGCCATGTCGTGAGAAGACACAAGTATCCCGCCCCGCAAAGTTGGTTGACCGTTTTCCGGCCCTTCCGGGAGTCACGTGTACGACCGCCCCGGGCCGTCGGCTCCATCGATGATCCGTGTGCGCCGCAACGGGCGGCGGCCGACGAGCGGACTGAGGCTTCGCCGCCCGTCCCTCTTCTGCGGCCAGGGCTCCAACACTACGTTGAGTAGCAGAGGATGCACGTTCGGCAGGACCACATCTCTCACAGGACCACGTCTCTCAGGGGGAAGGTAGTCGGCATGTGGGGCAGTATCCGCAAGTCCAGCGCCAGATTCGTCAATGCGTTGCGCGCCGAGGCGCCCGCCGACCGGGAGGCCCGCGCGCACAATCTGTTCGAGGCCGCCGCCGCGTACGTCTCGGCCTGCGCGGAGGACGATCACGACCGGATCGACGAGGCCTCGGCCTGGGTATCGCCGGAGGCACTGTCGTTCGGGGTCAACGAGCTCGCGTGCCGGGCCGTCATCGCCCTCGCGCGGGAGCGCGACGAGTCGCCGCGTACCGTGGCACGTGCGCTCCTCGGGCTGCCGGCGGTCTGACCGGTCGGCAAGGATGGTCGATTCGCCCCGTCCAGCCGGAAAACTGCAGCTCCGGGTGTGCTTGGGAGTCGTGACAAGAGCCTTCCGCGCACACTAGGGTGCGCGCCGTTGGACGAACCGATGGGGAGGCTGGGATGGCCGGGACGGACGAGGACGCCGTCGCCGCTGCGGACGACGCGCTCTATGTGCTGACGGCGGTGCTGCTGACGCCGGCGAAGTTCCCGAGCGTGCTGGGCGACGACTATCCGGAGGCCTGCGCGGCGCTCGGTCTGGCACCGCTGGCCGACGGCTACGGCCTGGTACTCGGTCAGGACGGCGGCGGCGCCCGATGGACGGTCGTCATCGACGACGTCTCGCTGGTCGCCGTCGCCATCGCGTCCTGGGACTGCGGCATGGAGTACGACCTGTCGCCCGACGAGCGCACGGTCGTGGCCGCGCTGCCCGGCTGGCCGCTCGCGGTCGCCGTCGCCGCGCCCGGTGTGCCGGCGCCGCACGACCCCGATCCCGAGACCGCCGACGGCCCGCCGCTGACGCCGCCGGACACCTCGACATGGGGATCCGCCCAGCGGCGGCTGGGCGCCGATGAGATCGCGCTGCAGTGGGCGATGTGGCGGGAGCAGATCGACGACGCGGCCTTCACGAGCCCGAACGGCGGGTCCACCGGCGGTGACAAGGCCGTGGCCGGCAAGGTCACCGACGACGAGGCCGCGGACCGCGATGCCCCGGAGGACAAGGCCACGGGCGACGAGGGCTCGGCCAACGAGAGCTCGGGAGAAGAGGCTGCGGGAGACAAGACTACGGGGACCTCGGGCGGGACCGGGAAGGAGGTTCGCAAGGGCCACAACGGCGTCCGGCGTGTCCTCGCGGAGGCCCGCGCCTACGTGGATTCGCCGCCGCCCCTCGGGCGGGTCCGGTCGTCCTTCGCGTCGGGCGACGCGCGCACACTGCGTGCCGACGGTCCCGGCTGGTCACTGGTGGCCAGGACCGACGACATCGCGTTCGTGCTGCTCGACGACGAGCCCGGAGAGGTCCTGCCGGTGGGCCGGGGCCCGGAGCTGCCGGGGCTGCTGGAAGCGCTCGACAAGATGGCCGTACGTCCCAGTTGAGCCGCCGCGCCGCACCGTCCGGGCCCGTCGTGCTCCCGGCCGGTGCGGGTGCGTCAGCGGCCGATTTCCTTGCGGGTGACGCGGCGCAGTCGGCGCCGCTGCGAGGGGTCCAGTGTCAGGTATGCGGCGGCCGGGACTCCCAGGATGATCAGGACCGAGGCCCACCAGGGCAGCCAGAACAGCAGGAGCAGCCCGACCGCGACTCCCCCTGCGGCGATCTTCGCGTTCTTCGACATGTGCGTCGCCTCCTTCGCGGCGGTTGCCGCTCTCTGTCCAGAAAAACGGGTCCGCGCCTCCTGCAGTTCCGAACCGCGACCCTGAGACATCCCTGAGACCTCGCCCTGAGAGGCCCCGGATGCGCGCGCTTCCTAGCGGTCCGCCCGCAGTGGCTCGCCCACCTCGTGCATGTGGCTCAGGGCCTGTCGGTAGGAGTCGACGAGTCCGGTCTCCGTGTAGGGGATACCCAGATCCCGGCAGTGGGCGCGCACCATCGGCTGTGCGAGACGCAGATGGGGCCGGGGCATGCT
Organism: Streptomyces canus; assembly: GCF_030816965.1. NCBI lineage: Bacteria > Bacillati > Actinomycetota > Actinomycetes > Kitasatosporales > Streptomycetaceae > Streptomyces > Streptomyces canus. Next base: position 1,291,264 of record NZ_JAUSYQ010000002.1, read on the forward strand.
GGGGAAGAGATGGTGCTCGATCTGGTAGTTGAGGCCGCCGAGGAACCAGTCGGTGAGGGTGCCGCCGCGGATGTTGCGGGAGGTGAGCACCTGGCGGCGCAGGTGGCCCCAGGACTCGCCGTCCGGGTCCGGCATTTGCATGCCCTTGTGGTTGGGGGCGAAGGCCATCCCGAGGTGCAGGCCGAACAGCGCCTGGTGGATCGCCGCGAAGACCAGCGCCCTGCCGGGGGACATGGTGGTCAGCAGCAGCGTGGCGTAGGCGGCGAGATGGCCCACCAGGAGGGCGCCCTCCACGGCACGCTCCCCCGGCGCCTGTCGGCGCAGGTCCCGGAAGCCCTGGACCTTCAGGGCGACGCCTTCGAGGAGGGTGAGCGGGAAGAACAGCCATGCCTGACGGCGGGTGAGCCAGCGCCTGAAGCCGGTGCGCCCCTTGGCCTGCTCGCCGGTGAAGACGAGGACGTCCGCGGCGACGTCGGGGTCCTTGTCGATGTGGTTGGGGTTGGCGTGGTGGCGGTTGTGCTTGTGGTTCCACCAGGAGTAGCTCATCCCGAGCAGGAGATTGCCGTGGACAAGACCGATGGCGCGACCGGCCGCCTTGCCGCCGGTGATCTGCGCGTGGCCCGCGTCGTGGCCTATGAAGGCGGTCCGGGCGGAGAACACGGCGAGGAGCGGGGCCAGCAGCAGGGTGCGCCAGGAGTCGCCGGACAGGGCGACCGCGGTGACGAGACCGGTGAGGGCGAGTGCGTTGACGGCGATGGCCCTGGCGTACCAGCCGTGGCGGCGGTCCAGGAGGCCCTGGCCCTTCACTGCGCGCAGGAGGGGTGTGAATTCGCTTCCGCCGGGCGGGGAGCCGGACGTACCGCGCGGGTGGGGTGCGACGGTTGCGGTGCTCTGCGGCATGTCCGGGCTCCGGATCTCTCAGGAAACGTGCTGACCTGAGGAAACGTACGGACCGGTGACCGGTCGCGACCATGCGGCAACCCCCCGTTTACATGCGGGGGGCAACACCGGCCGCACAGGGGGGTTGACAACACCATGGAGCGAACGTGATGCAGGCCACACTCCAGTGGGCCCGAGAGGTGAGGTACCCTCGACGACTCCGTCGGCGTAGTCAAGTTTGAGGAGTTCCGCGATCTCTGTCCAGAGGTTCCCTGCGACATCACCGTCCGAGATCTCCGAACTGGCGTTGTGTTGTGCCGTGTTCGTGCCCGGCGACCCGGCCCGCATGGGCAGTGTGGCCTTTTGGCGGCCCGACGGCGCTCCACCTCCCGCTGTCGCGGCGGGGACGGTCGAGGATCTGACGTTCGTGGTGCCCGGCAACGACGGTGTGGATCTGGTGAGCCTGCCCGCGGTGCTGCTGCCGGTCCGCGCCGCCCTGCCGGTCCTCACGCGTGCGCGCGCCACGGCGCACGGGCACCGGGCGACCCTCTTCTGGGGTGCCGCCGCCGTGCTGGCCCTGCAGTGCGCGGCCCGTGGGCTGCTGCTGCCCGGGCTGTCCCTCGCCGACCACGACGCCTGGCGCATGGGTCCCCTGGGAGCGGCCGACGTCGAGCGTGTCCGGCGACTCGCCGCGGCGATGCCGCCCGAGGCGCACGCCGTACCCCTGAGCTCTGTCGAGCCGCTCCGGCTGCCCGACCCCGAACGGCTGGTGCGCACCTTCCTGGACGCGGTCGCCGACACCCTGCCCCGCTCCCCCGCGGCGCCCCTCGTGACGGGCGGACCCGCCTACGCAGCCCAGGAACCGCAACACCTGCCCGAGCAGCGCGCGTGGGCGGCGGATGTCGCCGCGGGCCACGACGCGGGCGTACGAGTCTCGTTGCGCATCGAGGTGCACGGCCTGGCCACGGGTGAGACGCCCTCCTTCCGGGCCGTTCTCCAAGTGCACAGCGTGAGCGATCCGACGACCGTCGCGGACGCCGCCGACGTATGGGCCGGTTCCACGTCCTTCGGCCCCCACACGCAGATGGACTGCCTGCTCGCGCTCCGCAGGGCCGCACGCGCGTGGCCCCCGCTCAACCCCCTGCTCTCGGCCACCGTCCCGGACGCGGTCGAACTCGCCGACGACGAGATCACCGATCTGCTCGGGGCGGGCGCGCGCAGTCTCTCCGACCTGGGCGTCGAGGTGCACTGGCCGAAGGAGCTGACCAGAAAGCTCACCACGCGCGCGATGGTCGGTCCGCCGGACGACGGCGACCGGATCGGGTCGGGCACTCCGTCGTTCCTGTCCGCCGACGCGCTGCTCGCATTCGACTGGTGGTTCGCGCTGGGCGACCAGCAGCTCACGCGCGAGGAGCTGGACCGGCTGGCCGAGGCGAACCGGCCTGTGGTGCGGCTGCGTGACCAGTGGGTGCTGGTCGACCCGCACGAAGTGCGCCGGGCCCGTGCCCGGCGGGACCGCAAGGTGACTCCCGTCGACGCGCTGAGCGCCGCTCTGACGGGCTCGGCCGAGGTCGACGGCGGCAGGGTCGAGGTGCAGCCCACCGGGTGGCTGGCGGCGCTGCGGGACCGGCTGGCGGACCCGGAGGCGCAGGAGCCGGTCCCTCAACCCGCCGCGCTCGCCGCACCCCTCAGGGACTACCAGCGCCGGGGCCTGAACTGGCTGGCCCGTATGACGTCCTCAGGACTCGGCTGCTGTCTCGCCGACGACATGGGACTCGGCAAGACGATCACCTTGATCGCGCTGCATCTGCACCGGCAGACCGACACAGCCACCAGCGGCCCCACCCTCGTGGTGTGCCCGACGTCCCTGATGGGCAACTGGCAGCGCGAGATCGAGAAGTTCGCACCGGGTACACGGGTGCGCCGTTTCCACGGTCCGCGGCGGGAGCTCGACGGCCTGGTCGACGGGGAGTTCGTGCTCACCACGTACGGCACGATGCGCCTGGACGCGCCCCGGCTCGCCGAATCCGCGTGGGGGATGGTCGTGGCGGACGAGGCGCAGCATGTGAAGAACCCGTACTCGGCGACCGCCCGCGAACTGCGCTCGATCGGGGCACGCGCGCGCGTGGCGCTCACAGGAACGCCGGTGGAGAACAACCTGTCGGAGCTGTGGGCGATCCTCGACTGGACGACTCCCGGCCTGCTGGGCCGCCTCGGCGCCTTCCGCGCCCGGTACGCGCAGGCCATCGAGAGCGGTCAGGACCCGGCCGCCGCGGAACGTCTCGCCCGGCTGGTGCGCCCCTTCCTGCTGCGGCGCCGCAAGTCGGACCCTGGAATCGCCCCGGAGCTGCCGCCGAAGACCGAGACCGACCGTGCCGTGTCGCTCACCCAGGAACAGGCCGGCCTGTACGAGGCAGTGGTGCGCGAGACCCTGGCCGAGATCTCCGCGGCGGACAGCATGGTGCGGCGCGGGCTGATCGTGAAGCTGCTGACCGGGCTGAAGCAGATCTGCAACCACCCGGCACAGTTCCTCAAGGAGGAGCAGCCGAGGATCGTCGGCCGTTCCGGAAAGCTGGAACTGCTGGACGAGCTCCTCGACACCATCGTCGCCGAAGGAGCGAGCGTCCTGGTGTTCACGCAGTACGTGCGCATGGCCCGTCTCATCGAGGAGCACCTCGCGGCGCGTGGCCTGCCGTCGCAGTTCCTGCACGGAGGGACACCGGTCGCCCGGCGTGAAGCGATGGTGCGGCGGTTCCAGGAGGGTGAGGTGCCCGTGTTCCTGCTGTCGTTGAAGGCGGCCGGCACCGGTCTGAACCTCACCCGGGCCGAGCACGTCGTGCACTACGACCGCTGGTGGAACCCGGCCGTCGAGGCGCAGGCCACGGACCGCGCGTACCGCATCGGCCAGACGCGGCCCGTGCAGGTGCACCGACTGATCGCCGAGGGGACCGTCGAGGACCGCATCGCCGACATGCTGCACCGCAAGCGGGAGTTGGCCGACGCGGTACTCGGTTCCGGCGAGGCGGCACTGACCGAGCTGACGAACGCGGAGCTGGCCGATCTGGTCGAGCTTCGAGGGGGTGCACGATGACCGGACACGACGGTGACACGGAGCGCACGTTCGCGGCGCTGCCGCCCGCGCACGGGCAGGGTTTCGCACAGACGTGGTGGGGCCAGGCCTGGCTGCGGGCACTGGAGGACGCCGCGTTGGACTCACGGCAGGTGAAGACGGGCCGCAGGATCGCACGCGCGGGCGCTGTGGGCGCGGTCTCGGTACGTCCCGGGCGCATCACGGCCGTCGTCCAGGACCATGATCGCACCACGCACCGCGCCGACGTTCTGCTGGCCGAACTGTCGGCCGAGCAGTGGGACCGCCTCCTCGACATGGCCGTCGAGCGGGCCGGTCACGTCGCGGCCCTGCTGGACCGTGAGATGCCGCCGCATCTGGTCGAGGACGCGGCGTCCGCAGGCATCGAACTCCTGCCGGGGCTGGGCGATCTGGAACCGGAGTGCGACTGCGGCGCCTGGGACCACTGCGGGCATACGGCAGCTCTCTGCTATCAGGTGGCCCGGCTGCTGGACCAGGACCCCTTCGTCCTGCTGCTGATGCGCGGTCGCGGCGAACTCGCCCTCATCGAGGACCTCCAGGACCGCAGCGCCGCGCCCGTGGAGGAAGCTCCCGAACCGGAAGGGGTGGACGCCGCCGAGGCGTATGCGGCAGGCGACATCCTGCCGCCCCTGCCCGAGACCGCCGAGATGCCCGAGAAGCCCGGCTCGCCGCCCTCGCTGGACACCGAAGCCCCGCCCGGACCGGGAGTCGACCCGGTCGCCGTCCGTCATCTGGCCGCTCGGACTGCCGTAGAGGCTCATCGCCTGCTCGCGGAGGCTCTCCGGCGACCGTCCGAACAGCCGGCCGTCGTACCCGGGCTGACGGCCGCTCAGGACGCCGTGCGTCTCGCCGTCGGCGCGCCCGACCCGGCACTGACCGAACGGCTCGCCAACGGATCGGGCCGTGATACGCACTCGCTGGCGGACGCCACGCGCGCGTGGCGGCTCGGTGGTGCGGAAGCGCTGTCGGTGCTGGAGGAGGAATGGGCGCCCTCGGGCGACACACTCGCACGCGCGCGTGCCGCTCTGGACTCGGCCTGGGACGAGGACGAACGGCCGTCGCTCAGGGCAGAGGGCAACCGGTGGACGGCCGTCGACGCACCGGCCCAGGTGCGCCTGGGGCGGGACGGGCGGTGGTGGCCGTACCGGCAGGAGGGGGAACGCTGGATACTCGCGGGCCCGGCGGCCCTGGATCCGGCGACGGCTCTGTCCTCGGCGGAGCTCTTCTCAGCCGAACCGCAGCGGTAGTTCGGCCAGGCCCCTCAGGAGTGTGCTGCTGCGCCAGGTCAACGTGCCCGGGTCGGTCGCGAAGGCGAGAGCGGGCCGGTGGCGCAGCAGCAGGCGCAGAGCGACGGCCGCCTCCGCGCGGGCCGGCGGAGCGCCCAGGCAGCGGTGCGGGCCGTGGCCGAATGCCAGGTGCGCGCGTGGGACGCCGTAGGTCGAAGCGGTCGGGATCGGGAAAACGCAGCGGATCGCGGGAGGCCGCGGCGAGCGAGACCTGCACGGAGTCGCCCGCCTGGATCCGGGTGCCGTCGATGTCGAGCGGCTCGGCCGCGTAGCGGAACGCGGAGGCGTGGACGGGTGAGTTGTAGCGCAGGGATTCCTCGACGGCCGGGCCGGTGAGGTCCGGGTCGGCGCGGAGCAGGGCGAGTTGGTCCGGGTGGGCCAGCAGCGCGTGGACGGTTCCGGAGATCAGGTCGACGGTCGTCTCGTGGCCGGCGACGAGGAGCAGGAACGCCAGGCCGAGGAGTTCTTCGGAGGTGAGGTCCGAGGCTGCCACGAGGTCGCCGAGCAGACCTGTCGCGCGCCGATCGCGTCCTCGGGCGAGCAGACCGGCGAGGTACTCGGTCAGTGAGGCTGCGGCGGCGGTCGCCGTCTCGGCCGAGGTGGGCATGACGAGTTCGTCGGCCCAGGCGTGGAACACCGCGCGGTCGGCCGCGGGCACCTCCAGAAGGTCACAGATCACCGTGACGGGCAGCGGCAGCGCGTACCTGGCGACCAGGTCCGCCGTTCCCCGCTCCGGCAGCGCGTCCAGGAGTTCGAGGGCTGTGGCTTCGATGCCGGGTCGCAGTGCGGTGATCCTCCCTGCCGTGAAGTGAGACGCCACCAGTCGACGCAGCCGGGTGTGCTGCGGAGGGTCGCTCTGGAGCATGTTGCGGCCGACGGCGTGTCCGCCGTCGCTCCGCCAGGACGAGGAATGCCGGATGTCGTTGCGCAGGCGCGGGTCGGTCAGCGCGGCTCGCGCCGCGTCATGGGCGACGACGAGCCAGCTCTCACCGCTTCCGGGCACGAGGACGCGGTGCACTGCGCCCTTGGCCCGCAGCGCGGCGTAGACGGGGTACGGGTTCGAGGCCAAGTCATGGCCGTCCGGGGTCAGCTCCTCGAGCGTGGGCCCGGGCACGGTGGTTCCTTTCGGTAGCGGTCGTCAGGCTTACGGCGTCCCCGCCCGGCCTTCACCGCTCGGCGCGCCAGAGCGGGTGCACCGAGGCCGCGAGGGCCGTCGCCTGGGCGTGGCCGGCCCGGGCGGCCGCGGGGCGGCGCGCGTCGGACGTCAAGTCGCGGCCCATGGCCCGGCGTGCGGAGCGGTCCGGCGTCACGAGGGTGACGTGGGCGCCTTCGGCGGCGAGGACGGCCGCCTGCTGTTCGGCAGCGGGATGAGGACCCACGGCGGCGGGGATCGGGGCGATGGCCAGGACGTGGTGACGGCCACGCGCGAGGTGGATGTTGGCCGTGGAACGGCTGCCCCCGTCCATCCAGCGGCGCCCGGCCAAGGTGATCGCGGGCCAGACCACGGGTACAGCGCAGCTTGCGACGACGGCTTCGAGGAGCGTGACGCCCGAGTCGGCGTCGAAGGCCGTCAGTTGCCCGGAGAGGGCGTCGACGGCGGTGATCCGCAGTGCGCGGTCGGGCCAGTCCCCCACGCTCCGCAGCAGTGGACGCAGGGCGTCGTACACATCGGACTCAGGACCCGTGCGGGCCTTCAGCGCCGCTCGCCCGAGGCGCAGCACGGAACGCTCCGGATCGCGGGAGCCCAGCGCGGCCCACAGAAAGCGAAGCGTCTGAGCAGACGTCACAGCGAGGCCCACCCGGTCGGCGCGGGCCAGTTGGCGTTCGTACAGCTCGCGCGCGGTCTCGCCCGCGAGGAGACGCGAACCGAAGATCGCACCGGCCGAGGTCCCGATGACGACATCCGCGCGGGCCGGGTCGACACCGGCGTCGCACAGGCCCGCGAGAACTCCCGTCATCCAGGCTCCGCCGACGAGGCCGCCCCCGCCGATAGCGACGGCGCCGGTACGGCGTCGCGATGCGCGAGGCAACCGGGAGTTGCTGGTCGAGGCCGCTCACGAGGTGTTCACGGAGCAGGGGTTGGAGGCACCCCTGGACGTCATCGCGCGCCGGGCGGGGGTGGGAAACGCCACGCTCTACCGGCATTTTCCGAGCCGTGCCGCCCTGGTCGACGCGGTCTTCCGCGACCCGCTGACGGGCACCATGGCCGCGGGCGAGCAGGCCCGGGCCGCCGCGGATCCCTGGGAGGGACTCGTCGGCTACATGGAAGCGGTGTTCGCCGTCCTGGCGACCGATCGCGGTACGAACGACCTGATGACGACGCACCTCGAGGGCGTCGAGTCATTGCAGGCCGTGCACGCCCACAACCGGGCGACGATGGAACTGCTCCTGCGCCGTGGGTGTAAGGCGGGAAGCATCCGGGCGGACGTCACGACAGAGGACGTCCTCTTCGCGCTCGCCGCGCTCGGCCGGGCCGTCCCCTCCCTCGCCACGGCCGTCGGCCCCGAAGCCTGGCGTCGTCCTCTCGCCCTGCTCCTCGACGGTCTGCGCGCCTCGCCGGCCGTCGCACCCCTCCCGTCCCCCGCGCTTACGGCGGACGAACTCGGCGATGTACTCCAAGGATTGGGACCGCACCGGCCACCCCGCAGCTCGCCCGGCTGAGCACGCGGCACGCGCACGTGTGCCGCGATGCCGGGCCGACGCCACACGCTCACCCTTGGGTCGTACGGCGTTTCGAGCGGGGCCCAAATGTGGCCGCTGTCACCGTACTTGGTCTCCAGGAGGCCCCATGTCCCCGCATGCCGACGGCCGACGCCCCGCCAGGCGCACCGCAGCGGCGGGTGTATCCCTCGCCCTGATCGGGGCGGGGCCGGTCATGGGTGCCCCGTCGGGCGAGGCGCGTGTCGTCCGGACAGCGACGCTCGGCGACACCCCGCTGGGCGCGTTCAGCAACAGGCTCACGCCGGGCACGGTGGCCGACGACCGCGGGGTGCACCTCGGCGGCATCGGCAGTGACCCCTGCCCGGCGGGCCGCGGGCGCCTTCGACGCCGACGGCCGACTGGTCGACAGCGGGGTGGAGACGACGGTGTCGTACGTCCGGCTGCCGCACCGCCTCTGACTCACCCGATCAGAGACGGCAGCAACGACTCCAGGTCACTCGGGAACTCGCTGGGGATGTCGCTCGGGAACTGCGACGGGAGCTCGCTGGGCAACTCGCTGGGAAGCCGCGTGGGCAGGCTGAACGACGGCTTGGGAGAACCGCTCGTACTGGTCGCCGGGGCCGGGTCCTTGTCCGGCGAGTCGTCGTTCCCCGAGGCCATGAAGACCACCACGAGGGCGACGGCCACGGCCGCCGCGATCACGGCGAGCAGGGCGAACAACGGGCTCCGGCGCCTTCTCTGACCGCTCGGCCCGGGGTCGCCGACCGGACCCGTCTTCTGAGTCGACGGCAGACCCCCGTACGGGTTCGGACCGTTGCGCCCGAAGTCGTCAGGGGGTGGTCCGAAGCCACCGCCCGGAGGCGGTGTGTCACCCGGCGGTCCGGGCGGCTGGGGCGGTACCGGCGGCATGGCCATACCGTCCAGAGTCGCCTCGAACCGGTCACGGGGCGACCCCCGCGCGGAAGTTGATACGCCCCCATGCCGTGGATCGCATGATTCCGGCACATTCCGCGTGAGGGTCGCTGCAAGTCCGCACGCGCGCGTGCCGTCGGCGGAGGCCACTCACGGCCGACGGCACACGCGTGTGGGGCTCATTCAGCCGCGCGCACCCAGGAGGTGGTCCATGGCGAGCTGGTCGAGCTGCTCGAAGGCCATGCCACGCGCAGCGGCCGCCTCCACGTCGAAGTCCTCGAAGGCACTGCGGTCCGCGAGCAGCGACTTCAGGCCGTCCGCCGCCGTCTGCTGCGCCAGCTCGTCCAGACGCGAGGCACGCAGCGCCTCCTGGACCTGCGGGTCTGCGCGGAAGGCGGCCGCACGCTCCTTGAGGATGAGGTAGTTGCGCATGCAGCCCGCGGCCGACGCCCACACACCGTCGAGGTCCTCGGTGCGCGGCGGCTTGAAGTCGAAGTGCTTGGGGCCGGCGTAGCCGGCGCTCTCCAGGAGGTCGACGAGCCAGAAGGCGGCCCGCAGGTCGCCCGCGCCGAAGCGAAGGTCCTGGTCGTACTTGATGCCGGACTGGCCGTTGAGGTCGATGTGGAAGAGCTTGCCCGCCCACAGGGCCTGCGCGATGCCGTGCGGGAAGTTCAGCCCGGCCATCTGCTCGTGGCCGACCTCGGGGTTCACGCCGTACAGCTCGGGGCGTTCCAGTCGCTCGATGAACGCCAGGGCGTGCCCGACGGTGGGCAGCAGGATGTCGCCGCGCGGCTCGTTCGGCTTGGGCTCGATCGCGAACTTCAGGTCGTAGCCCTGCTCGGTGACGTACTCGCCCAGGAGGTCGAAAGCCTCCTTCATGCGGTCGAGAGCGACCCGCACGTCCTTGGCGCCACCGGACTCGGCGCCCTCGCGGCCACCCCAGGCGACGTAGGTCTCGGCGCCGAGCTCGACCGCCAGGTCGATGTTGCGGATCGTCTTGCGCAGCGCGTAACGGCGCACGTCGCGGTCGTTCGCGGTGAACGCGCCGTCCTTGAAGACGGGATGCGTGAAGAGGTTGGTGGTCGCCATCGGCACCTTCATGCCGGTCGCGTCCAGGGCCTCACGGAAGCGCTTGATGTGACCCTCGCGCGCACTGTCGGACGATCCGAAGGGGATCAGGTCGTCGTCGTGGAAGGTCACGCCGTGGGCGCCGAGCTCGGCCAGGCGCTGCACCGTCTCGACCGGGTCGAGGGCACGTCGGGTGGCGTCGCCGAACGGGTCCCTTCCCTGCCAGCCGACGGTCCACAGGCCGAAGGTGAACCTGTCCTCGGGGGTGGGCTGGTAGTTCATGACGCGGCTCCTTGCTGCTGCGGACTATTTCGTCATGGCGGTTTACAAATTAGTATGCACACACGCCTCCGGGAAGAGACAAGGTGTCTCCGGGTGGAGACATGAGGCACATCAAGGTCACGAGCCGCATCACGGTCAAGAGCCGCAAAAAGGGAGAGCCCGATGTCAGCAGCCGAGGGTCCGCTCGTCGTCGGCGTGGACACGTCCACCCAGTCCACCAAGGCGCTGGTGGTCGACGCGGCCACCGGCCGGGTCGTCGCGCGGGGCCAGGCGCCGCACACCGTGTCCTCCGGGGCCGGCCGTGAGAGCGACCCCCGCCAGTGGTGGGACGCGCTGTCCGAGGCGCTGCGCCAATGCGGGGACGCGGCCCGCGAAGCCGCCGCGGTGTCGATCGGGGGACAGCAGCACGGCCTCGTCACGCTCGACGCACAGGGCGAGCCGGTGCGGCCGGCCCTCCTGTGGAACGACGTGCGCTCAGCGCCCCAGGCTCGGCGACTGATCGAGGAACTGGGCGGCCCGAAGGCCTGGGCGGAGCGGACCGGCAGCGTGCCGGGCGCCTCCTTCACGGTCACGAAGTGGGCCTGGCTCGCCGAGCACGAGCCGGAGGCCCTGCGCGCCACGAAAGCCGTGCGTCTTCCGCACGACTACCTCACCGAGCGCCTCACCGGCGAGGGCACGACGGACCGGGGCGACGCCTCCGGCACCGGCTGGTGGGCGTCGGCGACGGAGTCGTACGACGACGAGATCCTCGCGCGCGTGGGACTCGACCCCGCTCTGCTCCCCCGCGTGGTCCGGCCCGGCGAGGTGGCCGGCACCGTGCGCGACGGCCATGACCTGCCGTTCTCCAAGGGCACCCTGGTCGCCCCCGGCACCGGCGACAACGCCGCGGCCGCGCTCGGCCTCGGGCTGCGCCCCGGTACGCCGGTGATGAGCCTGGGCACCTCGGGCACGGTGTACGCCGTCTCGAAGCACCGCCCCACCGACCCGACCGGCACGGTGGCGGGCTTCGCCGACGCCCACGGAGACTGGCTGCCGCTGGCCTGCACCCTGAACTGCACGCTCGCCGTGGACCGCGTCGCGGCGCTGCTGGGCCTGGACCGCGAGGCCGTCGAGCCGGTCTCGGGGGTCACCCTGCTGCCCTACCTGGACGGCGAGCGGACACCGAACCTGCCGAACGCCTCCGGGGTACTGCACGGCCTTCGCCACGACACCACCGGCGGCCAGCTCCTCCAGGCGGCCTACGACGGCGCCGTACAGGCCCTGCTGGGAGCGCTGGACCTGGTGCTGGACCAGGACGCGGATCGTTCGACGCCCCTGCTGCTCATCGGCGGCGGCGCGCAGGGCACCGCCTGGCAGCAGACCGTACGGCGACTCTCGGGGCGCCCCGTCCAGGTGCCCGAGGCCAAGGAACTGGTGGCGCTCGGCGCCGCCGCGCAGGCCGCCGGACTGCTCACCGGCGAGGACCCGGGCGCGGTCGCCCGGCGCTGGAACACCGCCGCCGGGCCGGTTCTGGAGGCCGTGGAGCGGGACGACGAGACGCTGGCCAGGATCGCCGGGGTACTCTCCGACGCTGCTCCGCTGCTGGAGCGGGGGACCTCTGAGGGGTGAGGGAGGCATGACCGCACCGCTGCACGACGCCCACCCGGCGGGTCCGGGGCGTGGCCTGCCCGACACCCAGCAGGGCATGCGCCGCCGCAACCTGGCCCGGGTCATGCACGCCGTGAGTGCCGAGGGACCGTTGTCGCGTGCCGCGGTCGCCTCGCGCATCGGGCTGACCCGGGCCGCGGTGTCGACCCTCGTCGACGAGCTCATACGTTCGGGGCTGATCGAGGAGCTGGGTCCCGAGCGTCCCGGCCGGGTGGGCAGGCCGGGCTCCGCGCTCGCCGTCAGCGGGCGGGGGCCGGCCGGGATAGGCGCCGAGGTCGGCGTGGACCACCTCGCGGTCTGCGCGGTCGATCTGCGCGGACAGGTGCGCTCGCGGGTGGTGCGGTACGCCGCGAACAGAGGCCGCTCCCCCGAGCCGGTGATCGCGGAACTCACCTCCCTCGTACAGCAGGTGGTGGCCGAGGCAGAGGCCGAAGGCCTGTGGCCCGCGGGGCTCGCGGTGGCGGTGCCCGGTCTGGTGGCGCGTGACGCCCGGACCGTCGTCCGGGCCCCGAACCTCGACTGGCACGACACGGACCTGGGCACCCTGCTGCCCGAGGACTTCCCGCTGACCGTGGGCAACGAGGCCAACTTCGGCGCGCTGGCCGAACTCTGGCTGGGCGACGCCACCCCCCACGACTTCCTGCACGTCTCGGCGGAGATCGGCATCGGCGCGGCGCTCGTGGTTGACGGGCAACTGCTGCGCGGCACCCGCGGTTTCGCGGGCGAGCTGGGCCATGTGCCGGTCCGCCCCGACGGCCCCCGGTGTGCGTGCGGCGGGCGCGGCTGCCTGGAGCAGTACGCCGGCGAGGAGGCGGTGTTGCGGGCGGCCGGCCTGGAGTCGGGCGAGGACCGAGTCGGACTGCTCGCGGAGCATGCCGCAGAGGGCGACGAGGCCGTACGGGGTGCCCTGCGCGAGGCCGGCGAGGCGCTCGGCATCGCGCTGACCGGGGCGGTCAATCTGCTGGACCCCGAAGCCGTGGTGCTCGGCGGCGCGCTGGCCGGGCTCGCGCCCTGGCTGCTGCCCTCCCTGCGGGACGAACTGGCGCGGCGCACGGCGGGTCCGGCCTGCCCGGTGTCCGTGTCCCGCCTGGGTTCGGAGGGTCCGCTGCTGGGGGCCGCGCACTCGGTGGTGCGGGCCGTGCTGGACGACCCGGCGGTCGTGGGCGAACGGGCCTGAGCCGAGGTGGCCTCACCCCATCGAGTGAGGGAGTTGTCCACAACCCCAAGGTTGTCCACCGAAACACCAAGCACTCTCCTGCCCAACCGGCAGGCACCGTACCGTGATTCACGCGAGGCTCCCAGCGGCCTCGAACGGCGGGATTCGGGGGGTGACGTGGGGATCATGGTGCTGATCGCGCCGGTACGGCGGCCTCCGGAACGCATGGCCGACACCGCCCGTGGCCACCTCGCCGAACCTGCACAGAACGGAGCTGTACAGCGATGAGCGACCCCCGGATCCTGACCGTACGGCCCGAACCCGGCGAGTACGCCTGGACGTTCGGCGGCGCACCGCCCGTGGCCCGCATCGCACCCGGCACGGTCCTCGACCTGTACACGGAGGACTGCTTCGCGGGGCGGGTGCGGTCCGAGAAGGACCTGGTGTCCGAGGTGTGCGAGTTCCCCTTCCTGAATCCGCAGACCGGCCCTTTCCACATCGAGGGAGCGGAGCCGGGTGACACGGTCGCGGTGCACTTCGTGTCGATCGAACCGGCCCGGGACTGGGCCGCGTCGACCACGGTTCCCCTGTTCGGCGCGCTCACCTCGACGCACACCACCGCCACGCTGCAGCCGCCGCTGCCGGAGACCGTGTGGATCTGGCAGTTGGACCGGACCCGGCGCACGGCACTGTTCCGGGCGCGCGACAGTGACATCGAGATCGAGCTGCCCATGGACCCGATGCACGGCACCGTGGGGGTGGCTCCCGCCCATCTGGAGGTGCGTTCGGCGCTGGTGCCCGACGCGCACGGCGGGAACATGGACACACCGGAGATGCGGGCGGGTGTCACCTGTTACCTCGGGGTCAATGTGGAGGGCGCCCTGCTCAGCCTCGGCGACGGGCATGCCCGCCAGGGCGAGGGAGAGACCTGCGGGGTCGCCGTCGAGTGCGCGATGAACACCGTGGTGATCGTCGAGCTGCTCAAGGGGCTCGCCACGCCCTGGCCGCGCATCGAGTCGGACACCCACATCATCTCGACGGGTTCGGCACGCCCGCTGGAGGACGCGTTCCGGATATCCCAGCTCGACCTCGTGCAGTGGCTGGTGCGCGACTACGGGTTCAGCGAACTGGACGCGTACCAGTTCGCGACCCAGGCGGTGGAATCGCCGTTGGCCAACGTGTGCGACACCAACTACACCTGCGTGGCGAAGATCCGCAAGGAATGGCTGCCGGCGCGCGAGACTCACCGCGGAGTACACGACCGGCTCCGTGAGACCGCGGTGGCCCTGCTCGACTGAACACCGCTGAGACGAAAGGCAGTGATTCATGGAACGCGCCAGACCGCTGCTCGGCAGACGGCGGTTGCTGAAAGGGGCCGTCCTGGCCGCCGTACCGTACGCGCTGCTTCCCGAAGCCCCGGCCGGGGCGGCCCCGCAACCCGTCGACCACCCGTTCGCCGAGTGGCAGCCGGCCACCCCGTCCAACTTCACGGCGGCGGAGCGCCCCTGGTCCCACCAGGTGGACCGGGTGATCATCCACGTCACGCAGACCGCCTACACCGGCACCCTGGGCATCTTCCAGAACCCGGCGAAGAAGGTGTCCGCGCACTATGTCGTGCGATCGGCCGACGGGCACATCGCGCAGTGCGTGCGGGAGGCGGACATCGCCTGGCATGCCGGGAACTGGGACTACAACACCAGCAGCATCGGCATCGAGCACGAGGGATGGGTGGACAAGCCCGCCTACTTCACCGAGGCCCTGTACCAGGAGTCCGCGAAGCTCACGGCGGGGATCTGCGAGAGATACGGCATCCCAAGGGACCGCGCGCACATCATCGGGCACTACGAGGTGCCGGGCAGCGACCACACCGACCCGGGAGCGTACTGGGACTGGCAGCGCTACTTGCGCATGGTCGAAGCCGTGTGAGCCGTGCACCGTTCGGGTGAGGCCGTGAGGCCGGTCGGGAAGGTTGATTGCGCGCGCACCCGGAGTGACGAGGGTCGCAGCCGCGTCGCGTTCCGGGAGGCCGAGTTGACAATCCGTGGGTGGCCCTGGAACCAGGGGCCGACCCGGCCGAGCATGTCCGGCTGCTGCGGCGCGCGCACGAGACGTTCACCGAGGCGGGCACGGTGCAGCGGCCGGTGCGCCCGGTGGTGGCCGACTCGTGGCGGCGTTCCGCGCGGGCCGGTGTCGGGCCCGACGGGACCGCGAGCGTCGAACTGAGCGACGGGGACCTCGGCTCGTATCGGGCCGAGCACCCGTTGGCGCGGGTCATGCCGCTGTTCCGTGAGCTGATGGGGACCTTCGCCTCCGACGGGGAGCATCTGCTCGCGGTGTGCGACGAGCACGGAAGGCTGCTCTGCGTCGAGGGTCATCCCAGGACCCGGCGGCAGGCGGAGTGGATGAACTTCGTGCCGGGCGCGCGGTGGGCGGAGACCGCTGTCGGGACGAACGCGCCGGGTACCGCGGTCGCGGTGGACCGGCCGGTGCAGGTTTTCGCGGCGGAACACTTCATCCGCCGGGTGCAGCCGTGGACCTGCGCGGCGGCGCCGGTGCACGATCCGCGGACCGGGCGGGTACTCGGGGCCGTGGACATCACCGGCGGGGACGGGCTCGCGCATCCGCACAGCCTGGGCTTCGTCCAGGCGGTCGCGCGGGCCGCCGAGTCGCAACTGGCGCTGCTCCTCCCCCAGCGGCCCGCCTCTGACACGTCTGAGCTGAGCGCACTGGGCCGGGACGAGGCGCTGCTGGTCGGCGCCGGCCGCAGGGTCAGGCTCAGCCGCCGGCACAGCGAGATCCTGGTGCTGCTGTCCCGGCACCCGGAGGGTCTGACCGGGGACGAGCTGCTGTGCGCGCTGTACGAGGACGAATCGGTGACACCGGTGACGCTGCGGGCCGAACTGGCGCGGCTGCGCAGGGTGCTGGGGGCCCGGGCTGCTGTCGTCGCGGCCGTACCGGCTGACCGTGCGGGTCGAGTCGGACCTGGCCGTCGTGGAGCGGCGGCTGGAGAGCGGGGCGGTCACCGCGGCGTGCGGATACACCGGTCCGTTGCTGCCGGCCTCGCAGGCACCGGCGGTGGTCAGGCTCAGGCACTTGATCGCCGACGGGCTGCGGACGGCGTTGGTCACCGGCCGCGACCCGGACCTGCTGGCGGACTGGGCACACGCGCCGTGGGGTGAGGACGACGTCGACGTGTGGCGGGCCCTCGCCGCCGTGCGGCCCACGGCGAGCGTCCGGGCCCGGCTGGCCGCGCTGGAGTCCGAGCTGCCGTTGACGACCCGGGCGCTCAGGTGCCGGCGCAGACCGCGGTCGGTGCTCAGGCCTGAAGAGGGAATGGGCGGTGAGGTCGGCGCGGGACCAAGGCGGTGGACTGCGGCGGTGGACCGCCCTCGACGGCCTCAGCTCCTGCCCGAGCGGCGTCACTTTGCAGGAAGGTGAGCCCGCAGCTATCCTCATATTCAACAATGCGACTAGGTGCCTAGTTGTTTAGCGATGGCGGTGCCACTTCCATCAGCAGCGTTGACGAGAGGCGGTCGGCCCCGTGTCGAGCAGCGGGTATCTGCGCTATGTCGCCCTGGGCGACAGTCACACCGAGGGGCTCGGGGACGGCGACGACGTCCGTGGTCTTCGGGGCTGGGCGGACCGGCTCGCCGAGCAGGTCGCCCGCCACAGCCCCGGCCTGCGCTACGCCAACCTCGCGGTGCGCGGCCGCAAGGCCGGTCAGGTGCGCGCCGAGCAGCTGGCTCCGGCTCTCGCGATGCGGCCCGACCTCGCCACCGTGGTGGCTGGGGTCAACGACGTGTTGCGCCCGGGCTGCGACCTCGACGAGGTGGCCGGCGATGTCGAGGCGATGTTCGCCGCCCTCACCGCGCAGGGCGCCACCGTCGCGACCCTCATGTTTCCCGATGTCGGCCGTATCACGCCGTTGGCCCGCCCGATCGGTCACCGTGTTCTCGCACTCAACGCACGCATCCGGGAGGCCGCCGACCGCCACGGTGTGGTGGTGGCGGAGACGGCCGCGCACGCGGCGGCGACCGATCCGCGGTTGTGGAGTGCTGACCGGCTGCACGCCGGCCCGCTGGGGCACGCACGCATCGCGGCTGCCGTGGCCCATGCGCTCGGCCTGCCGGACAGCGACGACACATGGACCCTCCCCCTTCCGGCCGAGAGGACAGGCATCTCCGGCTGGAGGACCGTGGGTGCCGAACTGCGCTGGGCCGGCACCTTCCTCGGCCCCTGGGTCGGCCGCCGCCTGCGTGGCCGCTCCTCCGGCGACGGCCGCCAGGCCAAGCGGCCGGCCCTGCTTCCGGTGGCCACATCCACCGGGGACACCTCCTCAGCCGTATGAGGCTCCGCCCGCGACGACGCCGGCGGCTCCTCCTGCTGCACTTCTCTCTTCCTCGTACCGGAGCTGGAAATGAGTAACGCCCACCCCTTCCGCGTCCTGCGCGCGAAGCGTCTGTGGACCGTCCAGGGCGTCATCGTGGGCTTCGTGGCACTGCTGTTCACGGTGTTCTACGTCGGCGCCAACATCGACCCTGCCGGTCACCTGCACAAGCTGCCCGTCGGCCTGGTCAGCGCCGATGAGGGGTCGAAGGTCGGTGGCAAGCAGACCGACCTCGGTGCACAGATCACCCAGTCGATCAAGAAGTCGCCCCAGGGCGGAGACAGGATCGACTGGAAGCTGATGGACGAGGAGGAGATGAAGGAGGAACTGGGCAAGGGCAAGCTGTTCGGCGCGCTCGTCGTGCCCCGCGACTTCACCGCCACTGTCGCCGCCCTCACCGGCCCCGGGGTGGCCGGCAAGCCCGTCCGCCCGACACTCACCGTGCTGACCAACCAGTCCGCCGGCAGCGTGGGGTCCAGCATGGCGCGGCAGGCCACGACGACGGCCGCGCAGTCGGCCTCCGCGCAGGTGGGTGAACAGCTGACCGCTCAGGCCGAGGCCGCGCAGGACCAACTGCCCGCTGCCGCGCGCCTGCTGCTGGCCGACCCGGCCGTGGTGCAGATCGAGGACGGGCATCCGCTCGACTCGCACAGCGGCCTCGGTCTGAGTGCCTTCTACTACTCCCTCGTCCTCGTCGTCTGCGGCATGCTCGCCGCCAACGTCATCAGCGGCCAGGTGGACCACGCCCTCGGCTACACCCACAGCGACATGGGCCCGCTGCGGGTCCACAACCCGCTGCTGCGCGCGACTCGCGTCCAGACCCTGGCCATCAGTAGCACGCTCATGATCGGTCTGTCCCTGCTCATGGGAAGCCTGGCCCTGGCCGGTGCGGTGGGCATCATGGGCATGGACGCCTCTCACCTGCCCCTGCTGTGGCTCTTCTCCGTGTGCACGATCGCGGTTGTCGGCATCGGCGGGCTCGGACTGCTCGCTGTGTTCGGCACGCCGGGGATGCTGTTCATCACGATCTTCTACATCGCCATGGCGGTACCGACGTCCGGAGCCACGGTCCCTCTCCAAGCCCTCCCCGGTTTCTACCGCGTCCTCGGCGAGTTCGAGCCCCTGCGCCAGGTCACGGGCGCCGTCCGCTCGATCCTTTACTACGACGCCCAGGCCGACGCGGGTCTGACCCGGGGCTGGGTGATGCTGGGCGTGGGACTCGCGGTCGCCGGCCTCTTCGGCTTCGGCGTGACCCGGTTCTACGACCGCAAGGGACTCCATCGCATTCCCGCCGACGAGGAACCGCAGCCGCTCCTCGCCCGGGCATAGTCCGACGACCGGTGAGGGGTGGAGTCGGGCACGATCGCCCCACCCCCTCTTCTTGACCGATCGTGCAGGTGGGATCGTCGCGGTCAGCCGTCGGCCCGCAGTGCCGCTGTGCGCTGTTCGAGCCTGCGCAGCGCCATGTCTCCCCACTGGAGGTTCTCCCGCTCGAACGACATCCCGCGCAGCAGGGTGAGATACGGGCCGATGCGCTCGGCCTCGGCGAAGTACGCCTCCTCAGAGCGCCCGTCGAGCAGGCGCTGCCGGAGCCTCTCGTAGCCGGCCAGCTTGGCGGTGGCCCACTGCATGCGCTCCGCGATGGCAGTCCGGACCGCTTCCATGTCGCCCACGTCCACGCACTGCACCTTGACAAGCAACTCGTCCCGGACCACCGCCGGTTTGCCCAAGGGCTCGGCGGTGTAGGCGTGGACGGCCTTCCGCCCGGCCTCCGTCAAGGAGAACAGCCGCTTGTTGGGGCGGCGCTTCTGCTCGACGACGCGGGCCGTGACGAATCCTTCCGCCTCCATGCGCTCCAGCTCCCGGTAGAGCTGCTGGGGCGTCGACATCCAGAAGTTGGCTACCGTCGCATCGAATGCCTTCGCGAGGTCGTACCCGGACGCCTCGCCCTTCAACAGCGCGGCCATCACCGCGTTCCGCAACGCCATGGATCTACGCTAACAGATTAATCAACAACGTGACTGATAGTCACCCCTCCCCTGTAGACAAGCCATAACAGCCCCTCTATTCTCTACCGCACCTATTCATATTTTTGAGTATCAGAGGTGGGCTCATGCATCCCTTCCGCAAGGCCGTCGAGAGCCGCGACCTGGACGCCGTGGCCGCTCTGCTGGCCGACGACGTCGTCTTCACCAGCCCCGTCACCTTCAAGCCGTACCCGGGCAAGGCCATCACCGCCGCGATCCTGCGCGGCGTGCTCCGGGTCTTCGAGGACTTCACCTACATCCGTGAGATCGCCAACCCCGACGGCCGCGATCACGCCTTCGTCTTCACCGCCACCGTCGCCGGCAAGCAGCTCCAGGGATGCGACTTCCTGCACTTCGACGACGACGGGAAGATCGACGAGTTCACGGTGATGGTGCGCCCGCTCTCCGCCGCCCAGGCGCTCGGCGAGGCCATGGGCGCTCAGTTCGAGCAGATCGCCCGAGAGGCCGCCGAACAGTAACCACGACGACGGACTTCGACGCGTGGTCATCGGCGAGGGGCAACGCCGGACTGACCGCCGCCAGCCTCCAACGCTGGGACTGCGCACCCTCCTGGCGGAGCGTCACAACGTCCTCACTGCCGTCGAGCAGGGTGAGCGCCTCGCTGATGATCTCCGCTCGCCGACGGGCGGGCATCGCGGTCAGGCGGGGAACGCGGCATCCGCGGCGGCGACCGCCGCGCGGGCTTGCTCGGGGGTCGCCGCGGCTGCGTGGCCGACGACCAGGTCGGGGGCGGCGGGGTTGCGGACGGCCGTCCACGCCTCGCGGTCGCTCCGGTCAGCCGACGCGGTATCACTGCGGTCATCGTCCGGTACACCCGCGACTCGGAGGTGCGGGGCTGGTGTTCGCAGTCGCGCGTGCCGGCGGCTCGCTGCCCACAGGACACCGACCTGGCCGACCATGTCCCCAACACGCTGAAGCCCCTCACACCGAACACCCACACCGACCACGACGCTCTGATCAAGGACCTGCGGGCCACCGCCGAGCGCGGATACGCCACCGACAACGAGGAGAACTTCGTCGGCGTCGTCTGCTACGGATTCTCACTCCGGTTCACCACCCCCCGATCGACGCAATCAGCTGCTCGATCCCCATCGACCGGCTCAACCCCCGCGAGGACCGAGGAACTCATCGAGGCCATGCGGCTGACCCGGCTGTCGATCGAGCGGATGGCGCCCATCGACCACACGATGCCGTAGCGCGTTCGCCCGACGGGACAGCCACGAGTCGCCCCGTCGACATCGCCGTTCACCCTCAGCTCGGAAAAGGGACCGCTTCGATCCATCCGGACCACCCCTGACCAGCAAGATCGTCCCTCTGGATCACTATCCGGAGGGTGATCGATTGACAATCCCCGCATGGGGCAACGCGTCATCGAGACCTGCCACTACCGCCGGCAGCTGCGGAAGCACCCGACCTGGGACTCCCCCGCCCCGCTGGAGACCCGGCAGCGCCACGACCAAGGCCGCTGCGAGTACGAGCCGAGCCGGACAATCGCCGCTACCTCACGGGGCAGCACCCTGCCCCCTTGCAGGTCGCCGTTCTTGCGCTGGCCCGCGACAACTTCACGGCAACTGGAACCACACGCTCCCCCCGACCCCGGAGCCACCGCCGGGAATTGGACTCCCTGATCGACCAGATCGCCGACGGCTGGCAGATGGTCGCCGACCGTGACCTGACGCGGCACGCCGGACGTCCCCGGAGCAGGCGGGCCACTCGTACCCCCTTGGCAGGCCCCCGGCGCCGTACTCGACCAGATGGCCGCCATCTCCGTATCCGGCCGCGTCATCGCAGGCCGCCGGGCAGAACGTGGTCGGTCTGCTGACCGAGGAAATCTTCACCGCGGCATTTGCCGAGGGGCAGGCGCCCTGGTGGAGGTCATCGCCTCCGCCGCAGGATGCCTGCCCCCTTCGACCGAGCCGACATGGCTACTTCGGCGCCCTTGCCCGCCGGAGCAACGGATCGGCCGGCTCTCCCCTCGCTCCCGGTCAGGCCGGAGGCACCACGGGCAGGACGATGCGGGACGGTCGAGCGAGGTCGTGGAAAACCTGCTGGCGGGCCGTTCGGGCCGTGGTCGCGCTCTCCTCGGGCTCGCCCGTGTTGAGGTTGCGGTCCCAGCGGGGGAAGTTGCTGGAGGTGACCTGAACCCGTATCCGGTGACCCGCCCTGAAGACGATGCTGGTCGACCACAGGTCCACGACGTGCTCGGCCGCCTCGCCCGGCGTCGCCGCGCGCACCCTCACGATGCCGTCGGTCACATTGCGCGAGACGCCGTTCTCGTCGACGTCGCACAGGCGGGCCACCCAGTCCGTCGAGGGGCCGTCGGTGGCGGCGAAGAGCACCGCCCGGACCCGGCCGGTCACCTCGACGTCCTCGGTGAGCGGTTCGGTGGTGAAGACCAGGACGTCCTCGCGCGCCTCCACGGCCGCCTGGTCCAGCGGTCCGGGACGGAAGTCGTCGGTCATCAGGAGCGCGCCGCCGGTGGTGGGCACCGGATCCATCGGGTCGTAGGTGTACTGATCGGCCTGCTCGGCGGTGGACGGCGGCTCGGGGGTCAGGCGTCCGTCGCCGCGCAGGTGGAAGTCGGTGTCCACGGCCCGCGACAGGGGCCATTCCGTCTCCTCGCGCCACTGGTTGACGCCCATGACGAACAGCAGCACCTTGCCCGTGTCCGGCTCCGGAGCCTCGCCGCCGCCGTCGCCGAGGAGGCGCTGGAACCAGTCGAACTGCAGGTCGTGCACGCGTCCCCGCATGCCCATGAACTCGGAGTGCGCAGCGAATCCGAAGTTGACGTCACCGACCACGTGCTGCCAGTTGGTGTGGGTCCACGGGCCCATGATCAACGTGGCGGACCGGCCGGCGCGGCGCATGGCGATGAAGTTGTCGAGCGTGCCCTGGGTGAAGATGTCGTACCAGCCGCCGAGTTGGAAGGTGGGCAGGTCGACCTCGTCGTGGCGGCCCGCGACAGTACAGGACCGCGCCCACTCGGGCTCCCGCCGGGAACGCTCGTAGCCCAGCTCAGGCAGATCGTGCCGGGCGAACGCGGGAAACCGCCCGGCGGGCAGCTCCCCGTAACCGCCGCGCGCCAGACCGTCCAGGTCCCGTACGAGTCCGGTGACGCCGCTCACGAGTCCGTCGAGGTCGGTGCGGTGACGTCGCATCAGGGTGTCGGCGCCGTGCATCAGCGTCCAGGGCGCGGTGATGCCGAGCTCGATCGCGCCGCCGCGCGTCCACAGACCGTCCTCCGGATCGGACCAGGTGATCATCGGCGCGATGGCCTTCAGCTCCGGCGGCTTCGACAGCGCCGCCATCCACTGGGTGTTGCCGAAGTAGCTGCCGCCGATCATGCCGACGGAACCGTTCGCACCGGGCAGCGCGGCGGCCCACCGCACGGTGTCGTAGCCGTCGCTCCCCTCGTACGTCCACGGCTCCCACTCGCCCTCGGAGGCGAACCGACCCCGGGTGTCCTGGATGACCACCATGAAGCCACGCCTGGCCGCGGCCAGCGGATCGAGTACGACGCCCATCATCGGGGTCTGCTTGCCATAGGGCAGCCGGGCCAGCAACACCGGCCACGGCCCCGTACCTCCGGGCCGGTAGACATCCGCGCGCAGCACCGTGCCGTCACGCATCTCCGCCGGAACATCGAACTCGATCCGTATCTCCGCCACGCGCTGCTCCTTTGCATGCGACGACGCTGTCAGACACATGGTCGAGCGTGGTCCACGTCCCGCACTACACCCGAACGGGGGTGACTACAGCGCTTTCGGGGCGGTCACGCCACCGCGTTCAGCAGGTCGGCCAGCAGGTCGGGCCGTTCCAAGGCGATGAAGTGGCCTGCTCCCGGCACCTGCGTGAAATCGGCGGCCGGCAGCAGCTCCTTGTCGGCCTGCCGGTCCGAGGGCCGCGACCAGTCCTTCTCCCCGTAGACGAGGTGGACGGGTGCCTTGACCTCCGGGTAGCGCGAGCGGGCGGCGATGAGGCTGGGCATGCTCTGGTACACGGCCCGGGCGACGCTCGGGTAGCCGGGGCGGCGGCCCACCTGGAGGAGTTCGTCGAGGTAGTCCTCCCGCAGCGCGCTCTTGTCGACCAGCCCGCCCTGCAGGATCCTGCGGACGACGGGCTTGGGTTCCACCCCGGCGACCACCGCGCCCACCCCCGGAGTGAGGACACCGCTGACCACCACACGGGCGAGAAGACTGGACCGGGCGATACCGCCGCGGAAGTCGTACGCGTTCACCGCGACGACGCGCCGGACCCGCTCGGGCAGGTCGGCCGCGGTGGTCAGGGCGAGCACCGCCCCCATGGACTCCCCGACCAGGGTCACGTCGTGGAGGTCGAGTTCGGTCAGGAGCCGCTTGACGCCCGCACGCATGGCCGGCTCGTCGTACGACGCACCGGGCACGATCTCGGAGTAGCCCATCCCCGGCAGGTCGAGGGCATACACGGTGTACTGGTCCGCGATCAGCGGGATGAGGGAGCGGAAGTGCTCGGCCTGGGTGCGCACGGTGTGCAGCAGGACCACGGGAGCGCCTGCGCCCGCTCTGAGGTAACGCAGGGTCCCCTCGTCGCTGCCGTGTCCTTCGCGCGGGGCGATGGTGTGGCTGGTGGTTCCCGGGATGTGAATCGTGGGACGTGGCTCTGTGCTCGGCATCTCGCTGGCTTCCCTTTGTGTGAACTGCTGCAGACGGTGATTCGGGTAGGGCCCGCCCGAAGGGGACGTGACCACGGACCAGCCCTTGGATCCATTGAGAAACCGACCGGTTTCCAACATAGTAAACCGATCGGTTTCCGAGCGCAAGGCTGAGTTTGTCATCCGCAGCGACAGGGTCAGCGCGCAGGAGACAAGCGAGCGTGTCATCCGCACAGCGGTCGCCGGTTCCACACTCAAGGGCCACTACGGCACGCCCAAACGCTCCAGCAGCAGGGGATGAGCCCCTCGGAAGCCGCGCACCTGCTGTTGGGCGCTGACGTCGACGAGCCGACGGCCTTCCTGGCGCGCGGCACGCCAGTCAACACCCTTACGACCACCCGACCCCCCTCGATTGCGGGGCATCAGAGACGGGAGCCATCGACCTGGGGAGGGCACACGGTCACGGTGCCTGCCCGAAAAGGGGATGCGTCAGTGCATGCCTGCCGCCTCGAGCAGGGTGGTCACGGTGGGCGTGACGAGCCCGGTCAGCTTGTCGGCCCCGATCCCCGCGCGGGCGCTGGCGCCGTCGAAGACCAGGCTGAGCTGCCGGGCCAGCAGGTCGGGATGGCGTGCCCCGCCCCGTTCGGCCTCGGCACGGAAGAAGGCGGTCAGATTCTCCTTGACCCGGTGGGCCACCTGGCTTGCCGGGTGGCTCTGGTCCTTGAGCTCGATCTGGGCAGCCAGGTACCGGCAGCCTTGGAAGTCAGGCGCACCCACCTGCTCCTCCAACTGGTCGAAGACGTACAGGATCCGCTCGCGGGGTGAGTGGTCGTCGTCCGTCATGGGCAGCAGCTCGGCAACGAAGGCGGAGGCGCGCCCCTTCAGGCTCGCCGCCAGCAGTTCGTCCTTGCTCGCGAACAGTGATACAGGGAGCGCTTCGACACCCCCGCCGCCTTGCACAGCGCCTCGACACCGATGGCGACGCCGTCTCGGTAGGTGAGCGTGGCCGCTGCCTCCAGCAGCCGCTCTCTGGTACTTGGCTTCACTGCGGTGGTCATGCCGCGAGGTTAACTCGATATGGACAAAACGAAAACCGATCGGTTTACGACGTTCGCCGGGGCGGTCTTCTGAGGCTTCGTCCGGGCGGGGACACGGCGCAGCCCCTGGCGGCCGCCCGTCGCCCCCGAAGCCGGAGAGTGCGGCCGCGATGAGGCCGACGGTCATCCTCACCCCCCTGGCCGGGCCCGCGCCCACTGGGCGCCGAGGTGGAGGATCTCTGCCGCAGCGGCTTCGAACTCTAGGAGGACGCGCGCGAAGGGTCGTGGCCGGCCTGCCCGTGCCGGATCTGGCAGACCGGGACAGTCGGGAAGCGGCCGTCGCCTCGGCCGGCGCGACGAACCTCCCTTGGGCCGGATAAGTACAGTGCCCGTGGCGATGAAAGGAACAGTCCCCGGCCGGACAGGTGCGGGTGTGGAATCCATGCTGGAGCAGGAACTTGCCCGGGCCCGAGAAGCCCGCGTCGATGCACTGGCGCGCGCGGTGGCAAAGCCGCTGCACCGATATCTACTGCGCCGGGCGGACGCGTGACATCACCCTTTCACGAAGCGGCCTCAACGCCGCCCTGCTGGCGGTAACAGTACATCGGGAGCAGCGATTCATACTTAGCCAAAAGACTAATGACTATGTACAAGACAAGTTGTTGACGGGCTGTGCCGCACTTCCGCTGGGCAACTGGGCCATGCGTCATCGCCGAGCCGAGCGCAAACGGCACAGACAGCTACTGGGCGGCGGCTCCGGACCGGGCGGGCCGGCTGAGGGGAATTCCGGCAGGAGCGGGACGAGTGACGTAGGTGTGACCAGGGCAGCGAAGGCCGCCTGCAGAGCCCGCCCCGCGATCAGCGACGCCCGCGTTCGACGCGCGGCCGCACGGGGCTCAAGCTGGAGACGGCCTGCGTGACGAAGCGGCAGCCGACGCGCATCCCGCGAACTCCGCCGGGCAGATCACACCGTACGGCGAGGTTTCCCAGCGTGCCGCGGCGAGAGGCGTCAGCCATGCTTCGGCGTCGCCGTCCGGCCGGGCTGACTCGGTCTCTGTGACTGAGCATCTTCGGCAGCGCCCGCACCGCGCGCGACGGCGTCCGCTTGCGGATGCCGTCGCATCAACGCGCCGAGGAGAGCCCGCGTTCCTTCAGACGGGCCCGATAAGCCCGTACGTTCTGGGTGTTCCCGCAGGTGGTGACGTCGTGCCAGAGACGCGAGCAGTTCTTGGAGCGGTCGTAGAACGCGCCGCGACAGCGAGGGTTCGCACACACCTTCAGTCGCCGCATCGTGTCGGCATACGTGGCGGCGGCCAGTTGGATCATGACGTACGAGCGAAGAAGTTCGACACCCTTGCCGCGAGCGTGTAGCCGCGCGCCTCCGGAGTCCAGACTGACGGCTGCCGTCGTCTCGATCGACGGTGCGGCGACGGCGGCGGGAGGTTCGTCGGCATGACCGGTGGCCAGCGCGGCACGGAGGTCGTCGCGCAGCGATCGGAGGCGACCGAGGCCCCGTGCATCAAGGGGGCATGGAACGGAAGGAGCGCTGGAGTCGGTACTGCTCAGCGTTGCGAGGGAGGACCGGAGCCATTGCTCCGCCGTATCGACGGACTCCAGGAGGTCAGGCCGGCGTGGCTTGCCCAGGCTCGCCGTGTTCAAGAGGTCCTGTACGAATCCCAGCCCGCCTGGGGCGTTGTGTTCGACTTCCTCATAGCGAGCCGAGGCCGGCCATTGGACCGCCGCACTCATCGTGTCCTCCTGGTGCCGTCAGGGTTCTTGCATAGCCTCTGTAAGAGCCTATCGCTTTCACCTGTGACCCATGGCCAGACCGCACGAGCGGGGCCGCCTGCAGGACGGCCCCGCGAGGGGACCTATTCCCCGGTGAAGTCGACGGTGGGTCGGGGCCGTCCTGCCTTGTAGGCCGTCACGGCCGACGTGAGAGCGACAGCCACATCCTTGGACTCGAACAGGGGGATGGCGATGTCGAACATCGAGTCGTCGGCGGCCTTCACGCCACCGGCTTCCCACATCCGCAGCAGCGCCTTGTGCGCGGCGTGCGCCCGGGTGGGCCCTGCGGCCACCTTGCGGGCGAACGCCCGAGCGGCCTCGAGGACTTCGGCATCGGGCAGGACGTGGTTGACGACTCCGGCCTGCGCCATGGTGGCAGCGGGAACCTGTTCCGAGGTCAGTGCCCATTCGTAGGCCCTGGCACGGCCCGCACGAGCGGCCGATCGGTAGATGCCGCCCAGCAGGGTGACTAGGCCCAGCGTCTGCTCGGGGTGCCCGAACCGGGCGCCCTCGCCGGCGAAGATCACGTCGGAGCGCAGGGCGAGTTCGAAGCCCCCGCCGAAGCACAGGCCGTTCACCGCCGCGATAACTGGCACGGGAATCTGCTCGAAGCGGTTGAAGGCGAACATGTACCGCTCGAACAGCATCCGCAGCTGCCGCACGTCGAGTTCGGGCCATGTGACGATGTCCCCGCCGAAGCAGAAGTCAGGCCCTTCGGCCCGCAGCAGGATCGCCCGCGCCCCCGATGACTCCGCCTTCTCGACCGCTGCGAGCAGTTCCTCGGCCATCTGTTCGTCGATACGGTTCTGCGGCGGGTTGTCCAGGACGATCTCGGCGACGTGGTCGTTGATGTCGAAACCAAGATGGCTCATCGGTCTTCCATTTCTTTCCTGCGGACACGGTTACCGAAGGTGGCCGCACGGGACAGACGGGGAACTGGGCTATGCGCCCTGAGCGGGCTGCGGGTCGCCCGCATAGAAGTGGTCAGGCGGGACGATGCCGGCCAGCCGGTCGCGGACCGTGGCGGAGAATCGCAGGACTGCTCCGAGCGGACGATGGTGGATCGCCGCCCGGACGACATCGCCCTCTGCGTTCTTCTCCAGAAGAGTGACGCCGGAGAACTCCACTCCGCCGAACGCCGTCGCCTTCCACTGCAGGTATGTCGTGGTCGCGTCGGAGGCCTCGGCCGTGAACTCCAGCGACTCGTAGATGGTGCTCGCGGCCGCGAGAGCAGAGGCGACGAGAGCCCGACCGGCGATCGGCCGGGCAAGAATGCTGGCCTCCAGCACGACATCCTCGGCGAAGCCCTGGGCGAAGGTGTTCTCGGAATGTTCCGAGAAGCCGCTGCGCCAGCCCGAAGCCGCATCGCCGGCATTCAGGTTCTGGAGGAAGCCGAGGACTTCGCGGGCCAGGGCGTGGGGGTACTCCACGTGCAGCCAGTGCCCACCGCCGGGAACCGTCGCCTGACGCGCAACAGGGAAACGAGGCGCGATGGCGCCGGTGACAACTTCCTCGGTGACGAAGCCGTCGCTGTCGCCGCGGACGATGAGGACGGGGCCGGAGTACGCGCTCGGTTCCGGTGCCTCCTCGACACCGTTGTTCCAGATGTCGACGTACCGTGCGACCACGGGCGGAGCAACCAGCAGGCCGCTGCGGCCCAGCGCGTCCAGTGCCTCCTTGTCGAGCGCCGGCGAGAGCTGGGTGCGAACGGCACGCTGGGCCTCCGCGTTCCCGCCGAGTGCCCGGAACGGCACGACGGCTTCCTCCGGCAGACGGGTGCCCCCGAGCGGGACCGGCGTGAGCAGAACCAGTCCGGCGACGCGCCCGGGCCGGGCGGCGGCCGCGAGTTCGGCAACCTGGGAGCCCATGCTCTGGCCCACCACGACGACGGGTCCCTTGATGTCGTCGACGACGGATGCGACCTCGTCGGCGAACAGGGCCAGGCTCAGCTTCTCCGTGTCCTCGGCACAGGACGCACGGGTCCCGGAACCCGGAAGATCGATACGCGCCGTCGCCACGGCTCCCTTCAGGGCTTCGACGAAGCCGTCCCAGACGGTGGCATCGTCCAGGAAGCCGTGGACGAGCAGCAGTGTCGGCGCCTGCGGGAGCGCCTCGCCACCGCCGGTACCGACTGGGTCGGTGCGAACAAGGTCTCTGGTCATTTCGGTTCCGTCCTCGTTGATCCGGAAGGCGACCATTCCGCCGTGTCGATGGGCGAGAAGTCCGTCGGACGTTCATCGAGCCGCGCGCTGCGCGTCACGCGCAGACGCTCGACGAGCTCCTCGGGAAGGGGGGTGGTGAAGATGTTGTCGACGAGCGAGTACTCGGCGGCCAGACGCCCAACGGCCCCCAGGGCACCGATGTCGATGCGCCCGCCGGGCAGGTAGAGGTCGTCGCGCACGTGGAAGCGCTCCACGCGCCCCCACACCACGTGGTCCGGCATCGGGGGCATGGCGATGATCCGATCGACCACGCACTCCATGGAGACAGGGGCGTCGGCGATCCGGGGCGCCGCTACCACCTCGGACTCGCCCTTCTCCAGGCCGAGTGCCTCGAATTCGTCGACCTCCGAGTCGAACTCGAAGGCGGAGCGGTGCACCTCGTCGGCATGGCCGATCGACGCCATGTTCACCACGAACTCACCGGTGTCCCGGATGTTGACGAACGTGTCCTTCAGGGTGACCTCGTCGGAGCGGGGCTGAAGGGAGATCGACACGATCGGGGGAAGGCGGCCGACGACGGTGAAGAAGGACACCGGGGCCACGTTGCCGATGCCCGCGGTCGACCGGGTGCTGACCCAGGCGATCGCGCGCGGCAGAACGCTACCGATGAGAAGTTTGTAGCTCGACCTGGCGTCGAGCGATGCCGTATCGATGATCATTTGCACTCTCCGTTGAACGCCTCATCCGAAGGGCTGCCGGTCTCGGCCTGCTCGGCGCCCGCGACGATGGCCGGCTCGATTCCCGGTCGGTACCGGGTGCGGATAGCCCCGGGGAAGCGCGGGGCGAGAGGGACGACCCCTGATGCGTACAGGAGCGTAGCGCTTACATATGTGACAACGCCAGGTGTGCACCACCTGAGAAATGACAGAGTCATACCGTTGTCACCTATGTACTTGGCTGTTAGGGTCCGCCGCTATGAGAGCAACAACGCTTCCAGGTCTCACCGGGGAACCGGCACTGGAGATGCTCCACGCCGCGCCACTGAGACCCGTGGCACCCGGAACACTCCAGTTGCTGTTCGTGCACGGTCTGGGCTACGCCGCCTGGGTCTGGGAGGACTGGATGGCCGCGGCGGCCGCGGCCGGACACGACAGCTGGGCGGTCTCCCTGCGCGGCCACGGCGGCAGCGGCGGCACCGCCGCCCGCTCCGCGCTGAGCGACTACGAGGCCGACGTCGTCCGCGCCGCACGCTCGCTCCCGGGGCCCGTCGTGCTGATCGGGCACTCCATGGGCGCGCTCGTCGTCCAACGCGCGGCCGCGGCGGCGAACGCCGCTGCCATGATCCTGGTCGCTCCGCTGCCCCCACGCCCCGCGGTGCACACGATTCTGGCGGTACTGCGCCGGCAGCCGTGGGAAGTGCCGCGCTACATGGCCGGCAGGCCGATCAAGCTCGGTCCCCACATCCTCTACGCCCACCCGGACGGCCCGGCGACGGCCGAGGCGAGCAAGCGCCTGACCCCCGACTCCCCGTTCGTCCAGTACCAGTTCCTCTTCCACCGGCCGACACGCGTGCCGCCGCTGCCGGCCCTGGTACTCGCCGCCGCGAAGGACCGGCTCGTGCCCCTCGTCTCCGTACGGGCCACTGCGCGGCGCTACGGGGCGCGACTCCGGGAAATCGCCGGCGTCGGACACACCATGATGCTCGACCCGGAGTGGTCCGAGGGCTGGAAGCAGATCGACTCCTGGCTCGCCGACGGCCCCCGACGGCAGCCCACCCCACCGGCGCCCCACCCACCCCGCGCGGCAGGAGTGCCAGTAAGGAAAAGAGGAACCATGGTTGACAGGCGAGACGTGGCCTTCACCGCCGACGGTGGAGTGACCCTGCGCGGCTGGTACTTCGTACCCGAAGGCGAAGGCCCGCATCCGGCCATCTCCATGGCTCACGGCTACGCGGGCGTCAAGGAGCACGCCCTGGAGGGCTTCGCCCGGCGGTTCGCCGAGGTGGGCTTCGCCGTACTCCTCCACGACCACCGCACGTTCGGCGCCAGCGACGGGGGGCCACGTCAGGACGTCAATCCGTGGGTGCAGGCCGAGGACTGGCGTCGGGCGATCTCCTTCCTGGAGGCGCAGCCCGAGGTCGATCCGGACCGGCTCGGTGTCTGGGGAAGCAGTTACGCCGGCGGGCACGCCATCGTGCTCGGTGCCACGGACCGGCGCCTGAAGGCCGTCGTCGCGCAGGTCCCGAACATCAGCGGCTACCGGCAGGGGCTTCGGCGGGTGCCTCCGCATCTCGTTCCCTCCCTTGAGGAGGGGTTCGCGGAGGAGGAGCGCAGCGCCGCCCGCGGGGAACCGCTCCAGTACCAGCAGATCGTCAGCAGCGATCCGGCGGTCCGCGCTTCCTACTACTCCGGCGACGCGGTCGACTTCTATCTCCAGGAGCTGCCGGAGGGAGTCTGGGAGAACAAGGTGACCGTGCGCTCCACCCGCATGGCGCGCATGTACGAGCCTGGGTCGCTCATCCGCAGGGTGTCCCCCACGCCTTTGCTGATGATCGTCGCCAAGGACGATCACCTGACGGTGACCGACGTCGCTCTCGAGGCCTACGAGGACGCCCTCGAGCCCAAGAAGCTGATCCTCATCCCCGGCGGCCACTTCGACCCGTACCGCGCCCAGTTCGAGCGCGCATGCTCGGAAGCACTCGACTGGTTCCAGAAGTATCTGCAGGCATAGAACGAGTGCGCCCCGACACGGCCGCCTCGACCGCGGGGCACGGGCCCCATGACAACCAAACGACAGGAGTCGGCCTTGGCCGGTAAGAAGGACCTTCGATACGCGGTCCACATCTCACCCTCGATCCCCACAGAGATCAGTGATCTGCCGCCCGGTGTGGAGCGGCGGATGTGGTCGCCCATCTCCTCGACGCTCGTCTACGGCGAGCGGGACGCGGTACTCGTCGACCCGGTCATGACGGTCCAGCAAGCCGTGGCGCTCGCCGAGTGGGTGGAATCGTACGACCGGAATCTGACGACGGTCTACGTCACCCACGGGCACGGAGACCATTGGTTCGGGCTGGCGACCCTCCTCGAGCGCTTCCCGAACGCCCGAGCGGTCGCCACGCCGGCGGTCGTCGAGCACATGGCGAAGCAGATGGAGCCGGGCTTCGTCGAGAGCTTCTGGAACGCGAGGTTCCCGGGCCAGATCCCGGACCGCCTCGTGGCAGCCGACCCGATGGAGGACCGGGTGCTCGAACTCGAGGGCCGGGAGTTGACGGTCGTGCCGCTCGGTCACACCGACACCGACGACACGACCGCGCTGCACGTCCCGTCCATCGGGCTCGTGGTCGCCGGGGATGCCGCCTACAACGACGTGCACCTCTATCTCGCCGAGTCGCCGAGCGAGGGCCGCAAGGCGTGGAAGGAGGCGCTCGGCGTGATTGCCGGCCTCGGAGCCGACCATGTGGTGGCGGGGCACAAGCGTCCCGGCCGACCTGACTCCCCGGGCATCCTCGCCGAGACCCGCGCGTACATCGATGACTTCGAGGACTGCGTCGCGCGCACCGCCTCCACTGAGGAGCTCTACCAAGCGATGCTGGAGATCCACCCGGACCGGGTCAACCCGGGCGCCCTGTGGGGCTCGGCCCGTTCGGTGAAGGGCTGACGCGACACGCCTACTCCTCCCCTGGTCCATGCGTCCGGCTGACAGCCGCTCACCGACCCGTGGTACGCGCAGGGCCGCGCTGTCCGGGCGGTCGGCCCTTCCGGAAGGCCCCACGACGGCGGGCCTTGCCTCCACCGCCCAGGGCGCAAACGATCAAGCAGAAGGCTTCCTCATCGAAGCAGCCGCTGCAGATTCCGCCTACGCATGGTGTGATCACTCGTGTGAAGCGTGCTCGTTCCGTTGCGGTAACGGCCCTGGGGGAAGGACCCTGAACTGTCAGTGGGTCAGCTGACCGGGAGGGCGTCGAACACCGCGTGGTGCACGCTGACGTGGGCCGATGCCGTGAGGCGGCCGATCACCGCCTGGTAGCGGTCCATGACGTACGCCTGCCGGACCTCCTCGCGTGCCGCGGCGAACGACTGGTGCCGGAAGTCGCCGCGGTGCGCGGTGAAGTAGGACCGAAGGGCGCTGTCGGACGTTCGATTCGGTGTACTGCACCGGGCCGAAGATGACCTGGTGGGCGGCGACGGCCTTTCGGCGGCGGGCGTTCTCCGTCTGCGCCTACATGCTGCCCCTCTCGGCGGTGATGGCGCTGCCCTCGATCGTGCTCTTGCCCGGGCCGCTGAGGTACACGTTGGGGGACGACGAGATGTAGTACGTGGTGCAGGTCGCCGCGTGTGACAGAGCCCCTGGCCCTCGAGCCGGGTGAGATCGCCTGGCAGGGCTGGCTGACTGAGGCCGAATTGTGCGAGGTCGTCGATCAATGGCTCTTCGTTCCGGGAGGACGGGAAGCTCTGCGCCGATATCTGCAGTCCGGGTCCGGCAGCTGACAAGGCGTCTCCCCGGCGGTCTGGCTATGTCAGTGGCGGCTGCGATGCCGGCGGGGTGATCCCTTGGAACCTGCTGGACATCGACACAGGTCTGCGCGCCAGTTGGGCCGCCGACACCTGTTCCCCGGACGACCTCGCTCGCTGCAGCTGGCAGCCCAGCAACCCTGCGTGGGGCCACTGTGACATCACGGCTCTGATCGTGAACGACATCTTCGGTGGCGACCTCATGGTTGGAGAAGTCCACTGCGGCGGGGAACAGCAAGGCTTTCACTGGTGGAATCGGCTGCCCAGCGGTGTGGAGCTCGACCTGACGCGCGAGCAGTTCCAGGATGGCCAGACTGTCACCGCACCCGTGTCGTCGAGCGCCCGCCGGGGCCTCTGCCTCGGGGCTGGGAGGAGTACCTCCTCCTGCGTGAGCGCGTCATCAAGAACCTCGGTTACCTCCCCGGGCCTGCCGTCCGACCGAGCAGGGATCGTCGTTCAACTGCCGGTTCCGATCACCATGGTCCGCGGTGAAGGGAGACGACTCACCCAGCTGGTTCCAGCAGCGGCCTCACGGAGGCGGATGATCTCCTCGTGCTGGGCGGCGAGCCGGGCCAGGGCCTGGGTGTGGAAGTCAGTGAGCTCGTCGATCGTCTGCTTCAATCGGTCCAGCCGCTCCCTGAGCTTGGCGTTCTCCGTCTTGACGCAGGTGATCTGGGCTTCGCGGGGGTCGGGAACGTCGCCGGCCTGCTGCAGGGCCTGAAGGCGTCGCTCGAACTCGACGCGCAGGTGAGAGTAGGGGCGGGTGTCGTAGAACGCGGTGCGGTCGAGTACAAGCACCCGTGTTCGGGCGGGAGTCCGTCACTGGGGCCCGCGCTCAACCGATCGCCGGGCACACGCCGCGGTAGGAGGCGTCGGGGATGTAGGTGCGCCACTGGGCCCGGGACAGCGTCGTTCCGGCGCGGGCGCAGATCCGGTCGGCTGCGTACGAGGGGCTGACGGTGTAGCGCTGGAGGGGGACGTGGAGGCTGCTGGCGTGGAGGGTGGCGCCGTCCGGGGTGAAGGCGAGGGAGGTGATGCCCTCGCCGGGGGTGGTGAGGCCGCTGCCGAGGGGCTGCTGGTCGGCGGTGTTCCACAGCTGGAGCGAGCCGGAGTCGCCGGCGACGGCGAGGGTGCCGCCGTCCGGGCTGAACGCGAGGGCGCCGACGGCCTCCGGAGAGCCGTTCGCCGGGGGGACGGGGAAGACGCTGGGCAGGACGCCGAGCCGGTGGGTGAGGCCGCCGTCCCACAGGGCGACGCGCCCCGACGCGTCGCCGACCGCGGCCCGGGAGCCGTCCGCGCTGAAGGCCACCGTCTCGATCTCCTCTCCCAGGCCCAGTGCTCGCGCCGTACCGGCCCCGGAGGGCAGGGTGGTGAGGCGGTCGCCGGTGACGAGCAGACGGCCGTCCGGCCGCAACGCCAGCGCGGTGGGGTTCATGTCGCCGAGCACGGCGGTCCTGCGGCCGGTCGTGGTGTCCCACGTCTCGCCGATCTGGCCGTCGGACTGATCGCGGACGGTCACCAGCAGCCGTCCGCCGGGGCTGAGGGCGATGAGCTCCACCGCTGCGGCGGCCGGCGACGGTGCCAGGGCAAGCGTCGTGCGGATGCGACCACGCGCGAGGTCCCAGAGGGCCAGCGACTGCGCCGAGGCGCCCCGGCCCGGCGCGGAGAGGCCGTACGCGAAGGCCGTGCCGTCCGGGCTGAAGGCCAGCAGTGGCAGCGGCACGGCGTCCGTCGCCGCCGGCCCGGCTCCGCCGTCGACGGCGGGAGGAGGGGCGGCGGGCAGCGTACGGAGCAGGCGGCCGTCGCCCGTGTCCCGCAGCCGGAACGCGTAGCCGCTGTCGGACTGCTCGGCGGTGGCGAGCGTACGGCCGTCCGGGCTCAGCAGCGCGGCGCCCAGCGGGGTGCCACGCCACGCGGAGGTGGTCGCCGGCCCCAGAGCGAGCGTGTGCACCGTGCCCCCTTCGAGGTACCGCACCTCGGGCCGGTCGGGGTCCCAGGCGATGGCGCCTTGCGGCCGCTGGTCGTTGAGGGAGTGGCGGAAGACGGGAGCATCGGGCGCAGAGAGCCGCCATACGGCGAGCTCGGCGGGGCCGGAGGCGGCCAGGAAACCGCCGTCCCCGCTGAAGGACACGGACGCGGCGTCCGGGTAGGCGATGTCCGCGACCTGCTCTCCCGATGCCGTGTCCCAGACATGTACGTCCGTCTCGGAGACCGCCGCGAGCAGGTGGCCGCGGGGGTCGAACTCCACGCGGGAGTTGTCGTCGCCGCAGGTGTTCGCGCCCGCGCTCGTCCAGGCACCCGCCAGGTCGCGGTGCGAGGCCAGGTCGCGGACCTGGATGGGGCCGGCGGCGGGGCAGACCGCCACCAGCCGGCCGTCCGCAGTGGCGGCCACGTTCGTCTCGCTGTCCGTCCGGGCCTCGAACAGCAGTCGGCCGTCCGAGACGGCACGCAGTTGCTGCCGCGGCTGCTCGATGGCGCTTACGAGATAGCTCCGGGGGTCGGCGACGAAGGAGACGAGGTACTGCGACGAGACCGCCGCCGGCCCGGCCCAGCGGCCCGAGGCGAGGTCCCACAGCCGCTCGCCCCAGTCGCCGTCGAGCTCAAGGAGCCTGCCGTCGCGGCTGGCCGCCCACGTTCCCGAGGTGCCTGCCGGCAGCCGCCCGGAGGCGATGGCCCGGTGGGTGACGGTGCTCCAGGTTCGCCAGGCCCGTCCGTCGACGCTCAGCAGGACACGGCCGGAGCGGACGAGGAAGCGGGAGGCCGTGTCGCTCTGCGCGGGATCGGTGAACGCGTCCCGCTCGGGCTGGGCCAGGGCGTCCAGCAGGGCCGCACGTGTCTCCGGCAGGGGCGCGATCCGCCAGGCGGCCAGGCTCAGCAGCATCGCGGTCCGCGGG
Organism: Streptomyces canus; assembly: GCF_030816965.1. Lineage (NCBI taxonomy): Bacteria > Bacillati > Actinomycetota > Actinomycetes > Kitasatosporales > Streptomycetaceae > Streptomyces > Streptomyces canus. Next base: position 1,327,721 of record NZ_JAUSYQ010000002.1, read on the forward strand.
TCCGTGGTCCGCATGGTGTCGGACACCGCGGCGACCCGCCGGGCCGCGGTGTCCTCCTCGTCCCGCACCTCGGTGCCGTGCTGCTGCCAGGCGACCAGGCTGATCACCAGCGCCACTGCAAGCAGCGCGGAGAGCGTGGCGGCCAGGCGCCGGGTCCGCCGCCTGGTACGGGCGACGGCGTGCCGCTCCGCGTCGCGTGCGGCGAGAGCCGCGTTCAGGAACGCGCGCTCGGCCGAGGTGAGGTGCTCCTGCCGGGCGTCAGGCGACGGCTCCCCCGGGGACCGCTCGCCCGGGGACCGCTCAGACGGCGGTGGCTCGCCCGGGGACCGCTCGCCCGGCGCGAAGAGTTCCGCGGCGCGCTCCAGGCGTACACCCCGGTACAGGGCCCCCTGGTCGCGGCCCAGTTCCAGCCAGGCGCGGGCGTCCTCGGCCAGCCTGCGGTGGGCGACCAGCCGGACGCGGTCCTCGTCGATCCATCGGCTCAGCCGCGGCCAGCTGGTGATGAGCGCCTCGTGGGCGAGTTCCACGGTGTCGCCGTCGAGGATGAGCAGCCGGGCGGCGGCCAGCCGCTCGACGACCACCGGCAGTTCGGGGTCGGACCACTCGTCCAGTTCCGCGCGGGTGGCCGAGCGGCGGGTGTCGGGAGTGCCCTCGCCCGGCGCGATCAACCGCAGCAGCAGACGGCGGGCGGCGCCCTCCTGGGCGGGCGTCAACGTGCCGTACGCGTGTTCCGCGGTGGCCGCGATCGCGCCGTGGACGCCGCCCGCCGCCTCGTACGCGGCGAGGGTGAGGATGCGGCCGCGGCGGCGGCGCCAGGTCTCCAGCAGCGCGTGCGAGAGCATCGGGAGCGCGCCGGGCTGGTCGACGACCTCCTCGACGAGACGCGAGGCCAGCTCGCGTTCGACCACGAGTCCGGCCGCGGTGGCCGGGCCGGTGACCGCCTCCCGCAGCTCCGCCGGGCTCATCGGCCCCACCAGGAGGCCGCAGCGCCGCAGTGCCTCGGTGAGTTCCGGGTGCTCGGCGCACCGCCCGTAGAAGTCGGCGCGCATCGCGATCACCGTACGCAGCCGGGAGTCCGGGTCCTTGGCCGTGAGCAGCAGGTCGATGAAGCGGGTGCGCTCGGCCCGGTCCCGGCAGAGGGTGAACACCTCCTCGAACTGGTCGATGATCAGCCAGGTGTCGGGCTCACCGTCCTTCGGCGCCAGCAGAGGGCCGTACGTGGCCGCCGGGCGCTCTCCCGGAGTGAGGATCCGCAGTGCCGCCGGGCGTCCCAGGCCCTGCGCCGCCTCCTGGACGGCCGGGATCAGCCCGGCGCGCAGCAGCGAGGACTTGCCGCTGCCCGACGCCCCGAACACGGCGGCGAACCGGTGCTCCCGCACCAGCTCCAGCAGCTCGGCCACCGGACGGTCACGGCCGAAGAACAGGTCCCGGTCACCCGGCTCGAAGCGGGCCAGCCCCCGGTACGGCGACTTCGCGTCGTCCTCGGCGGTGCCCGCGCCGTCACGGGCCGCCGCCTGGACCCCGGCGGCCTCCTCCGCGGCCTCCTTCCAGCGCGCTTCCCACTCGCCCGGGTCCGCGTCGCACGCACGCGCGTAGGCCCGCGTCACCGCCGCCGACGGGAGCCGCTCACCCGCCGCGGCCCGCGACAGCGTCGTCACCGACACACCGGTGTGCTGGGACATCTCGCGGTACGACGGGCTGCCCGCCTTCTGGCGCAGCAGCCGCAGTTCGTGGGCGAACCGCTGAACCGGACCGGCGTCCGGGTCCACCGGGCGCTCGGGACGACCCAATCTAAGCTCCCCAAAAGCATCTCAAGACAGTGCTTTTGGACTATGACGGAACCGACTGGTATCGGACAACGCCCGGGCCGGTGACCTTGGTCACCGGCCCGGGCCTGCTTCACCGCACTCGGCGGCGTGGTGCTGTCACGCGTGCTCGTAGTAGGACAGGTGGCTCTTCCAGTTGCCGACGGTGTCCGGGATGAAGGTGCCGCCGGGCGGGGTCACGATGAACTGGTCGTCCCAGTTCTGGGGGTTCGCCCGGACGTTCAGCCCGTCACAGCGGCCCATGTGGCGCGACTGGGTGTTCTCCACCTCGGCCATGCACTGGCCGGTGTCCGCCATCAGTTCGTCGCCGTCGACGAACCACCACTGGGTGTGGTCGTTGTAGTTGCAGGTCTTGAGGACCGCGTAGCCGGAGGAGGTGTAGCCGAGGCAGGAGTTGCCCTGGCCGATCAGGTAGCCGACCGCGCCGTCCTTGTTGGTGTGCGTCGTCTCGGCGACGTCCCAGTTGTAGTACGGCGAGTTCCAGCTGCCCGAGTACAGGTCGTCGTGCACGGTGGAGCCGGAGGCGTTGTGGGGGAGGCGGAACTGCAGGCCGTTGGCGATGGGCTGGCCCCGCTTCTCGGCGATGACCGGCTCGACGGACCCGCCGCCGGTGTACGCCGCGGGGAACGCCCATGCGGTGGCGTGGGTCAGGATGTAGTCCGCGGCGTTCTGGATGCTGCCGACCATGGCCGGTCCGGCACTGCCGATGCGGTTGCCCACCGTCTTGAGCAGGTTGCCCATCTCCTTGAACGTGGCCCTGACGCCCTGGCCGACGTACTTCTCGTCCAGCTTGTCGAGGCCGGAGAAGGCCAGCAAGGAGGCCGTGGCGTCGAAGAAGGCGCCTCCGACGCTCTTCCAGTTGAGGTAGCCGTCGGTCAGGTACTGGAAGGCCAGGGCGGCTACGAAGCCGCCGACGAACGACGCGATACGCACGCCCCACTTGCAGCCGACCGGTCCGGTGAGCGAGCAGATCAACGTGGAGGCGAGGATCGTGACCACCGCGTCCACGGCGATCTCGACCGCCCGTGCGGTCAGATAGGACCAGCCGGCCTGCGTCGCCTTGTGCATCTTGCTCACGCAGTCGGCGGCGGCCTCCTTCGCCTTGACGGTCACGATCTTCGTCTGCTGGGTGTCGAGCGAGTACGAGGCGGCCTTCACGGTGACGACCGGCTCGGTCGTCACCGTGCGGGGCGGCTTGCCGTACGCGGCCTCGATCGCGTTGACCGAGTCGTCGCAGAACTGCGTGGCCGAGATCTTGGGCTGGGAGGCCCGGAGGGCCGGTGCCCTGGCGTCCAGGATCGTGGCGGCCACGGCGGCGACCAGCACGGCGATGAGCAGCGTCCGTAGCGTCCGTATCGGCACCCGTTGGAACGGGTGCCCACTGAACCAGGTCAGCACTGATGAGCTCCTTGGGAGGATGGGTGGGTCAGCGGTGGCGGCGGTGCGGGTGTCGCCGGTGCGCTCCGGCCCCTCGGGGAGGGACTGCGGTGACCCGATCCTGGAGCTGCCACAGTTGTTGCTCAAGCCCCTCGCCAGGCCGCAAACAACCCTGTGACCTGCGTTAACGCGTGCGGCTGGGGCCTGTTACAAACGACCGGCCCTGGAGATCTCTTCAAAGGTCGGATCCAGAGCAGGATTGAGGCGATGGGGACGGCGGCGTGGTAGGACTCGCGGGTCTCGGACCGTGTCGGTCGACTCCACCGTCGTCCGGGCCCACCAGCACGCCGCCGGAGCACTCAGAAGGGGGCCGCAGGCCGAAACGAGCCGGCCGACCACGCACTCGGACGCTCCCGCGGCGGGCTGAGCACCAAAATTCACCTGGCGGCAGACGGCCGTGCACGGCCCCTGGCTCTGGCCGTCACCGCGGGTGCAGTGGAGGCGTGAGATCCCCCCGCCCTGACCCACTCCGCGTGAGACGCTCCGCCGGGCGACCGCCGATCCCGTCGGCGTCGGCGTCGGCGTCGGCGGCAGATGAGCAGGGAACCCCGACGGGCCTGCGCGACACCGCGTCTGACGCCCATGACAGGGAAGCGCTTCGACGCAAGGCCTTCCGGGCTCGATGCAGTTTCCATGCGGATCAGCCCATTCTCTCCGTCGCGAGGCTGCGCTAGGCTCCCGCAACGTGTCGAAGCGCTTCGACGTTGAGTTGACGCCGCCGACATGAGGGCAGGCCTTTCGACTCAATGGAGAGTTCTATGCCGAGTTCAGCCGGTTTCACTCGCCGCCAGGCCATGACGACCTCCGCGGCCCTCGCCGTCGCGGCGTTGTCCACCCCATCGGCCGCCCAGGCCGCTGCTCGGTCCGCTGGTTCCGCCGCGTCGGCGTCCGCGCTGGACGTGGTCGCAGACATGCAGCCGGGCTGGAATCTGGGCAACACCTTTGAGGCCATCGGCGCCGACGAGACGGCGTGGGGCAACCCGCGGGTGACCCGGGCGTTCTTCCGCAGGCTGAAGGCGCAGGGCTTCAGGAGCATCCGGATCCCGGTGACCTGGGGCCAGCACGAGGGCCCGGCTCCGGCCTACACCCTCGACCCGATGTTCCTGGCCAGGATCAAGGAGGTGGTCGACTGGGCCTTGGCCGATGGTTTCCACGTCCTGATCAACATGCACGGTGACGCGTGGCAGTGGGTGCTGAACATGCCGGCCCAGCATGACGCGGTCCTGGCCCAGTACACGGCAACCTGGCAGCAGATCGCGGCCACCTTCCGGGACGAGCCGCGCCGACTGCTTTTCGAGAGCGTCAACGAGCCCTTCTTCACCGGCAGCTCCGGAGATCAGCAGAACGCCGTTCTGATGAACGAGCTCAACACGACCTTCCACTCCGTTGTGCGCGCGACCGGCGGAGGCAATGCCGACCGGCTGCTTGTCATGCCTACCTTGGGGGACACCCCGGATCAGGCCAAGATCGACAGCCTGCTCGCCACCTTCGCCGCGCTCGACGACCCGAATCTCGTGGCCTCGGTCCACTACTACAGTTTCTGGCCCTTCAGCGTGAACCTCGCCGGCTACACGACCTTCAACGCGACCACCCAACAGGACCTGACCGACACGTTCGACCTGGTCCACAAGGCCTTCGTGGCCAACGGGATCCCGGCCGTCGTCGGTGAGTACGGGCTGCTCGGCTGGGACTCCGGCCCCGGCACGGTCGAAGAGGGAGAGACGCTCAAGTACCTCGAGTATCTCGGCCACTACGCGCGATACCGGGGCTTGACCACGATGCTGTGGGACAACGGCAGTCGCTTCAACCGCCGCACCATGCAATGGAACGACCCGAGCCTCTATGCGCAGATACGTTCGAGCTGGACCGGGCGCTCCGGCACCGCCTCCACCGATCAGCTCTTCGTGCCCAAGGGCAGGACCCCGGCGGACGCGACGATCACGCTGAACCTCAACGGCACCAGGCTGACGAGGATCGATGTCGGCACCCGCCATCTGATCCGGGGCGTGGACTACACCGTCAGCGGCAGCACGCTGACGATCGCGGCTGCGACGCTCGGCCGACTGACCACGTCGCAGGAGCACGGCACGAATGCCGTCCTGTCCCTCCGGTTCACGGACGGAACTCCTTGGGCCGTCAACGTCATCACCTATGACAAGCCGGTGCTGACGAGCGCGACGGGTACGACCGCCTCGCTGGTGATACCCACCGCGTTCAACGGGGACAAGCTGGCGACCATGGAAGCCGTATATGCCGACGGCAGCCCCGCCGGTCCGCAGTCCTGGACGACGTACAAGCAGTTCAACGTGGCCTTCACGCCGGACTACACCGCGGGCACGATCACCTTGCCGACCGCGTTCTTCAGCGATGTCACCGACGGCGCCGCCGTGACCCTCACCTTCTACTTCTGGAGCGGGGCGCGACTGACGTACACACTGACCAGGTCCGGCACCGCGGTCACTGGTACCTCCGCCTGAAATCGGGCCCATCGGGAAGTCGCGAGGCTGCGAGACCTTCAGTACTGGCTGGTGACGGGCGCTTCGCTGTACGTGCCCGGCGGTGTGACGGCCGATCTCCAGGGATCGGCCGTCACACCGTTCACCTCCGGCCCGGCGAGGTGTCTGCGAGTAAGAGATCTACGTGAACCCACCGGCGCCTCTGCAGACCCGGGCGATCTTCTGTGTAGCGTCCTGGCCGTGTCAAGCGGTGGACATGTCAATGATCCGTCCACTGTTCTACGCGCGAAGAACCGGCCCCCGCACCGGTGTTCCTTACTCCCAACTCGCCCCCCACACACGGAGGTTCACGCGATGCTCGGCCTCGGTACCGCTACCCCCCGCAGGTTCACCACCGCCCTCACCGTCCTCGGTCTGCTGACCGCGGGCGCAACCCTTCAGGCGTCCGCCGCGACCCCCGCCGCAGCGGCCACCACCCACCGCGTCCTCTTCGACAACGCCCACGCCGAGACCGCCGGCAACGCGGACTGGATCATCTCCACCAGCCAGCCCGACCCCACCGGGCAGGGCTCCTCGCCCTCGAAGGAGACCGACTGGACCGGCGCCCTCTCCTCCTGGGGCGTCGCCCTCCAGAAGACCGGCGACTACAGCCTCAAGACCTCGACGAGCGCCCTCACTTACGGCGGCTCCTCCGCCACCGACCTGTCGAACTTCGACACCCTGGTCCTGCCCGAGCCCAACACGCTCTTCACCACCGCCGAGAAGACCGCGATCATGACCTTCGTGAAGAACGGCGGCGGCCTCTTCATGATCTCCGACCACACCGGCGCCGACCGCAACAACGACGGCGAGGACGCGCTCGAGATCCTCAACGACCTGATGACCAACAACAGCGTCGACTCCACCGACCCGTTCGGCTTCTCCATCGACTCCCTGAGCATCAGCTCCGACTACCCGTCGGCCATCAGCGACAGCAGCAACCCCGTCCTGCACGGCTCCTTCGGCACCGTCACCAAGAGCCTGATCGCCAGCGGCACCACGGCCACCCTCAAGCCCGCCGACAACGCGAACGTCAAGGGCCTGCTCTACCGCACCGGTTACTCCGGCAACACCGGCGCCTTCTTCGCGACCAGCACCTTCGGCAGCGGCAAGGTCGCCTTCTGGGGCGACAGTTCGCCGATCGACGACGGCACCGGCCAGTCCGGCAACACCCTCTACGACGGCTGGAACGACACCGGCGCCACCAACGCCGCCCTCGCCCTGAACGCCACCGAGTGGCTGAGCCAGTAGGCCAAAGAGAACCAGTACGACGGCTCCGCCAAGCGCGTCAACGTCGCCAGCGCCCTCCACTGGAACCAGTTCGCCACCCACACCGTCCCCGTGACCCTCACCAAGGGCGCCAACACCGTCAAGTTCACCGCCTCACAGCTCTACAACTACGACGGGACCACCATCAGCCTGGTCCACTCCGGCGGCGGCACCGACGTGCGACACCGGCAGCACCCTGGCCACCAAGAGGAACCAGATCTGGCGGCTCACCGGCAAGGACTGACACACAGCGGATCCCGCTGAGTCTCCGGCCGCGCCGGCAGGGACAGGCCCCGTTCCCTACATGACCCGTGAGAGGGCCACGACAACCGGTCGTGGCCCTCTCCACATGCGTGGCAGAGTCCCCGACCCCGCCCGCCGACGCGGCCCCACGGCCGACTCCCACTGCGCCAGTCCCCCGCCGGAGCAGCGCTCAGCCACCGCCTGCTCCGGATCCGCGCCTGCAGTGGCCTCACTTCGCGGCCTCCGCCCGGCCGCCCGCGCCTCGGCCGTAGACACTCATGCCCCGGCAAGAGCAGGTGGGAGAAGTCACAGCAGGCCCGCGCCCCCAGGGGACGTCCGGTGCGCCCCGTACATGCCAGGTGATGCTGGGCCCATTCCCCGCACAGCACGGATACACTCCGGGAAGAGGACCGCTGCGGGGGTCGGCCCGATCCCGCCGGAACACATCAGCACTTTGCTGAGGCCCCCTGCATCGGGTTCGAGGATCAAGATCCGGACCATTCACGGGCCGGTCGCCCCGCCGACGACCGCACCAGGCATCATTCCTGCTGGTGATGCCAGATGCGGGGCGTGCACCACCATGAGACGAAGAACCTGCTGGTGTCGTACTCGCCGAGGAAGCTCGGCTTCTTCCAGGCGCCGCGGCCCGAGTCGGGGGACAGGAATTCGGCACGTCCACACGGAGGGTTTCCGTTCGCTGCCGCGTGGCTGGGAGCGGCGCCGTGTGACCCGGTGAGTACTGTCGCGCTGCTGTCAGCCGAAGCGTCTGCGAGCAGAATCGGGAGAGTACCCATCGCCGAGCCGAAACCCGAGCGCACCGGGACCGCTCCGGGAAACCAGCCCAAAGAGGCCGACGAGTTGCGGGAGATGTTGCGCCGGCCGGAGTATCGGCGGGCCCTGGTGTTCTGCGGGATCATCGGCATCCCGGTGTCGTTGATCGCGTTCTGGTTTCTCGTCCTGCTCCACGAGCTGGAGAACCTGATCTGGGTGGACTGGCCGCATGACCTCGGTTGGAGCGATCCGCCGTGGTGGTGGCCGCTTCCCCTGGCTCTGGTGTCAGGTGCGGTCGTCGCCCTGGTCGTCCTGCGTTTCCCCGGCAGAGGCGGGCACATTCCAGCAGCGGGCCTGCATGCCGGAGGGGCGTCGAAGGCGGCAGTTCCCGGGGTGGCCCTCGCTGCGTTGGCCAGCCTGCCGCTGGGCGCCGTGCTCGGGCCCGAGGCGCCCCTGATCGCCCTGGGCGGCGGCCTGGCGCTGGCTTTCCGGGATCTCGTACGGGCCCCCGCGACCGAGGCGAGCACGGCACTGCTCGGTGCCGCCGGCGCCGCGGCGGCCATCTCCGCGATCTTCGGCAGCCCGCTGGTCGCTGCCGTGCTGCTGATGGAGGTGGCCGGAGTCGGCGGGCCGCAGTTGTTCGCGGTGATGCTTCCCGCCCTGCTCTCCAGCGGCGTGGGCGCCATCGTGTTCACCGGCTTCGGCCACTGGACCGGACTGAATGCCGAAAGCCTGAACATCGGGCTGCCCACACCGCCTCTCCTCGACGTCGGCGACGTGGGGTGGTCGCTGCTGATGGCGGTCGCCATCGGCGTGGCCGTCCACGGGATGCTGGTGGGCGGACGGATCGCGGCGCGCCTCGTGGCCGCGCATCCACTCAGGAACACGGTGCTCTGCGCACTCGCTGCGGCCGGCTGCGCGGCGCTCTACGCCGGCATCACCGGCCGTTCGCCGTCCGAGGTGTCCCTCTCCGGCCAGACCACCCTGTCGCAACTCGCCGCCGATCCCCACGCGTGGTCCGTCGGCAGTCTGGTGGCGGTCCTGGTGTTCAAGGGCGTCGCGTACACGCTCTGCCTGGGCAGCCTGCGCGGCGGTCCGACCTTCCCCGCACTGTTCCTGGGCGGTGCGGTGGGTGTCCTGCTCTCGCCTCTGCCCGGGCTCGGCGTCGTACCGGGTATGGCGGCGGGCATGGCGGCCGCGTCCGCCGCCACGCTCCGACTGCCCGTCAGCTGTGTGGTGCTGGTCGTGCTCCTCGTCGGCAACTCGGAGACCGTCCCGGTGATCGTGCTCGCCGCTGTCGTGGCGTTCGTGACGACGGAGCTGCTGCCGCAGGGGCCGGAAATCCCGGCGTTCAGCGCGGAGCCCGGTCGAGCGCCTCGTCCAGCGTCGTCGCGGCCATGATGAGGGAGAGGTGGGTGAAGGCCTGCGGGAAGTTGCCGAGTTGCTCGCCGCTCGGGCCGATCTCCTCGGCGAACAGGCCGACGTGGTTCGCGTACGTCTGCATCTTCTCGAAGGTGTAACGGGCCTGCGGGAGCCGGCCGGCGCGGGCCAGGGCATCGACGTAGAGGAACGTGCACAGGCTGAAGGTTCCTTCGGAGCCGCGCAGTCCGTCGGGGGACGCCTGGGGGTCGTAGCGGTAGACGAGGCTGTCGGAGACGAGTACCCGCTCCATGGCGTCGAGGGTGTTGAGCCAGCCGGGGCTGCGGGGGGACACGAAACCCACCCGGGGGGCCAGCAGCAGGGAGGCGTCCAGGACGTCACCGCCGTAGTGCTGGACCATGGCCTGCTCCTTCTCGTTCCAGCCGCGTTCCATGACCTGTTCGAGGATCTCGTCGCGGGCCCGTGTCCAGCGCACGGTGTCGGCCGGCCTGCTGAACTCCGCTGCCATCTTCAGGCCGCGGTCGAAGGCCGCCCAGCACATCACCCTGCTGTAGGTGAAGTCCTTGCGTCCGCCCCGGGTCTCCCAGATGCCCTCGTCGGGGCGGTCCCAGGAGTCGGCGAGCCAGTCGAGGGTGCGGGTCAGGCCCTTCCACCCGTGGTAGCCCGCCTGTTCGCCGACGTGGCGGCCCTCGGCCAGGGCGTAGAGGGCCTCGCCGTAGATGTCGAGCTGGAGTTGGTCGGAGGCGGCGTTGCCGGCCCGGACCGGGTAGGAGCCGCGATAGCCCTCGAAGTGGTCCAGGATCTCCTCGGTCAGATGCGGGTCGCCGTCTACCCGGTACATGATCTGGAGGGGTTCGTCGTCCGGTCCTTCGCGTGCCCGCAGACGGTCGCCGAGCCAGTGGGTGAAGCGGGTCGCCTCCTCAACGAAGCCGAGGTCGAGCAGCGCCCGCACCGAGAGGGAGCCGTCCCGGACCCACGTGTAGCGGTAGTCCCAGTTGCGCTCGCCGCCGACCTGCTCGGGCAGTCCCATGGTGGCGGCGGCGACCGGTGCGCCGCTGGGGGCGTAGGTGAGGAGCTTGAGGGTGATCGCCGAGCGGTGCACCATCTCCATCCAGCGGCCGCGGTAGTTCGAGGTGCGCACCCACTTGTGCCAGAAGTCGACGTTCTCCCAGAGGTCTTCGGTGATCTGTTCCGTGGTGGGTGGCGGTGGGGCCTCCCCGTCCTGCGCGCACACCGTGAACACCACCGCTGCCGAGTCTCCGTCGCTGAGGGTGATGCCGCCCCGGACGTCCTGGCCGTCCCGTTCGAGCGGGATGCTGCCCTGGAGGTAGGCGGTCGTGCCCGGGGCCCGGAAGGTGGCCGTGCCGTCCGTCAGGTCGAGGTCGTGGGTGGCCCGCGCGTAGTCGAACCGCGGCCGGCATTCGAGGGCGAAGTGCACGGTGCCGCGCACCGCGCGGACGACGCGCACCAGTTGGTGCCGGTCGGTCGCCGTCGGGCCCGGCAGGACCGGCATGTGATCGACGATCTCGCCGACTCCGTCGGGTGACATGAACCGGGTCACCACGACGGCGCTGTCCGGGTAGTAGAGCTGCTTCCAGGTGCCCTCGGGATGATCGGGCGCGAGGAGGAAATGGCCGCCACCGTCGTGGTCGAGCAGGGCGGCGAAGACACTCGGCGAGTCGAAGCGCGGTGCCGCGAACCAGTCGATCACGCCTTGGGACGAGACCAAGGCTGCGGTCTGCAGATCCCCGACGAGACCGTGATCGGCGATGGGCGGGTAGCGTTCCATGGCGTTCTCCCTGCTGATCGCCTCGTCAGGCTGCTTGAGCCGTTACCCGTCCCGTACGGACGGCGTCGACGAGTGCCTGGTGGTCCTTCTCGTTCTGGTCGGCGTAGCGCTCGGCGAAGGTCACGAGCGCTCGGTCGAAGCAGTCGCCCCCGCCCAGGTACGCGACGATGGCGATCCGGTCGCCCGACCGCGCGTGTGCGCGGGCCGGCGTGGCGCCGCACAGCTCACCGAAGGTCCGCATTCCGGCCGGCCCCATCGCCTCGGGTACGGCGATGCCCTTCCAGTCCCGCAACTGCCGTACAGAGAAGTCACGTCGGCGACCGTCGATCCCCTCGACCCGCTCCCAGCCGAGGAAGATGTCACTGGTGGCCTGCATGAGCCGTCGGCCGGAGACCACGCGCTCGCCCTGCGTTCCGTGGTCGTCGGCGCCGGCGAAGGGCGCCGGCACCGACTGGTCGGCGTTGCCGCGTTGGGCTCGCTCCTGAGGTGTGCGGTGCCGGATGTCGCTGTTGTCCGGGTGGTTCGACGTCATTGAAGTCGCTCCGCGATCCGGTCGCCTACTCGCAGGGCGTTGGCGATGGCGGTCAACGAAGGGTTGACCGCTCCGATGCTCGGGAAGAAGCTCGTGTCGACGACGTAGAGGTTGTCGAGGTCGTGGGCCTTGCAGTTGACGTCGAGCGCGGAGCGTTCGGGGTCGTGGCCGAAGCGGACGGTGCCCGCCTGATGCGCGGTGGCGCCGATGGGCATGCCCTTGTGCAGGTAGATACTGTGCGACAGCAGGTGGTGTTCGTGCATGCCCAAGTGGCTGAGCATGCTCTGCAGTTTGTGCCGCAGGTGCTTCAGGCCGGCGATGTTGTTCTTCTCGTCGAGGGCCAGGTGGATGCCGCCGTCGCGGTCCAGGGTGACGCGGTTCTCGGCGAGGGGCAGATCCTCTCCGCACAGCCAGAAGTCGACCGCGTGGTGGGCGAGCACCTCGAAGGGCATGTCGGGGGCGACGGCCCCGGCCCAGCGGGGCGCTTCGCCGTGGATCTGCTCGGAGTCGGACTTGCCCAGCATCTGGATGCCGCCGAGGGGGTAGTCCCAGTCGTCGGATCCCAGATACCAGTCGTGCAGCGCCAGGGTCTTCTGGAACTTGGTGTCGTTGGGTTCCTTGGACACCGCCATCAGGGCGAGGTTGTTGTGCCGCATGTAGTGCCGGCCCACCACGTCCGAGCTGTTGCCCAGGCCCTGCGGATGCCGGTCGTTGGCCGAACGCAGCAGCAGTGCGGCCGAGTTGACCGCACCACAGGCGACGACCACGACGTCGGCACTGAACTCCACGGTGGCGGGGTCCCCGTCCCCCACCGTCGCGACGACCGAGGTGACACTGCGACCGGTCCCGTCCGTGTCGAGGCGTCGCACGTCCGCATGGGTGACCATCTCGACGTTGGCGTGTTCGAGGGCGGGATCGACGCAGATGACCTGTGCGTCGGACTTGGCGCCGACCAGGCACGGGAAGCCGTCGACCCGGTCGCAGCGGATGCAGGCGCTGGTGTGGGTGGCCCGGCCCCGGTCGTCCTGGGTGAGGTTCACCCCGATCGGGAGGTGGAAGGGATGCAGCCCCTGCTTCTCCAGATCGTGGCTGAGCTGCTGGATGCGCGGCTCGTGCTGGACCGGCGGGTAGGCGTACTGGGCGCTGGTGGGGCCCTCGGACGGGTCCTCGCCGTGCAGGCCGTGGACGAGGTAGAGGTGCTCGGCCTGCGTGTAGTACGGCTCGAGCTCCTCGTAGCTCAGTGGCCAGGCCGGGGAGATGCCGTCGTGGTGCCGGAGTTCACCGAAGTCCTCGGGGCGCATACGGAAAAGTGCGGCGCCGTAGAACTTGGTGTTGCCGCCCACGTAGTAATTGACCTCGGGTGGGAACTGGTTTCCGTTCTTGTCGTACCAGAACTCCGGAGCGCGGTATTTGCCTTTGACGAAGACCGCGGTGGATTCCCAATTGTCGCGTTCTCGGGGCAGATAGTCGCCGCGTTCGAGGAGGAGGATCCGTTTTCCGGTGGGGGCCAGGCGGTGGGCGATGGTGCCGCCGCCCGCACCGGTTCCGATGATGATGACGTCGTAGTGCAGTTCGTCGGCCATACGGGCCACCGTCCTCGGAGCATGCTCCGGTCCCGCCGGGTGAAGGGGACTCCTGATCCACTACCAACGTATCCCTGGGTTACTTTTCCGGCGAGTTGGGCCAAGCGGGTGATCCAAGACGTCGGGCCACGGCGGGTTCTCGGGCGATGACCGCACCGACGGTGATGCAGAGGGCCACCACGACACAGAGTCCGATCAGCCACGACAGCACGGTGAAGACCGCACCGAGCGACCCGTACCGCTCCAGGCTGCGGTTGAGCGCGGCCGGCACATAGAACTTCGCGATCACCGACAGCACGGTCATGGCGACCCCGGTGAGGACCGCCCCGGGCAGCAGAGGCATCCAGGGGAGGCGCCCGGCCAGCAGCAGGTGCTGGGTCCACCACCACACGGCCACCTCCACGGTCAGCAGGAGCGGCACGCCCAGCCACAGTCCGGCGCCGAAACCCTCCCGCAACGGCCCCTGCAGAACGACGACGACAAGCCAGACGGCGAGCCACACGGGCCATCTCCACGCGGCGACCCGGGCGCCCGCACCCGGCATCCGCCAGGCCCGTTGGCACAACCGCTGCATCGCGCGGCTGCATGCGGTCGCGGAGACCAGCACCATCAGTGCGCTGACCACCCCGGTGCTCTGCTGCAGATCGGCGGGGTTGGCCTGGTAGACCTTCTTCAGCTCGTGCTCGGCGGCGCCATCGATGCCGAAGAGGTCGTGCACAGAGGTGATGATCTGGTTGCGCACGCCCTGCGGGGCGACGGAGGCGACCAGGAAGAGCAGGGGTACGGCGGTCAGGAAGGCCTGGGCCGCCAGCCGCGTCGCGGAGTCCAGCAGGTTCACCGCGATCAGGTGAGCGGTGAGGCGGGTGATCACCGGGAACCGCTGCTCGGCGGTGCTGCGCAGCCTCAGCAGCCGGGCCCTCAGATCCGCCGCCCGTTCGCGCCAACGGCTCTTCCCGCCGTCTGCGGGCGATCCGGATTCTCTGTCTGCGCGCATGCTGCTCCCGCTGTCCGGTCCGGGCGTCACGCCCGGGGCGTGACCGCCTCACCAGAGTGCCGCCCCGGGCGGCCGGCGATGCCCGCGGCCCGTGCACGGCTGTGCCGTACGGGTGAGGAGAGCGGTGGCGGCGTTCCGGATGGCATGCCTCGTGGGTCCTGCTGTTCCTGCCCTGGGGGATGGTGGCCGCCGAGGCCGTCGCCACGGTGGATGCCGATCTCTCGCATGCCGCCTCGTACGCGGCTTTGCCGGGCTGCTGCCGTGAGCCACCTCCGTGTGCGGCTGCGCCGGTTGCGCACATGGCTGGAGGACCACCAGGACCGGACAGTCGCGGTCCGGTGGGCGAAGCGTCTACCAGCTGACCGCCTGAGCCACAGGACGCCGGGCGATCGCTCGTCGGCCATCTGGTGTCACAGGATCGCGAGGGGATTGACCGGGGAGCCGGTGGCCGCCGGCAGCCTGAGGGGGGCGATCACACAGAGGAACGTCCAGCGGCCCTCCCGCGCGCAGATCGGCGCGAGGTCCTCGAACCGCAGGTAGTCGAGCAGATGCAGCCCCATCGCGTGGACGGCGAGCACATGCACCGGGAACGCGACCCCCTCCACCGGACTGGGGGCCGTGTCGCTGTTGCCGTCACTGCCGAGTACGGCCGCCTCTCGCTCGGCCAGGAACTCCATGGCGGTCGGGTGGAGTCCGGCACGAGCGTCGGACACGTCCCAGGGACCCAGCTCCTCACGGCGTCGGCGGTGTCCGACCCGTACGAGGACGATGTCGCCCCGGCCGACCCGGATCTCCTGCCGCGCCTCGGCCGCGGCGAGGTCCTCGGCTCTCACGCTCGTTCCGGGTTCGAGCCAGGGGCCGCCGTGCAACCGGGGAACGTCGAGCAGGACCCCGCGTCCGACGATGCCGTCGCGGGCCAGGTCGACGGAGAGCGCGCTCGCTCCGGCCGGGGACAGGGCGCCCGCTGCCGGTGCACCGCCGTGCAGGGTGCCGTCGTAGATGACGTGGCAGAGCGCATCCAGGTGACTGTTCACGTCACCGTGGATGTTCATGGCGAAGCGGTCCCGCGCGAATTCCAGGCCCCGCGCCGCCGGTTGGGCGTCTACCGGAGCCGTGAGGCGGTGCTCGGCCGGATCGGCGTCGTCAGGTCCGGGACGGGTGTTCACCGGGGCCGCGAGCGACACCGTACGTCCCGACCGCACCTCGCGGACGGCCGCGAGCACCTGCTCCCCGGTGATCGTGTCCAGGGCACCCCTGGGAGTGCCACCGCCGGGGGCCGTGACGCGCAGGCGGCGATACAGCGACCGGAAATCGGCCTCGCTCAGCTCGTCGGGCGTTCGCATACCCCCACTCTCCGACGGACGCCGGCCACCGGCACGCCCGGTTGCCGGGACCGGGGACCGCCGCGTTAATGGATGGGCGCCCCGTCCGGGGCCGTAGGCCGCGCACCGCACCGATCCGCGGAGGTCCGGATGGACATGATCCATGTCCGAGCGGTGTGTCCGCCGGACCTCACGGAACGCACCATGGCCCTGCTGAGCGCCGAGACGTGCGTGCTGAACCTGCATCTGCAGACGGGCCGGGTACGCAACCCCGAGGGCGACGCCATCGAGTGCGACGTGCTGACCGGAGCCGCCAACGAGGTGCTGCGCGGCCTGCGGGACCTCGGGCTGGAACACCGTGGCACCCTCGTCCTCGATCCGGTGGACACGGTGTTCTCGGACCTCGCGGCCAAGACCGGGACCGAGGAACTCGGAGCCCGGCTGCGTGCGCCGGTGTGGGAGCAGGTGGAGGCCCGGATCCGGGCCGAGGGCAGGTATCCCCCGAGCTTCTACCTGTTCCTGGTCATCGCCGGGCTCATCGGCGCGGTGGGGATCATCACCAACTCGCAGATCCTCATCGTCGCGGCCATGGTGGTCGGACCCGAGTACGGGGCCATCACCAGCATCGCGCTCGGGATCGACCACCGCGCCCGGCCGCGGATCGGGCAGGGCCTGATGGCGCTGCTCGTGGGCTTCCTGTCGGCCATTGCCGCGACCTTCCTCTTCGCCCTGTCGGTCCGGGGCTTCGGACTGCAGCCGAGGGCCTTCGAGCTGGGGCTCAGGCCCGTCTCGAATCTGATCAACACCCCCAACTTCTTCTCCGCCGCGGTGGCGGTGCTGGCCGGGATCGTCGGCATCGTCTCGCTGGCCGAGGCCCGCACAAGCGCGCTGCTCGGTGTCTTCATCTCGGTGACCACGATTCCGGCGGCGGCGGACATCGGCGTCTCGTCGGCGTTCGCCAGCTGGGACGAGGCCTGGGGCTCACTGCTGCAACTGTTGCTCAACATCGTCGTGCTGATCGTGGTCGGGACCGGCACACTCAAGTGTCAGCGGGCGATCTGGCGCCGGGTGAGCGCACGCCGACGCGAGGGGGCGGTCAGGCCGACGGCGTAGGAGCGGTGCTCTCATCGCCATCGGTATCCACCAGGAACTTGCGGGTCGTCGCGACCGGCCGACTCGGATTACGCAGCCGTGTGTACCGCCGGGTGGCCCGGGTCAACGGCGGTGAGCCGGACGCCGGGCGGCGCCTGAAGTCCTGGGCACTCGCCGGGCGGCGGCTGAAGTCCTGGGCACTGAGGGCGGGTCTGACGGACATCACGGCGAGCTCCGCACCTGGACCCACTCCACCGCCCAGGAGCGGCTTCAGCTGCCTGCGAGCCCGTCGCGGCGTGTGACAGCGGCCCGCACCCGGCTGACAAGCGCCGGAAGATCGGCGGTTGCGTCCAGGGTCATGCCCGGCTCGTCCGGTTGCAGCGGTTCCAACGTCGCGAACTGCGACTCGACCAGCCCGGCGGGCATGAAATGGCCGGTACGCCGGGACACCCTGTCCCATGCGGTGGCCCGGTCCAGGGCGAGGTACAGACACCACAGCACGGCACCGGCGGCCGACCGAAGTTCGTCGCGGTAGGCACGCTTGAGGGCCGAACAGGCTATGACCAGGCCCTCGTCGGCTTCGGCGGACTGACGGATGCGCTCGGCGAGGGCACGCAACCAGGGCTCGCGGTCGGCGTCGTCCAAGGGATGGCCGGCGCTCATCTTCGCGATGTTCGCTGCCGGATGGAAGTCGTCGCCCTCGAGAAACGGCACTCCGAGCTGCTCGGCGACCGCCTTGCCGACGGTGGTCTTCCCAGAACCCGAGACCCCCAGGACCACCACGATCGGCGGCCCGTGGGCGGTGACAGTCACAGGTTCCCGGGTCCCGGTCACGGGGTCTCGGACTCGCGGCTGCGCGCCGTCCTCGGACCGGTCGGCCGCGGAGCCGCGAGTGGGGATCGCCACACGTAATGCATCACGGCATCGCCTTCTGGCCTACTGCCGACCTAGCCGGTGCGGGCCTCCCGGCTCCTTCCGACGCACAGCGCCCAGATGACGAAGGCATCCACGGCGATCAGCACGACGGCCCAGACGGGGTAGTACGGCAGCCACATGAAGTTGGCGATCATCGACAGGCCCGCGAGCGCGATACCGATCACACGCGCCCAGACAGCCCCACCGAAGAGGGCGATGCCGGCGGCCAGGACGAGGACGCCGAGGGCGAGGTGGATCCAGCCCCAACTCGTCAGAGAGAAGTCGTAGGTGTAGTTACGAGCAGTGACGAAGACGTCGTCCTCGGCTATGGCGGCGATGCCTTCGAATATCGCCATCGCGCCGCCGAAGATCATCATGACCCCGGCGAAAGCGGTCCAACCGGACGCCCACACTCCCCCGGTTCGGTGTTGGTGCATTCCCGCTGTAGTCATTTCCCGGATCCTCCAGCGTAGACCTCGCCACTGACCTGCAACCGATCGGTGGCCCGTATTTCAGCTTGCCACGAGAATCGCCGACCGGCAGAACATGAGTAGGTCCATACGGTCTTCCAATAAAGGATCCCGGTGCACCGGGAATTACGCCCAGGCCGGAAGTCGGATGTTTATTTCCCATACCTCGCACCGACGGACGAGGAAACGGCTTGCACATCGGCAAAGGCTCCGGCCGCTGCGACCGCCGTGCTCTACGGTGCCCGCCGTCAAGGTCGGTCGTCTGCAACTGGGTTCGCACGGGTCGGGGTGATCGCGGACATCCTCGGTCCGTCGGTCGTCACGAGCGTCGGCTTCTGGGCTCGCCGCCGTCCCGGCCGGCTTCACCGTCCTGTCTCGCACGGCCCTGCCCGCGCAGGCGGCCGCGCCGGGCGAGACCCACGCTCCGGTCCCTACCGCAGCTGAAAAGCCGTCAACTGTTCGGACCGGACTCTGTTCGGTGCCGCGGTGGCAGCCGGCGTCTCAGGGGCCGGACGGGGCGCTGCAACCTCACCCGGACGACCAGCGGGCGGCTGAGACCGGCAAATGACGGGCTTCGGGCCATCGACAGTCGACGGCCCGCCTACCGTGGCAGGCTCTCCCCAGCCCGTCCGCCCGGTGTCAGCAGGACGACCGTGTCGCCTGGCCGGGCCGGCAGTGGGCTGCCTGCCGTGACCGGATCGAGGCGGCCGTCCCGCCGTACGAGGAACAGCGGATCGCTGCCGGGACGCACGGCGTCGTCGGCCGGCTGCCTGAGCACGGCTGCTCCTTCCTCGTATCTACGGGAGAAGGTCGGCCAGGTCAGGTCCGGGCCGAACAGAACCTCGCCGCCGATGAACGGCGCCACCACGCCCTGGCTGTCGGCCGGTGCGTTCAGGCGGTGGACCGTACCCTCCACGCTGCCTCGCAGAAGCACCGACGCCAATGCGTTGAAGTCGTCCTCGGCGGTGAGGAAGTACACCGCCGTGATGCCCTCCAGCTCTGCGGCCCCACCCGTGGCAGCACCCAGCAGCTCACCGGGCGCGAGTTCGATCCCCGCCCGACGGATACGGTCGCGTTGTTCCTCTTCCCCTGCCCACATCAGGACCTCCAGCCCTGCCGATTTCAGGGCCACGCCCAGGTCGACCACCCAGGGGTCGCCCCCGACGAGCAAGGGCCGCGAGCGGGACGGGCGCACGACGCCCAGCCGCCGGGCGACGATCGAGGCGGTCAGGCCGTAGAGCGTCACGGTCGCGACGATGACCATGAAGGTGGCCGGAAGGATCTTCGACGCGCCGCCGATCCCCTTGGCGACCAGGCCGACCGAGAACGTCGAGGCCGTGGCGGCCGCGACGATGCCGCGCGGCGCCATCCAGCCGATGAAGCCCCGCTCGCCGCGTGTCAGGTCGGTGCCGAGGGTGGACAAGGCCGCGACCAGCGGCCTGACGACCAGCATCAGAAAGGCGGCGAGCCCGAGCGCGGGCAGCCACACATGGCGCAGCGAGTGCGGGGCGACGGTGGCCGCGATGGAGATGAACAGAAGACCGAGGATCAGGCTGACCAGGGTCTCGAAGAACGGCCGACGTGCGGGTGCGCCCATGCCGGGGAGGTTGGCGACGGCGAGGCCCATCACCACGGCGGCGATGAGTCCCGTGTCGTCGCGCAGCACATCGCACAGCGCCGCCACACCGATCACCGCGGCAAGCTGCGCTGTGGTGCCGAGGACCTCGCCGAGCCGCGGCACCCGGAACAACAGCCACAGCAGAGCCGCCCCGACGGCTCCTCCGGCCGCTCCGATGCCCACGCCAGCCAGGAACTGTGCCGTCCCGCTGCCGAGGGGGTGACCCGAGCTCGCCACGACCGCGTGGAAGACCAGTGCTCCCAGGACGCCACCGACCGGGTCGATGAGGGAGCCCTCCCAGATCAGGATGTGCTGGAGACGGTCCTTCGGTCGCACGAAGCTGAGCAGCGGTCCTACGACCGTCGGCCCCGAGACCACGAGGATCGCGCCGATCATGATGGCCGCACGCCGGGACATCCCCAGCAGCGGCGCGGCGAGGAGTGTGCCGAGCAACCAGGTGATCAGGACACCGATCCAGATCAGCCGGACGACGACGCGGCGGGTGTGGCCCTTCAGCCGCGCCAGGTCCAGCCCGAGGCCCGCGTCGTAGAGGATCACGGCGACGGCCAGGGACACCAGCGGTGAGAACGCCGCCCCCAGCAGCCTCTCGGGATCGACGTCGTCGATCAGCGCGCCCGCGCCGAAGCCGACCGGCAGCAGCAGAATGAGGGCAGGGATGCGCAGGCGGTCGGCCAGGACCTGCGATCCGACGGCCAGCACGAGGATCAGGCCCACGCCGATGAGCACCTGGTCCGTTGTCACAAGTGGGCCTTTCGATGCGTGGTGGGACGAGTCGGTCACGTATCGGCCGTCGCGCCTCCGGTTGGGCCACGGCACCAGGATCTGGCCGCGCCCAACTCGACGATGACGGCACGGCGCGTGCCGTGACGGAGAGTCAGTTGCCGTCCGGTGCGGCTCTCCTGCACGCGCCACCTTCTCGGTCCGCACGGCCCGGCACAGTGGTGGACTGCGGTGACGCCTGCCTCTCGGCCAAGCGCAACACGTTCCTGAGGTCGCTACAGGTCGTCACCTGCTGCTCTGACGGCCCCGGTGTCGGCGTCGGTGAGCTCCTCCAGCTCGCCCATCGTGTCGAGCCGGTAGAGGAGTACCAGTGCTGGACCGACCAGGACGATCGCGATGGCGGTGACGATCATCAGCCACCGGAGGGTGTGAGCGGCGCCGGCCGCTTCGGCCACCGTCAGCGAGGTGGGCAGTGCATAGGGCCGCTGCGCGCAGCCCCAGGCGCCGACGGTCAGGGCGACACTCGCCACCGAGGTGTAGCGGGTCCAGCCGTGGGACCGGCGCAGCAGAAGCAGCACCGTCGCCAGTCCGCAGACGGCGGCCAGGATGATCAGCAGCAGGCCCAGGCCCCCGGTGAGGCCGTCCCAGACGTACCGGGCGTCGTCGCGGGTGACGGGCAGGGCGATGAGCGCGAGGACCACCACGGCGCCGAAGGCGATCAGCGCCCGTACGCGGAAGTAGTCGACGAGATCGTGCGCGCCGAACCGCAGGGCGTCGGAGCAGAGGAAGACCGCCCCGAGGAACGCGGTGGCCGCGATGGCCAGCAGGCCCGCGAGGACGGAGGTTCCATTGGCCCAGGCGTCCGCGGCGGCGGTCGTGCCGACCTTGACCCGGCCCGAGGCGATGCCGCCGAGGACCGCCCCCAGGAAGAACGGCGTCACCAGTGACGAGACGGCGAACATCGCCCCGTAGATCCGTCGTCGGGCCAGGCGTCGGGTCGGCTTGCGCAGGGCGAACCCGGCGCCGCGGAGCACCAGGCCGACGGCGGCGAGGGCGAGCGGCAGCCACAAAGCGGAGAAGACGGCCTGGAACATCGTCGGGAAGCCGGTCCACATGATGACCAGGACGAAGACCAACCAGACGTTGTTGACCTCCCAGACCGGTGCCATGGCGTGGTCGATGAGCCAGCGGGGCCGCTTGCCGCGCTCCGCGCCCCCGGCCAGAAGGTCCCAGAAGCCCGCGCCGTAGTCGGTGCCTCCGGCGCAGGCGTAGGCGGCGATCGCAAGCACCAGTACCCATGCGATGAATTCGGCCATTACGACGCACCGCCAGAGGTGTGGCCGGACCCGCCGTCGGGCGCGACTGCGGCGGCTGCGGGTTCGGGCTCGCTTCGGGGCCCGTACGGGGTGTCGTCCTCCGGGGGCAGTTCGGCGCGCGCGGCGGCCGAACCCTCGTCGGCGATGCGCCATCGGGTGCGCATCTTCAGGACGACGGCGAGGAACGCGCCGAACACCAGCACGTACACGGCCATGACGATGCCGAGCATGGTCCAGATCCCCGAGGCGTCGGTGCTGGTCACCGCCTCCGAGACGCGCATGCGGTGGTAGACGATCCAGGGCTGACGGCCGACCTCCGTGGTGATCCATCCGCACTCCACGGTGACCAGGCAGGCGACGCCCGAGATGGCGGCGCAGCGGTAGAACCAGCGGCCACGGGGGTTGTCCCGGTGGCGCCACCAGGACCAGGCGTACCAGAGCGCGAGCAGGATGAGCAGGCTGCCGATGGTGACCATGATGTCGAAGGCCCAGTGGGCGATGGTGGCCTGGACGGCGGTGGGACGGTCGGCGGCCGGCACCGATGTCAGTCCCGTCACCTGTGTGCTGGGTTTGAAGCCGGCGAGGATCGAGTCCAGCTGGGGGATCTTGAGTCCGCCGGAGATCGTCCCGTCACTGTTCAGCCGTCCGAACATGTACTCGGGCACGTGGGTGTCGGTCTTCCAGACGATCTCCGTGGCGGCGAACTTGATCGGCTGCTTGTGGAAGACGGCGCGAGCGGCGGAGTCGCCGAGCATGAACTGGACCGGCGTGAGGATCGCGGCCACCGTGAACGGCACGGTGAATCCGAGCCGATGGTATCGGTCTCGGCGCCCGCGCAGCCAGCCGACCGCGTACACGCCGGCGACCACGTAGGCGGCGGTCAGGAGCATCGCGACGACGAAGTGCCAGTACTCCGGGCCGAAGATCGGTGTGAAGATCGCCTGCCGCACGTCGACGTCGATCGGCCTGCCCCGGGCGTCGAGGCTGAAGCCCTGGGGGGTGTTCATCCAGGAGTTGGCCGCGATGATGCCGAACGCCCCCATCAGGGCGGCCGGCGGCAGCGGTACGGCCAGCCAGAAGTGGGTCCAGGGCTTGAGCCGGCGCCAGCCGTAGAGGTAGATCGCGATCAGCACGGCCTCCAGGAAGAACGCCCATGCCTCGACGCCGAACCCGAGGCCGAAGACGTCGCCCCAGCGGCCCATCATGCCGGGCCACAACAGGCCGAACTCGAAGGACAGCACGGTGCCGGTGATGATGCCGATGGCGAACTGAACGGCCATCACCGCCGACCAGCGCCGGGCGAGCAGGAGGGCGACGGGATCGTTGCGACGCAGCCCCCGGTGGTGCATCAGCAGGGTGATGAACGGCAGTGCCACACCGAACGGGACCAGCAGGATGTGTGAGGCCAGGGTGAAGGCCATCAGCTCACGAGCCGGCAGGAGTTGGTCCGGCGTGTTCGCGAGAAGGACCGCTGTGCTGAACATGTGCGCCTCGGAGGTCTGCCCCGTACGAGCAGGTGGGGCTGAGGAAGGACGGGTTTAGTGAGGGGGCGGCCCGGCGGCCGGAGCGCCGGTGTCGGTCATGGTGAAGGCGCGTTCGCGGCGCGAGCCGGTGGCGAAGGCGACGGACCAGCTGAGTACCGCTCCCAGCCTGCTGCGGAAGCCGGTGAGGAAGGCCAGGTGGATGAAGAGCCAGACGAGCCAGCCGGTGAATCCCGAGAGATGCAGCGGGCCGGCCTTGACCACGGCCCGGCCGCGGGCGATGTAGGCGGCGCTGCCGAGATCCACGTACTTGAAGGGCTTGGGCTTCTTCGTCCTGCCTTCGACCTGATGTCGCACCATCCGGCCTGCGTAGGCGCCCGACTGCATGGCGACCTCGGCCAGGCCCGGCAGACGGTTCAGGCTCATCACGTCTCCCGTGACACGGATCTCCGGATGGCCGGGGACGGTGAGGTCGGGTTCGACCAGAATGCGTCCGGCCCAGTCCTGTTCGGCACCGGTCGCACGGGCCAGGGCGGCCGCGATCGGCGGCGCCTCGACGCCCGCCGTCCACAGCACGGTGCGCGCGTCGAACCGGGTCGTCGTGCCCTCGTGATCTCGTACCGTCAGGCCGTGCGCGTCGATGTCGGTGACCACTGTGCCCAGGTGGAGTTCCACACCGAGTCCCTGCAGGGTTCGGGCCGCGCGATGGGCCAGTGCCGGGCCGAACGCGCCCAGCACGGCGTCGGACCCCTCGAAGAGCAGCACCCGTGCCTTGGCGGAGTCGATCTTCTGGAACTCCCGGTCGAGGGTGTGGCCGGCGATCTCCCGGATCTGTCCCGCCAGTTCCACACCGGTCGGCCCGCCGCCGACGAGCGCGAAGGTGAGCCACTGATGCCGTTCCCGGTCGTCCGCGGCCGTCTCGGCCATCTCGAACGCCCGGTAGATCCGTCGGCGGATGTCGAGCGCGTCGTCCAGGGTCTTCATACCGGGGGCGTGCGCGGCGAACTCGTCGTGCCCGAAGTAGGACTGGCGCATCCCCACCGCGAGGATCAGTTCGTCGTACGGCAGCACGAGGGCTCCGCCGTCGGGTCGCCGGGTGTGGACCAGCCGGGCGCCGGCATCCACGTCGGTGGCCTCGGCGAGCACGCATCTCACGTTGTGGTGGCGCCGCAGGACCCCGCGGAGCGGCTGGGCGATCTGCCCCTCGGACAGGATCCCGGAGGCGCACTGGTACAGCAGCGGCTGGAAGAGGTGGTGGGCGCGGCGGTCGACCACGGTCACGGCGACCGGTGACTTCCGTAGGGCACGGGCGGCGAACAGCCCGGCGAACCCCCCGCCGAGGACCACCACCCGGCGGGGCGTGACGTGATCCTGCATCGGCGATCAGCCTCCGGTGGCGAAGCCGGGGAAGAGCGTCATTCCGCCGTCGACGTAGAGCGTGCTGCCGACGACGTAGTCGAGCAGGTCGGACGCCATGGCGACGACGGCGTTGGCGATGTCGTCCGGATCGCCCACACGGCGGTACGGGATCAGGCGCAGCAGGTCGGCCTCGGCCTCGGGGGTGGCCCAGGCGTCGCGGTTGATCGGTGTGCGGATGGCGCCGGGTGCGACGGCGTTGACCCTGATCCGCTTGGGCGCGAGCTCCTGGGCGAGGGTCTGCATCAGCATGCCCACACCGCCCTTGGAGGAGGCGTAGTTCACGTGGCCCGCCCACGGGACGATCTGGTGGACCGAGCTCATGCAGATGATCTTTCCCGCCGAACGGGAGACCTCCTCCACCACGCCGCGCCGGATGAACTCCTTGGCTGCCTCCCGCGCGCACAGGAACTGGCCGGTCAGGTTGACGTCGATGACCTTCTGCCATTGGGCGAGCGTCATGTCCGTGACGGCCGCGTCCCGCTGAAGGCCCGCGTTGGCCACCATGATGTCGATGGTGCCGAACTCCTCGACCATCCGCGCGACCATGGCGGTCACCTGGTCCTCGTCGGACACGTCGGCCTCGTGGGCGTAGGCACGGACGCCGAAGCTCTCGATCTCCTTCACGACGTTCTCTGCCTCGTGCGCACCGACGACGTAGTTCACCACGACGTCCGCTCCGGCCCGGCCCAGGGCAACGGCGGTCGCCAGGCCGATGCCCGAGTTGGCCCCGGTCACCAGTGCCTTCTGGCCCCTGAGGAGCTGCGCGGACGTCGTCCCTCGGTTCTCGACTTTCGTTGTCATCGCGATGTCTCCTTGGACGTTTGGGACGGCGCGCCCTCAGGGATTCGGGCGAGGCATGAGGCAAGCCGGGCCTCGGCTGGTCCACCAGGACGGACACAGCAGCCAGCCGTCGCACACCCGGCCTCAGACGAAAGCACCCAGCGCCGCGGGCGGCACCGACCGGCACACGGTGCCGCCGATTTCGGCGGGGCATGTCACACCGTCGGGCTACCAGCCCGCCCGTCATGCGGGGCCGTCGAGGGACGTGGCAGTGGGCGCTACTGGCCTGTTCACAGCCGGAACCACGGCGGCCGTCCACGGACGGAGGCGTCACGAAGGCGCTCGGCACTGGAGGTCATCGAAGGGCCGATGGCGCTTGCCATGACCATCGGGCACAAGCTCGCTCACAGCCACCACGGCCGCGAACGAAGGAACGCGTGATCAACGCGTCCACGCGTGGCACGTCCAGGAGAAGGCGCCCGACCTAGCGGGCCAGCGACCCGTCCTGGGCGTCGGACGCGGCCTGCCACGCCCGCGCGCCCGCCAGGGACGCCTCCTTGGCCTGTCGCCACTTCATGGCCGCCTGCTGGGAGGGGGGCACGTCCATGTCGCGGATCATGCGTCGACCTGCCGAGAAGACGGCGAAGGCCGCGACGCCCATGCCGGCGCACGCCACCGCGGCACCGGCCGCGGTGAGCACGGCGCCGATCCTGATGAGCCGGGTGTCGATCTCGATCATCCGCTGAGGCTGGCGGTAGTCCTGGTTCATGGCTCCACCATCCAACGGAGAGAGCCGCCTCGCATCCCGACCAACGGCCTGGCGGTTGCCTGGAGGCTTCGCAGCACTCCAGGCAACCCACAGGTGGCCTCAGGTGCGGGTCCAGCGTTGGTTGCTGCCGTTCGAGCAGGAGTAGAGCTGGATCAGGGTGCCGTTGGCGGTGCCGCCCCCGACGGCGTCGAGGCAGAGGCCGGACTGGACGCCGACGATGGATCCGTCGGAGTTGAGGCGCCATTTCTGGTTGTCGCCGCCCCAGCAGCTGTAGATCTGGACTTTGGTGCCGTTGCCGGTGCCGCCGGCGTCCAGGCACTTGTTGCCGTAGACCCTGAGCTCACCGGCGGCGGTGTACGTCCACTGCTGGTTGGTGCCGTTGTTGCAGTCCCACAGTTGGAGCTGGGTGCCGTCGGTGGTACTGCTGCTGGGCACGTCCAGGCAGCGGCCCGACCCGACACCCTTGATCGTTCCCGAACCCGAAGGGGGCGTGGAGGTGCCGCCGTTGAGTGCGTCGAGGACGGCGGTGTAAGCGGGCTTCTTGCTGCCGTCGCCGTTGAACAGCAGCGGGGTGTCCTGCGATCGCCAGGAGTCGGTGTCGCGCACACCCCAGACGGTGATGCCGAGGCAGCGCGGGACGGCCAGGCAGTCGTTGGTCACGCCGGCGTAGGTCGTGGCCGAGGCGCCCTGGATGTCGAGTTCGGTGATGGCCACGTCGACGCCGAGAGCGGCGAAGTTCTGCAGGGTGGTGCGGAAGTTGCTGTTGTAGGGGCTGCCGCTGTTGAAGTGCGACTGGAAGCCGACGCAGTCGATTGGCACGCCGCGCTGCTTGAAGTCGCGGACCATGGCGTACATGGCCTGGGTTTTGGCCCAGGTCCAGTTCTCGACGTTGTAGTCGTTGTAGCAGAGCTTGGCGGCCGGGTCCGCGGCGCGCGCGGTGCGGAAGGCGACCTCGATCCAGTCGTTGCCGGTGCGCTGCAGGTTGGAGTCGCGCCGGGCTCCCGAACTGCCGTCGGCGAAGGCCTCGTTCACGACGTCCCACTGGGCGATCTTGCCCTTGTAGTGGGCCATCACGCCGTTGATGTGGTCGATCATGGCCTGGCGCAGCGTGCTGCCGCTCAGGCTCTGCATCCAGCCGGGCTGTTGGGAGTGCCAGGCCAGGGTGTGGCCGCGTACCTGCTTGCCGTTCTGCACCGCCCAGTTGTAGACGCGGTCACCGGCGGCGAAGTTGAACTGGCCCCGCTGCGGTTCGGTGGCGTCGATCTTCATCTCGTTCTCGGGCGTCACCATGTTGAACTCACGGCCCGCGATCGTCGTGTACGCCGAGTCGCCCAGCCTGCCCGAGGCGATGGCGGTACCGAAGTAGCGGCCGCTCTGCGCCGCCGCGGCGCCGAGCGTGTTCTCGGCGGCGTGTGCGGTCGGCGGCGCGACCAGTGCGGCGACCGCACCGAGGACGACGACGACCAGCGCCGATGCCAGGCCGCGGATCTTCCGGCGGACAACGGGTCTGGGAAGGGCATACGAGCCCATGACTGTGCCTCCAAGGTAGAAATCACGGAAGGACTGAAGCGCAGGGCAATGCGTCGTCCGTCTCCCACTCGGCAGACGGACGGGGCGGGCCGGAACCCGGGCGGTTTGCATCACCGGGCACCGCGGTCATGGGATGATTGAGGCGTTGACGATGCATCGTCAATACTCGCCGCAGAAAAAGTTTCCGGTTCTTGTCCGAAACATTCGGAATCACGGCGAGCCGGGTCAAGCGCTGTTTGTGGACACATCGGCGCCAGACCTTGACCAGAGAGCCTCACATTTCTAGCTTGTGGCGTCGAAGCATCCGGGATTTCTTCGAAACTTTCGAGATCGTCCTGGCCCCCAAAGGAGGCCCTCTGATGTGGTTTCGCCCCCCGTCCCCGGTCCGTCTCAGACACTTACTCGCCGTCCTTGCGCCCTTGCTGCTCGTGGCCACCTTCCTCGGCGCCCAGCCCGCCGGCGCGGCGACCGTAGACCCCAGCGCCTCGTATGTGCTGGTCAACCGCAACAGCGGCAAGGCCCTGGACGTCTACAACCTGGCGACCGACGACGGCGCCCGCATCACCCAGTGGTCCAGGAACGATCAGGCACAGCAGCAGTGGCAGTTCGTCGATGCCGGGGGCGGCTACTACCGCATCAAGTCCCGCCACTCGGGCAAGGTGCTGGACGTCTACAACTGGTCCACGGCGAACGGCGGCGCGATCGTCCAGTGGAGCGACCTGAACGCCACCAACCAGCAGTGGCGGCTGGCCGACAGCTCGGACGGCTACGTGAGGCTCATCTCGCGCCACAGCAACAAGGCGCTCGAAGTGCAGGGCGCCTCCACCGCCGACAGCGCGAACATCGTCCAGTACGACGACTGGGGCGGAACCAACCAGCAGTGGCAGCTCGTCAAGGTCGTCGCCGACACCCCCGGCACGTGCGATCTTCCGTCGGCCTATCGCTGGACATCAACGGGCGCGCTGGCACAGCCCAAGCCGGGATGGGTCTCGCTCAAGGACTTCACCGTCGTTCCTTACAACGGCAGGCAACTCGTCTATGCGACGACGCACGACACGGGGACGAGCTGGGGTTCGATGAACTTCGGCCTGTTCACCAATTGGTCGGAGATGGCCTCGGCCAGTCAGAACACGATGTCGTCCTCCACCGTCGCGCCCACGCTCTTCTACTTCGCGCCGAAGAACATCTGGGTGCTCGCCTACCAGTGGGGCGGGACCGCCTTCTCCTACCGGACGTCGAGCGACCCCACCAACCCGAATGGCTGGTCATCCCCGCAGGTGCTGTTCTCCGGAAGCATCTCCGGTTCCGGAACCGGACCGATCGACCAGACGCTCATCGGTGACGGGACGAACATGTACCTGTTCTTCGCCGGTGACAACGGCAAGATCTACCGAGCCAGCATGCCGATCGGGAACTTCCCGGGCAGCTTCGGCACGACCTCGACAGTGATCATGAGCGATACGACGAACAACCTGTTCGAAGCCCCGCAGGTCTACAAGCTGCAGGGCCAGAACCGCTACCTCATGATCGTCGAGGCGATCGGCTCGCAGGGCCGCTACTTCCGCTCGTTCACGGCCACCAGTCTGAACGGCTCATGGACACCCCAGGCCGCGACCGAGAGCAATCCCTTCGCCGGCAAGGCCAACAGCGGCGCCACCTGGACCAACGACATCAGCCATGGCGAACTGATCCGCACCGGCGCCGATCAGACCATGACCGTCGATCCCTGCCATCTGCAGTTGCTCTACCAGGGGCGCAGCCCCAACTCCGGCGGTGACTACGGCCTCCTGCCCTACCGTCCGGGTCTGCTGACCCTGCAGCGCTGACGTTGTGGCGGGCTCGGCGGAAGGCCGAGCCCGCCTGGGTCACGCGACAAGGCCAGGCTTCGGTGAACGCCGGTCCGGTCGGCCCGAGGGCTACCGGATACAGTGCGCGAGACGGCAGCCTGGTCAGGAGGGGAAGCGTGACCGACACCAGCAACACCCGACCCGTCGACAGCGAAGCGCAAGCTCCGCGGCAGAGCCGGCTGCTCCGCCTGATGCGCTACCTGCCCCTGATCGCCCCCGTCCTGCTGTGGGCCGTGCCCTGCTGGGTGCTCCTGCACACCGGCCAGCACTGGCCGCTGCCCGTCACGCTGGCCGGCACCGCCCTGTTCGCCCTCGGCCTCGTCGGTATGCCGCTCGCGATGATGCGCGGCCACGGCCGGCGCCAGCAGGACCGGGCGGCCGTCCTCGGTGACACCCTGCTGGGCAGCAGCTGGGTCCTGTTCACCTGGTCCCTTCTGCTCGGTATCCCGTTGCGGCTCGCCCTGACCGTGGCCGGCGTCGGCGAGGGCCAGGACCGGGCCAGAATCGTCACCTGGGCCGTCCTCGGCACAACCGCCGTCCTGCTCGCCTGGGGGTACGCCGAAGCCCGCCGCGTGCCGCGCGTGCGCCGACTCGACGTGCAACTCCCACGGCTGGGCGCAGGGTTGGACGGCACCCGCGTCGTCCTCATCACCGACACCCACTACGGCCCGCTCGACCGCGCCCGCTGGTCGGCGCGGGTCTGCGAGACGGTGAACACGCTGGAAGCCGACCTGGTCTGCCACACCGGCGACATCGCGGACGGCACGGCCGAACGCCGCCGCGCCCAAGCCGCTCCGCTCGGCACCGTGCGAGCCACCCGGGCCCGGGTCTACGTCACCGGAAACCACGAGTACTACAGCGAGGCCCAGGGCTGGGTCGACCTGATGGACGAGCTGGGCTGGGAGCCGCTGCGCAACCGTCATCTGCTGCTCGAACGCGGCGGCGACACCCTTGTGGTCGCCGGCGTGGATGACGTCACCGCCGAGTCCTCCGGCCTGGCCGGCCACCGCGCCCACCTCGCCGGAGCGTTGAACGGCGCCGACCCCGACCTGCCCGTCCTGCTCCTGGCGCACCAGCCCAAGTTCGTCGACCGGGCGGCAGCCGCCGGCGTCGACCTCCAACTCTCCGGCCACACCCACGGCGGGCAGATCTGGCCCTTCCACCACCTGGTCCGCATCGACCAGCCCGCCCTCGCCGGCCTCACCCACCACGGCGCCCGCACCCTCCTCTACACCAGCCGCGGCACCGGCTTCTGGGGCCCGCCGTTCCGCGTCTTCGCCCCCAGCGAGATCACCCTGCTCGTACTCCGCTCCCCGCACCTGCCCACCTCGCCGTAGCACTGGGCGGGCCAGCACATCCGCCGGGAGCAGTCCACGCCCTACCGTGCCACGCTTGACGCGGGTCAGCGGCGCGGAGTCGGGTCCAGGTCGGCGTACACCAGGTGGTGGTCCGAGACCGGGTTCGGATGCACGCGTTGCTCGATCGGGACGTAGCCTCGCAGGAACACGTAGTCGAACTTGCTCTGCCAGTCGGTGGTCGGCTCGCAGGAGCCGGTCGGCGAGGGGTGGCACTGCGGGTCCGCGTCCTTGGCCAGGGCCCACATCCTGGTGAGTTCGGAGGCGTCCGGCACCGCGTTGAAGTCGCCGATGACGATCGCGCGGTCGTGCCGGGCGACTTCTTTGGCGAGTACGCCGACCTGGTCCGCCCGGACCGCCTCCTGACGTCGTTCGGCGAGGTGGGTGTTGAAGACCCGGACCTGGCGGCCGCCCACCGTGGTGGTGACCGCCATGTACCCACGGTCCTCGGAGCCGCCGTCGGGATATTCCTCGGTGACGACGTCGGTCATCGGTGCCGCCGAGAGGATGGCCTCGCCGTAGCCCCCCGGGTTCCAGGGCGCTCCCCCGCAACGGCCCCAACTCTGCAGAACCGGCCCGTACTCGACGTGGTAGACGAGCCCGTGAAGGTTCTCCAGATACTCCCGGATCTTCTCGACGTCACCCACGCACGCTTCCTGCAGACCGATGACCTGCGGCGCGAACGTGGCGATCTCCGCCGCCCGGTCGTCATTGCCCGTCTCGCAGGGGTTGCAGAGGTTCCACGTCACGACCCGGTTCGGTACGACGTCCCGGACGGCTTCGTCGGGCAGCGACCTGGCGTCGAGGGCGCCGCTGGGCGCACTGGGTCCGGAGAGCACCATCCAGGCCAAAACCAGGGCACCCACGAGCAACCACGTGCCCTTTCCGAGCACTATCGCCTCCTCGACGAATACAACGGCTCCCTATACGACGGCTTCCGACGTCTCCCTGCACGAGGTTATGGGACGGTGCTCCGCTCGACCCACGAAATGGCCACCCAGATGGTCATCCGTCGCGTCACTCCTCGTCGCGCAACCGGGCCGCCAGGGAGGTCAGCGGCTCGGTCGCCGGGTACGAGGCCCGCGGCTGCTCCCTGGACAGCGCCCTGGCCTACGAACACAGCGCGTCAACGCCTACGCCGGCGCGTACGAGCGCGGGCCTCGTCGGCGATCCGGTCGGCGTCGGTGAGGAAGGCGAGGGCGTCGGCCAGACCCTCGGTGCCCTTGCTGCTGGGCCTGGAGGCGGGCGAGTTCGCGCAGGGGAGTTGCTGAGCAGCTCGTAGCGCGGGTCCCGGGCATGGGCGGCGATCGCCTGGTCCGCGGCCTCACGGGCCGGGCCGAACTCGCCGGACCCGCCGAGGAGTACGGCCGTCTCCGCGGCGATCATGGCGTGGCTGCCCGGGTCGTCGTCCCAGCCGGCCGACTCGGCCGCGAGCGCGGCGAACTCCGCCGTGGCGGCCTCGAGGTCTTCCTCCGCGCGCAGTGCGCGGGCCCGGGTCAGGCGCGGTTCGCGGCGAGGTGGTCGTCCAACTCGCCTGCTGCGACGTCCGGTTCCGGCCAGCAGGGAGTCGAGCAGGGCGATGCAGTCCTCGACGCGGCCCAGGTCGAGGCTGAGCTGGGCCGCGTTGCTGCAGGTGCAGAACGCGTCGATCCGGCTGCCGCGGCGCAGGTCCGCCTCCGCCGAACGCGTCAGGTGCCGCAACGCCTCGTCGGTACGGCCCAGGTGCATGCAGGCCTCGGCCGGATCGCCGTGCAGGCGGGTGGTGTCGACCGTGTCGGCCGGCCAGTCGCAGACCCTCGGTGAGGTTCGCGTACGCGGCCTCGGGGTCCCGGAGGCCGAGCAGCAGCGCCGACAGCGGTGAGTTCTCCGACGGCTTCAGTACGACCGTGCAGCCGGCCGCGAGCACGGGGGCCACCCTCCAACCGGCCCGCATCGGCGGGAAGGCCGGCCGTACCAGCGGAAGGCGCCGTCCGGACAGCCGAGTCCAGGGTCACGAGCGGACGGCCGCGCCCCGAGCACGCCGTCCCAGGGAAGGCCGGTGAGCTGCTCGGTCACCATCGGGTTCCCCAGTCACTGAAAAGTGCGTTCTTCCATGTCAGCGGCCACTCTCCTACGGTTCCCCAGTAACCACTGGAGACCACGGGCTCATGGTGCCCGGACCATGGAGGCGCAGAAAATGGCCATCACCTTGCTGAATCCCGGCGGACTGCCGGAGATCGATGTCTACCGGCAGGTGTCGATCGCGACCGGTACGAAGCTGGTCTTCGTCGCCGGACAGGTCGCCTGGGACGCCGACGGCCGCACGATCGGTGAGGGCGACCTCGCCGCACAGGTCGAGCAGTGCTACCTCAACATCGGCACGGCCCTGGCCGAAGCCGGCGGTTCCTTCGACGACGTGGCGAAACTGACCGTCCACGTCGTCGACTGGACGCCCGACAAGATGCCCCTCCTTCTGGAGGGAATGTCCCGGGCGGCCGCGCGACTGGGAGTCACCCCGGTCCCGCCGGCCACGCTGCTGGGCGTCGCCGCCCTGGACGTCCCCGACCACCTGGTCGAGATCGAGGCCACCGCGGTCCTCGACTGAGCATGGTCCCGCCGGGACGGGCACCGCACCCGCGCGAGGTCGCCGGCGGCGTCCGTCCGTCAGCGCCTGGGCGGGCGAATGCCACGGAACTCCCGGTCGCCGCCGAGCGGGGTGGAGAGCACCTCCTCGGATTCGGCGGGCTGGACGCCGACGTCGGTGCGGATCGGGGTGGGGCCGGAAGTAGGTGGGCGTGTCCGGCAGGTCGATCCCGAACTCGTCGAGGTCACTACGGTCTGACCGGTCTCACCGGCCCTGTCGCTGCGCGTGTGCTTCGGCGAGGAGGAGGTAGGCGGCGGCCGTCCACGTGTAGGCGCGGTCGCGCAGGCCCGTGCCGGTCAGGGCGTCGAAGTTCTCCGCGAAGCCGTGCTCCTCGCACAGGACGCGGAAGCGGGCGCTGATCTCGTCCGCCAGCCGGTGGTGGCCACCGCGCCGCAGGCCGTCCTCGACGAGGACCGTGGCGGGGGCCCAGATCGGGCCGCGCCAGTAGCCGTCGGCGAGGTAGTGCGGCGAGGCCGGCAGCTCGGTGGCCAGGCCGTACGGGGTCAGATGGGCCTCGATACGGCCGGCCAGCACCTCGCCGATCTCGGGCGGCAGATGCTCGCCCAGCACGATGGGCATCAGATCGAGCAGGCTGGAGGTGCCCCAGGTGTCGCCGCTGTCGACGCCCCGGGCGACGAACCGGTCGCCCGTCCAGAGCTGGTCGAGCATCGCCTGCTGCGTCTCCTCGGCGGCCCGCGTCCACCGCCGGGCATCGTCCGGTCTCTCCAAATGTGCTGCCAGGTCGGCGAGTTCACGCAGCTGGAGGGTGAGGAAGGCGGCCAGGTCCGCGGTGACGACCACGCGTTCGGGATCGAAGGTGGTGGCGTTGTCCCAGCCGCTGTCGTTGCCGTGCTGGTAGTGCGGCAGGGCCGCGCCGGGGGCACGGCGGGCGGTGAGCCAGAACTCCGTCCAGCGTTCCAGCCGGTCGTACGTACTGGTCAGTTCCGCGTGGTCGGGAGGCGTGGGCAGAAGTCGCCGCAGATGGCCGAACGCCCAGCCGTGGATGGGCGGTTTGACGAAGTTGTGGAGCACCTCGGAGTGGGTGACCGAGTCGGGCAGCGCCCCGGTCTCGTCCTGGTGGTCGAAGGGCAGCTGGAACTGGTCCCGGGCCAGTTCGGGGCAACCGGGGGCCAGGGCAAGGGCGTTGAAGCAGTGGTCCCAGCTCCACACCTTGTCCATCCAGTGCTTGGACATCAGGACTCCGGGTCGGGTGACCAGACCGGCCGGGCGTACGGTCGCCGACCACAGGACGTAGGCGGCGAGTTCGGCGGC
Source organism: Streptomyces canus (assembly GCF_030816965.1). Lineage (NCBI taxonomy): Bacteria > Bacillati > Actinomycetota > Actinomycetes > Kitasatosporales > Streptomycetaceae > Streptomyces > Streptomyces canus. The sequence continues at coordinate 1,362,590 of NZ_JAUSYQ010000002.1, forward strand.
CGGGGTGGCGGCCGAACGCCAGGGGGCCACGGTGTCGACGAAGTCCGCGAAGGAGTTCCGCGCGGCCTCGACGACCTTGCCGAAGGCCGCCGTCGACACGTAGGGAGAGCGGGCGGTGTCGAGTTCCTCGACCGCGATCTCCCATCCGCCGTCCGCGTCGGCGACGGTGACACCGCGGTCGGCGCTGCCCAGGGCCTGGCTGCCGAAGACGTCGGCCACCGTGCCGGAGAGTACCGACACGCGGTACCGCCGTCCGGTCTCGTACGACGTGAACACGTAGGCGTCGGCGGCCGGTTCGCGGTAGAAGTACGTGCCGCTGAACGGGGTCAGCGTCCGGGCCGCCGCCGAGATCCGCAGCGGCGCGCCCGCACCGCGCAGTCGTACGGTGTCGGGTGACTCGTAGCTGAGGTCGATGCGTCCGGCCGCGCCCGTCCAGCTGAGCAGGCCCGGTGTCGCCTCGACGCGGGTCTCGGCCCGCTCGCCGGTCACGGGGTCGAGCGGCACGAGGCTCAGGACGGCGTGCATGCCGTTCTGGTGGGAGACGAGGTGGAGGTCCTCGGCGTACGTCTTCTCCGCCACCACGGGCGAGATGCCGAACCAGGATCCGTAGGTGCTGAACGGGATGTCGTGGACGGAGAAGGCCGGGCCGGGGCGGTCGGCGGTCATGAAGGGGCACTCGTTTCTCGAGCAGGGATCGTCAGGGGGAGGGCTGCGCCGCGGAGGTCAGTCCTTGACGGCACCCGCGGTCACGCCTGCGGCGACGTAGCGCTGGGCGAGGACGAGGATGACCGCGGCGGGCAGGGAGGCGACGACGGCGGTGGCCATGATGGCGTTCCACTGCTGGTTGTTGTTGCCGATGTAGTGGTAGATGCCGAGGGTGATCGGCTCGTGGGCGCCGCCGTTGACCAGGGTGCTGGCGAAGATGAAGTCGGACCAGGACCACAGGAAGGCGAACAGGGACACCGTGACGACGGCGTTGCGGCTCATCGGCAGGACGATGGACCAGAAGGTGCGCAGGGGCCCCGCGCCGTCCGTTTTCGCGGCCTGGAGGAGTTCGCCGGGGATGCCGGACATGAACGCGGTGAAGATGAGGACGGCGAAGGGGACGGCCAGGGTGGAGTCGGCGACGATGAGGCCGGGGACGGTCTGGAGCAGGCCGAGTTGGAGGTAGATGGCGTAGAAGCCCATCGCCATGATGATGCCGGGGATCATCTGGGCGGCCAGCAGGACGAAGCTCATGATTCCGCCGCCGCGCGGGCGGAGTTTGGCCAGCGCGTAGCCGGCGGGGGCGGCCAGCGCCACGGTCAGGGCGACGGTGCCCAGGCCGATGACGAGGCTGGTGCCGAGGTAGGGCAACTGCTGGTCGAGGACGGCCCGGTAGCCGGCCAGGGTGGCGTGGGCGGGGAACAGGTCCGGTGGGCTCTTGCGCATGTCCTGGTCGCGGGTGAGGGACACGTTGAGCATCCAGTACACCGGGAAGAGCATGATCGCGGTCAGCAGCAGGCCGAGGGCGGTCTTCAGGCGTGTTCTCATGACAGCGCCTGCTTTCGCTGGACCTTCAGGTAGATCAGGCCGAAGACCAGGGCGGCGACGACGAGGAGGTTGCCGACGGCGGCGCCGGGTCCGAAGGCGGGCAGCAGGTTGCCGAAGCCGAGTTGGTAGGACCAGGTGGCGAAGGTGGTGGACGAGTCGGCCGGGCCGCCCTTGGTCATGATCCAGATGATGTCGAAGACCTTGAGGGTGTAGACCAGGCCCAGCAGCAGGGTGATGGCGGAGACCGGGCGCAGCAGCGGGAAGGTGATGCTCCAGAAGCGCCGCCAGGGGCCCGCGCCGTCGAGGGCGGCCGCCTCGTACAGGCTGCCGGGGATGGACTGCAGGCCGCTGTAGAGGACGACCAGGTTGAAGGGGACGCCGATCCAGATGTTCGCGATGATCACCGAGGTCAGCGACCAGGACGGCGAGGTCAGCCAGTTCACCGGGCCGATCCCGATGGCGTGCAGGACGGCGTTGACGATGCCGGAGTCGCTGTTGAGCATCCACGACCAGGTCGAGGCCGACACGATCAGCGGCAGCAGCCACGGCACCAGGAACAGGGCCCTCAGGGTGGCGGAGAGCCGGAAGTGCTGGTTGAAGAAGACCGCCAGCGCCAGGCCGATGCTGTACTGGAAGACCAGGCACACGCCGGTGAACACCACGGTGTGGAGCAGGGCCGGGGCGAAGGTCGGGTCGTCGAAGACCGTGCGGTAGTTCGCCAGGCCGGTGAAGGGCGCATCGCCCTGCACGAACGAGCGCACGGTGTAGTGGCGCAGGCTCAGGTCGAGGTTGCGGTACAGCGGGTAGGCGTAGAACAGGACGAGGTAGAGGGTCACCGGGGCGAGGAAGGCCCAGGCGGCCCACTGCGGGGAGACGGGACGGCGCCGCACCTCGGGGGCCGCGCCCTTGGAGTCGGTCCGCGGGCGCGGCACTTGTGTCGTATGGCTCATCAACTGGCCCCGGGATGTGCTCACTTGACGGCGGACTGGGCGTCGGTCAGCGCGTCCTTCGGGGACTTCGAGCCGCTGAGGGCGGACTGGACGGCCTTCCACATCTGCTCGGAGATCTTGGGGTACTTGGTGCCCAGGTCGTCGCTGGTGCGTCCCTTGGCGGCCTTGACCGCGTCGACCCAGGGCTTCAGCTCCGCGTTCGCGGCCACCTGCTTGTCCTGGACCTCGCTGGTGGGGGCCACGTAGGACAGGGTGGTGTCGGTGTCGTACAGGTTCTGGGTGCTGGTCAGGCAGGTCGCCAGCTTCTGGGAGGTGGTGTAGCGGCCGGTGTCGTCCTGTACCGGGAGGGTGACGAACTCACCGCCGGTCGGGGCGGCGGCGCTGCCGCCGGAAGCGCCGGGTATCGGGAGCACGCCGTACTCGAAGCCGGCCTTCTTGGCGTTGGCGAGCTGCCAGGTGCCGTTCTCGGCGAAGGCGTAGTCGCCGGTCGCGAACTCCTGCCAGCTGGTCGTCTGGGTGTTGTTGATGACCGAGTTGGGGGCGTAGCCGCCCTTGAGCCAGTCCTTCCACAGGGAGAGCGCCGACTCGCCCTGGGCGGAGTCGAGTTGGGTCAGCTTCGCGCCCGCGCCCCAGAACCACGGCAGGAACTGGAAGCTGCCCTCCTCGGTGCCGATCGCGGAGAAGGTGATGCCCTTCTTGCCGGCCTTCTTCACCTTCTCCAGCGCCGCCGTCAGGGACGCCCAGTCCTTCACCGAGGCGATGTCCACGCCGGCTTCCTTCAGGACCTTCTTGTTGTAGTAGAGGGCGAGGGTGTTGGCGCCGATCGGGGTGCCGTAGGTCTTGCCGCCCGACTGGCCGGCCGCGAGGAGGTTGGGGTCCACCTTCGAGGTGTCCAGCTTGTTGTCGTCGGTCGTGGTGAGGACGCCCGCCTCGGCCAGGGTCGAGACGACCGGATTGTCGACGATGAGGATGTCCGGGGAGTTGCCCTGCTGGGCCGCCAGCAGGGCCTTGTTCGTCAGGTCACTGGTGTCGAAGCCGGTCCGCTTGACCTTCACGCCCGCCTCGGTGCCGCACTTGTCCAGCAGGTTCGTCCAGGCCGAACCCTTGGCGAACTGCGGGTAGGGGTCCCAGATCGTGTACGTGCCGCTGTCGGCGCCCTTGGTGCCGCTGCTGCCGGAGCCGGAGCCGCAGGCGGTGACGCCGGTGGCGACGGCCAGGGAGATCAGGACTGCGGCGGTCGGACGGCGCCGTCTGGCGAAGCTGTTCATGGTGGGTTCCTTCGGTTTGTGGCATGCGGGTGCCGCGGCAGGGGGGCGCGCGGAGACGGGGGCACCGCGAGCAGCGCCGTGGTGTTCGGACGTGCGGCGGTGTGACGAGTGGTTCCGGGGGGGGCGATCAGGCCGTCGTGTCGGCCCGCGGAGGCCCCGCGGGCCCGGTGCTGGCCCGCAGCGAGATCGGTGGGACGAGCAGGTGCTGCCGGGGCGGCGCGTCGGAGTGGTCCAGCCGCTCCACCAGCAGGTCGACGGCGAGCCGGCCCATCTCGGCCGCCGGTACGTCCGCCGCGGTGAGCTGCGGGGTCACCGTCTCCGCCCAGCGGTTGGCGACGATCCCGGTGATGGAGAAGTCGCGCGGCACATGGCGGCCCGCGTGGGCGAGCCCCCGGTAGAGGCCGCCCAGCGCGGCCTCGTTCAGGGTGACCAGGGCCGTGGTGTCCGGGTCGTCGTGCAGGATCCGTTCCACGCAGGCCTGGCCCGCGGCGGCGTCGTCCCCGCAGCAGTACGTCCGCACCGTCAGCCCGCGTTCGGCCGCGGCCTTCGTGAAGCCGTCCAGTCCGCGGTGGGCGGACTCGTACCCGGTCCTCAGGAGTTGTTCGGGCCGGTTGACGAAGGCGACTCGGCGGTGGCCGAGGTCCGCGAGGTGATGGACGCAGGCCGCCGCCAGCGCGGTGTGGTCCAGGCCGACGTACCAGCCGTCCTCCGGGTGGGCGGTGCGGCCGATGGCGACGGAGGGGAAGCCGAGCGCGGCCAGGTGATCGGCCCGGTCGTCCTCCAGCCTGATCTCCATCAGGATCGCGCCGTCGACCCTGCGCTCCCCCAGCAGCCGCTGGAAGGAACGGTCACTGTCCATGCCGCTGGGCGACAGCAGCACGTCGTAGTCGTAGGCCGCGGCGGCTTCCACCACGCTGCCGATGAAGTCCAGCTGCATCCCCGTGTAGTGGTTTCCGGCCGGCGGAAAGACCAGGCCGATGGTGCTGGTCCGCCCGTTGGCCAGGGCGCGGGCGCTGGCGCTGGGCTGGTAGCCCAGTTCGTCGACGACCTGCTGGATCTTCCGGCGCGTGTCCTCCGACACCGGGCGCTTGCCGCTCAGTGCGTAGGACACGGTGCTGCGCGAGACACCGGCCCGCCGGGCGATCTCACCGATGTTCACGGCGACTCCTTGGGACGGGCGACCGGCTTGTCGAACCGGTTCGCGTGGAAGTGAACGTAGGAACTGCCCCGACGCCTGTCAATACCCTGAACGTATTCGCTGAGGGGGGAAGAGACGGCGAGATCCCCGTGTCGAAGGGATTGCTGGCCCGATGCCCCGGTGCTAGCTTCGCCGAACCGGTTCGACACAGTCGCCCAGGGCGACTCTCTCGCACCTACCGTCACAGAGCCGCCGCACCCGCATCCCCCTGCACGCGCCCTCCCCCTGCACCTGCCTGGATCGAACCGATCCGACGGCGACTGAGACGGGCCGACGGAACCCGTTACTCGACGATTGAGGACGTATCCATGTCATCCGCTGACAGATCCACGCGCCGCCGCGCGCCGGCCGCCATGGCGCTGGCCCTCGGCGCGGGCCTGCTGGCCGCGCCCGCCGTCTCCGCGCACGCGGCCGAGGCGCCCGGGCCCGCCGCCCGCTACACCTTCGACCAGGACGACCTCGCCTCCGGAAACATCACCGACAGTTCCGGCAACGGCCTGACGGCGAGCCTGGTGAACGGCTCGACGGCCCAGTCCGTGGCGGGCACGGACGGCGGCAAGGCGCTGGCCCTGCCCGGCGGGGCCCCCACCTCCGACGGCGCCTACGTCCGTCTGCCCCGCGAAGTGGTCGGCGACGCCACCGACTTGACGGTCTCCGCCCGGGTGAAGTGGAGCGGCGACAAGTCGTCCTGGCAGCGGATCTTCGACCTGGGCACCGACACCACCAAGTACCTCTTCAGCACGCCGTACAACGGCAGCGGGCTGTTCCAGACCTCCGTGACCACCGGCGGAGGCGGCGCGGAGACCCAGGTCCGCGGCTACGCGGCGCTGCCCGCGGACGCGTGGCGGACGGTCACCGTCACCCTCGACACCAGCGCCGGCCGGCTCACCACCTACCTCGACGGGGTGGCGGTCTCCTCCGCCGCGACCGCCATCAAGGCCAAGGACCTGCTGAGCGGTTCGGCGACCGCCGCCGGCTACATAGGCAAGTCCCTCTACCCGGACCCGCTGCTCAAGGGCGCCGTCGACGACTTCACCGTGTGGCACTCGGCGCTCACCGCCGAGCAGGTGGCCGGCCTGGTCGGCGCCGTACCGACCCTCCAGGAGCTCTCGAAGACGTCCTTCGACGTCCGTACGACCGACGGGACCGCCCCGGCCCTCCCGGCGGCCGTCCGCGCCGGCTTCTCCGACGGTTACGACCGCGACACTCCTGTCACCTGGGACGCCGTACCGCCCGAGAAGTACGCCGAGCCCGGGACCTTCACCGTGGCCGGAACGGCGGCGGGACGCGCGGTGCGGGCGAACGTCACCGTGGTCCGCGAGGGGCAGCTCGCCGTCGACCTCGGCTCGGACACCGGCGCCTTCCACGGCGGCGCCTCCGGCACCCTCTACGGCGTGTACGGACCGGACGTCCCCACCAACAACCTCATCGAGGGCATGGGCCTGCGCACGGTCTCCACCAAGGCGCAGGACGGTCCGCAGCACCCCGGCGCCGACGCGCTGGACGTGGTCAAGCCGCTCGCCGACTCCACCGACGGCGACGTGTACATCTACATGACCGACATCCACCGCGGCTTCCCGTACGAGTGGCCGGGCGACACCCCAGCGGAGAAGCTCAGGCTCTACGAGGAGAAGATCGCCAAGCAGGTCGACCAGGTGCTCCAGCTGCCGAAGCAGTACCAGGACAACATCGTCTTCGTGCCGTTCAACGAGCCCGAGGGCAACATGTTCGGCACCGGCCAGTGGAGCTACAACAAGGTCAGCTGGCTGAGCGACCCCGACGACTACTTCGCCGCCTGGGACTCCGCGTACAAGCTCATCAAGACCAAGATGCCGGACGCCCGTATCGCCGGTCCCAACACCAGCATCCTCTATGACCAGGTGAAGGGATTCCTCACCCATGCCCTGGCCGCAGGCACCCTCCCGGACGTCATCACCTGGCACGAGCTGAGCCACCCGGAGGCGGTGCGCGCGAGCGTCGCCAAGTACCGGGTGTGGGAGAAGGAGTTGTTCAAGGGCACCGACCGCGAGGGCACCCGACTCCCCGTCAACATCAACGAGTACGCCTTCAACTACCACACCTCCGTCCCCGGCCAGATGATCCAGTGGGTCTCCGCGATCGAGGAGTCCAAGGTGGACGCCGACATCGCGTACTGGAACATCGACGGCAACCTCTCCGACTCCGCGGTGCAGTCCAACCGCGGCAACGGCCAGTGGTGGCTGCTCCATTCCTATGCCTCGATGAGCGGGCACACGGTGGCGGTGACCCCGCCGTTCCCCGGCGAGAACTACACCATGCAGGGCGTGGCCACGGTGGACCAGAAGAAGAAGCAGGCCCGGCTGCTCTTCGGCGGCTCCACGGGCAAGGGCCACATCACCTTCTCGAACGTCCCGAAGAAGCTCTTCGGTGACCGTGTGCACGCCTGGGTGCGGGAGATCGAGTGGAGCGGGCAGGTGGGCGACTCCTCCGGCCCGAAGCTGCTCACGGAGACGAACCTGAAGGTCGCGGACGACGGCACGGTCACCGTCGACTTCGGTGACGGCGCGCTGCCGAAGCTGAAGGAGTCCTCGGCGTACGAGATCGTCCTCAGCCCGGCCGGGAAGGCGGCGAACACCCAGTCCCCGCCGGTGCGTTGGCAGGGCTCGTACGAGGCGGAGGACGCGGCCCACACCGGGTCCGGCTACTCGAAGAACGGCCCGGAGGGTTCCACCTCCGACGTGTCGAAGTTCTACACCTCCGGCGGCTACGACGTGGGCGGTCTGCGCACCGGCTCGGATGTCACGCTCGACTTCACGGTGGACGTGCCCGAGGACGGCACCTACGACCTGAGCGTCTTCGCCAACTCCCTCAACACCTTCGACAAGGTGAAGGAGCAGGGGCCCACCAATGTCTTCCTGCGCGTGGACGGCCAGGCCGGCAGCGAGCAGCAGCTGTATCTGCCGCTCGGCTACAAGTGGGTGGTGTGGGACCACACCGACACCAAGGTGAAGCTCACCAAGGGCAAGCACACCCTGACGCTCGCGGCGAAGAGCCTGGACGGCAAGCGGGCGACGAAGGGTGACGCCATCGTCGACCGCCTCACCCTCGCCCTTCCCGGGGCCTCGGCCGGCACCCAGGTCCACGAGGGCGAACTGGCCTGGCTGAGCGGCGGGGCACAGCCCGTCTACACCCTGCCCGAGCGGGCGGCCACCGGCTCGGGCGCGGCCCGGCTCGCCAAGGGCCAGACCGCCACGTTCTGGGTGTACTCCCCCGCCGACCGTGAGGCCACGCTCGAGGTCGACACCCTCGACGGCGCCGGCGCACGGCTCTCCGTCAACGGACACGACGTCCGGCGCCTGGCCAAGGGCAGGAGCAGCGTCGCGGTCTCCCTCTCCGGCGGTGTCAACAAGGTGACGCTGACGGGCGGTTCGTCGGCCACGCTCGTCGACCGTCTGACGGTCACACCGACCGAGGGCGCGCTGAAAGCCCGTACGTACGAGGCCCAGGACGCGGTGCTCGCGGGCTCGGCCACCCTCACCCCGCTGCCCCTGGCCACCGACGGCACGGCGATCACCGGCATCGGCGGCGAGCCGGGCAACGGCAACACCGCGACGTTCACCGTCGCCGCGGACCCGGCCGGTCTGTACGCGCTGCGCGTCCGCTACTCCAACCCGGAGCAGTCCGAGGCCACCCACTACAACCCGGACCCGCTGGCCCGCCACGCCGACATCACCGTCAACGGCGGGGAGACGCGGCGCGTCGGCTTCCCGCACAGCTTCCACCAGGACAACTTCTGGGAGCTGACCGTCCCCGTCACCCTGAAGAAGGGACAGAACACGATCGCCTTCCGCTCCGAGGAACTGCCGAACTTCGACGGTACGACCTACGCCTCGGACACCTTCCCCGGGGTGCTGCTCCGATCCCGGTACGCGCCGCTGATCGACCGCATCACCGTGGCGCCGTACTCGCGGGAGAGGTGATCACCACCGGCGGCGCCATCGGGCGCCGCCGGTGCCGGCCCTCCTGACAAGGTTCGACCCACTGGCCGCGGCGGCCATCCCCATCCGGATGGCCGCCGCGGCCTCCCCGCTTGTCCAGCGGGAGGGACACCTCTCCGGTCGCTCAGTCGGTGGCGGTCGGCGACGCGTCGGACGCGCCGCGCGAACCGGAGGACGGATGCCACCCGCCCGTCGGCGGGGGCGCCGTCGACGCGCGTACGACGAGCTCGACCGGTGGGTCGCTCGCCGGTGCCGGCTCGGCGTCCGGTTTCTCGATGGCCTGCACCAGGAGCCGCAGCCCTTCCCGGGCCACGGCGTCGAACGGCTGGCGCACGGTGGTCAGCGGTGGGGTGACATAGGCGGAGACGGGGATGTCGTCGAAGCCGACGACACTCACGTCCTCCGGCACGCGCAGGCCCGCTTCCAGCAGTGCGCGGATCAGGCCGACGGCCATGTCGTCGTTGGCGGCGAACACCGCGGTGACATCACCGGCGGCGGCGAGTTCGTGGCCCGCCGTGTAGCCGGACGAGGCCGACCAGTCGCCCTCGATGACGGGCGGCTGTTCCCTGTTCCGTGCGGCGAGCGCCGCCCGCCAGCCCTGGAGACGGTCCCGGGCAGCGAACCACCTTTGCGGACCGGCCAGGTGATGGACCGTCACATGCCCGAGCTCCAGCAGGTGTTCGGTGGCCGCTCGCGCCAGTGACTCGGCACCGACGCCTGCCGCCACCGCGCGCGGGCCCCCGAACGTCGCGGGCGCGCCGAGGACCAGGACCGGGACGCCGGCCCTGAGCGGCGCCGAACCCTCGTCGATCGGTTCGGACACGACGATGCCGTCCACGCCCTGTTCGAGGAGCGACTCCACGGCCCCCGCGACACCCGCCGGATCGCCCTCCTGCGTGTTGACCACCCGGAGCGCGTATCCCGCGTCCCGGGCGGCCCGCTCGATGCCGATGAGCAGGGAGGCGGGGCCGTACAGGGCGGTTCCGAGCGCGACGACGCCGATCGAACGGGTACGTCCCGAGGCCAGGGCACGGGCCGCGCCGTTCAGCCGGTAGCCGAGTTCCTCCGCGGCTCGGAGCACCCGCCCTCGTACATCGGCGGACACGTACCGCTCACCGTTGAAGACCCGCGAGACCGTCTTCTGCGAAACACCGGCCAGCCTGGCCACATCCACGGCGCGTGGCGCGCCGGGGCTCTGGCCCTGTCCTCCCACTGGCGTCATTGATGTCTCCCGAAGTCCGGCACCTCGAATCCTACGCAGTCGACGATGTGCCGCCACACCGTCCGACCTCGGGCGAGAAGCGGTCACCCGGTGTGGCCGTCCAGGGCCGTGCCGGAGGAGTCGGCGGTGAGATGAGGGGCGGGGGCGGCCTTTGCCGTTCCCGCTCCGAGCGACGGGGTGACGGCGGCGCCCGCCCCCGCGGTACCGACCAGGCTCAGCGCGTGCCGCCGACTGACCCCCGCGGGGGCCTTCGCCGACCCGTCCGATGTGCCCCCCCGGATCATCAAGGACAGGGGCATCGAGTCATACCGGCCCCGAAAGCCACGAGCCCGAACCGGGCTTTTCAGGCGGTCGCGGTCAGGCGGTCGCGGCCAGCCTGAGGAGTACGGCCGTGTCGGTGCGCGGCAAGCCGACGGTGAGCTTCCCCTCGGCCGCGTCCCACTCCACCGTGGCGTCGGCCGTCGTGGGCTGGAGCACCTCCGGCCGCGACTCGACGCCCCGCAGGTGGGCCAGCGTGAGCGTACGGCTCTCCGGAGCGCCGGCCCGCTCCCGTCGCCACACCGCGACGAGCGTCGCATCGCGGCCCCGCAGCCCGTGGGCGATCCAGGCGTCCTCCCAGTCCGGCAGGCCCAGCGGCCAGACGGGACGGGCGTCGGCGATCTCCGGCCGGATGTCCTTGTACACCCGGATCGCGGAGCGGACGAGCTCGAACTGCTCGTCGTTCATGCGGTCGAGGAAGCCGGAGAGGTGGATCCGGCCCAGCAGAGCGCCGGTGAGCGTGAACGCGATCCGGTCGGGGGTGTGGTCGGGCTGCGGGTAGGCCCACACCGCAGCCTGTTCGGGGGCCACGGCGGTGGCGGCGGCCGCGGCGATGGGCGGGTAGCGCAGCAGGTCCTGCTGGTCGCTGGTGGACTGGAGCTGGGTGACGGCGAGTTGGGCGTAGTCCATGCGCAGACCACCGGAGCCGCAGTTCTCCAGGACCAGGCCGGGATGCCGGTCCAGGAGGGCGGACATCCAGTCGAGGTGGGCGCGGTGGTGGCCCAGCAGACCGGCGCCGGGACTCTCCGGGCCGTTCTCCGTGCCGGGTCCGATGTTGATGTTGTAGTCGAGCTTGAGGTACCCGACGCCCCACTCTCCGACCAGCCGGTCCACGACGGCGTCGAGGTGGGCCCGGGCGGCGGGGTGGCGCAGGTCCAGGTGGTACCGGCCGTGTTCCGTCACGCGCAGGCCGCCGCGCCTAAAGAACGCCTCGGGCGGCAGGGTGTCGGCCAACGGGCTGCGCACGCCCACGACTTCGGGCTCCAGCCACAGCCCCGGGACCATGCCGTGCCCCCGGATCGCGTCCAGCACCTCCTGGATGCCGCCGGGGAAACGGCCCCGGGCGGGCTGCCACGCGCCGACGGCGTCCCACCAGCCCTGGGCGTCGTCGTCGTACCACCCGGCGTCGATGACGAAGACCTCGGCGCCGGCCGTCCCCGCAGCCTCGATGAGAGGCAGGAGCTTGTCGGTGGTCGGGTCGCCCATGAGGGTGTTCATGTAGTCGTTGTAGATCACCGGCAGGGCGCGGTGGTCGGGGTGGTCGCGGCGGATCTGCCTGCGGTAGTCGGTGAGTTCACCGAAGGCGGCGTCGAGGCCGCCCGTCTCGGCGCGGACGAGGACGGCGGGAACGGTGTGGAAGTCCTCGCCGGGCGCGAGGGTGTGCTGCCACTGGTGGTGGGCGTCGTCGGGGCCGAACAGGGCGACGTAGGCGGCGCCTTCGCGTTCGCCGGTCTCGAAGCGCCACCCCGCGCTGGACTCGATCTGCCACAGCCAGGCGCGGCCGGAGAGGTCGGTGAGCGCCCCCATCGGCAGGTGCCGGCCGGTGGACCAACTCCCTTGCGAGGAGCGCTCGAAGCAGCCGCGCCCCTCGTGACCGTGCGCGGACCGGTTCAGTGGGACGACCTGGTCACGGAAGGAGGCGTTGCGCCAACGGCACTCGGCGAGCCAGTCGTTGTCCGCCCAGTGCAGGGTCAGTCCGTCCAGACCGCCGCCCGCGTCGGTGATGCCGCCGACGGTCAGGGTGCTCACGCTCTCCAGCCGGAGGGGTGTGCTGCCCTCGTTGACCAGACGCACCTGCGAGCGCAGGAAACCGGCACCCGGAGCGGTCTCCAGCACCACCTCGGCGACCAGGCCGGTATCCGGGTCCGCGAGCCGGATCGTCGTACGCTCCCTGCCCCCCGCCCGGACCGTCTCGTGGTCGCGGTAGGTCAGGCGGTCGCCGATCGCGGTCTCGATGAAGCGCTCTCCCGACCACAGGCGTCCGTGCCCGGTGGCGGTGACCTCGACGAGGGGGACCAGACCGGCCCAGTCCTGGTCGGGCGCCCCCAGCCGGACCGAGCCCGTGGCGTCCAGGAGGGCGTGCAGCCTGAGCTCCGGGTGCGACCACAGGCGGGATCTCTCGAGTGTTCCGACGGCTGCGGTCAACACACTTTCCCCTTCCGGCACGCCCGCCATGTGACCAGTCACCATCCTCACATGCGTGTGACCGGTCACACAAGCGTGCGCAGCGGGCGCCCGGCCTGCCCGAGGGCGACCGGTCCGACGGCTGTTGACCTGCTCGCATAGAGTTCCGCCATGAGCAGCAACGGTTCCGAGCCCGGGGGCACGTCGAGCGGCGGTGTGCAGTCCGTCGACCGGGCTGTCACCGTGCTGGAGATCCTCGCCCAGCGTGGTGAGGCAGGCGTCAGTGAAGTGGCCGAGGCGATCGACGTCCACAAGTCCACCGCGTTCCGTCTGCTGGGCGCGCTGGAGGCGCACGGGATGGTGGAGCAGGAGGGCGAGCGCGGGAAGTACCGCCTCGGCTTCGGCATCGTGCGGCTGGCCGGTGCGGTCACCGGGCGCATCGACGTCACCAAGCACGGCCGCGGGATCTGCGAGCGCCTCGCCGACAAACTGGGCGAGACGATGAACATCGCGGTCCTGGAGTCCCACCATGTGATCAACCTCGACCAGGTGCGCGGCCGGTCCGCCATCACCGCGCAGAACTGGGTCGGCCGGCTGACGCCGATGCACTGCACCTCGAGCGGCAAGGTCCTGCTCGCGCATCTCACGGAGCAGCGCCGGGACGAGCTCGTCGCCGCGGCCGGGCTCGACCGGATGACCGCCCGCACGCTGACCTCGCGGCAGAAGCTGGAGGCGGAGCTGGTCCGGGTCCGCGAGCAGGGCTACGCCCTGACGGTCGAGGAGTACGAGGAGGGTCTCAACGCCATGGCAGCGCCGGTTCGTTCCGGCGACGGCAAGGTCGTCGCCGCCCTCACCGTCTCGGGCCCCGCCTTCCGTCTCACCGAGGAGCGGATGCACGAGCTGGCACCGGTGCTGATCGAGGGCGCCGACGAACTCAGCCACCGGCTCGGCTACTTGGGCTGACACCGGGCGTCGGGGGCGCCCGGGACCGTGGCTATGACCCGCTCACCCCCGAAGGCGGGACATCGTCGGGTCGAACAGCGGCTCCTCGGCCACGACCGCCTCCACGCGCTGGTCGAAGTAACCGATGTGCAGCGCACGGCCGGCCACGGCGAGCTCCGCGGGCAGCCAGGCGTACGCGATGCCCTTGCCGATCGTGTGGCCGAAGGCCGCGCTGGTGACGTGACCGACCGGGCTCTGCCCGTCGTACACCGGCTCCTTGCCCATGACGACGGCCCGCGGGTCCTCGATCGTCAGGCAGGTCAGCTTGCGCCGCACGTCGGCCCTGCGTCGCTCCAGTGCCGCCTTCCCGACGAAGTCCTCCTTGTCGGCCTTGACGGCGAAGCCGACCCCGGCCTCGTACGGATCGTGCTCGTAGGTCATGTCGGTGCCGAAGGAGCGGTAGCCCTTCTCCAGGCGGAGGGTGTTGAAGGCGCCCCGGCCGGCGGCGATACCGCCCAGCGGGCGGGCGGCCCGCCACAGCGTGTCCCACAGCTTCAGGCCCTGGTCGGCGGTGGTGTACAGCTCCCAGCCGAGCTCACCGACGTAGGAAAGGCGCATGGCCGTCACCGGGACGGACCCGATGTAAGCACGCTTGGCGCGGAAGTACTTCAGGCCCGCGGCCGAGAAGTCCTCGTCCGTGAGCGGCTGGAGGACGTCCCGGGCGAGCGGTCCCCACAGGCCGATACAGCAGGTACCGGGGGTGATGTCACGGACCTGGACCGTGCCGTCGGCGGGGAGGTGGCGGGTGAACCAGTCGAGGTCGAGGTTGCCGTTGGCACCGACCTGGAAGAGGTCGGGGGCCAGCCGTGCGACGGTGATGTCGCTGCGAATGCCTCCGTCGTGGTCCAGCAGCAAGGTGTACGTCACCGAGCCGACGGACTTGGCGACCTTGCCGGTGCACAGCCGCTCCAGGAAGTCGGCCGCTCCCCGCCCGCTCACCTCCAGGCGCTTGAGGGCCGTCATGTCGTACATCGCGACGGTCTCGCGGGTGGCCTGGGCCTCGGCACCGACGATCGGTGACCAGTACCGCGCGGCCCAGTCGTTGGGGGTGACGATCGAACGGCCTTCCACCAGGCCCGCGTTGGCCTCGTACCAGTGCGGCCGCTCCCAGCCGTTCGCCTCCAGGAAGAAGGCGCCCAGCTCCTGCTGGCGGGCGTAGAAGGGGCTGGTGCGGAGCGGACGCGGGTCACCGGACGGCTGCAGCGGGTGCAGGATGTCGTAGACCTCCGCGAAGTTCTGGCAGTCGCGGGCCAGTACGTACTCCGGGGCGAGCTGGTGCGGCTCGAAGCGGTTGACGTCGCACTCGTGGAGGTCGAAGGAGGAGCAGTGGCCGTCGACCAGCCACTCGGCGAGGGCTCGTCCGACGCCGGCGGAGTGGGTGACCCAGACGGCCTCGGCGACCCAGAATCCCTTGACGTCCGGGGACTCGCCGAGAAGGGGCAGGCCGTCGGTGGTGAAGGAGAACAGGCCGTTGATGGCCTCCTCGATCTTGGCCTCGCGGGTGGCGGGGAGCAGGGACTGCGTCTCGGTCCAGGCGTCCGCGAAGTCGTCCTCGGTGAACTTCAGGACCGATGGCATCCCGTCGGCCTCGTCGACGGAGAGGATCTCGTCGGCGGTGATGGGCATGGGGCGGTGGCCGTAGTAGCCGATGCCGAGGGTGTCGTGGCGGTCGCGGTAGTAGAGGTCGGCGTCCTGGTGGCGCAGGATCGGGCGCACCGCCTCCTCGGTCTGGCCCGCGAGCGCCGGGACCGGGCCGGTCCAGGCGAGCTGGTGGGCGAGCGGGGTGAGCGGGAGGTTCATGCCGACCATGCGGGCGATTTTCGGGCCCCAGATGCCGGCGCAGCACACGACGATGTCGGCCTGCAGGTCGCCCTGGTCGGTGCGGACGCCCGTCACTTCCCCGTCGGCCCGGAGGACGTCGAGGACCTCGTGGCGGGCCAGGAACGTCACTCCGCGCTCGGTGGCCCGGCGGATCTGCGCCTCGACGGCGAGAACGGCCTTGGCGAGGCCGTCGGTCGGGATGTGGAGACCGGCGAGGACCCGGTCGCGGTTGACCAGGGGGTGTGTGTCGACGCACTCGTCGGCGGTCAGGATCCGCGACTCCACGCCCCAGGAGGTGAGCCAGCCCTGCCGGCGGTGGAGTTCGGTGACGCGCTCGGGTGTGGTCGCCACTTCGAGACCGCCGACCTGGAGGAAGCAGGGCTGTCCGTCGACGTCGAGCGAGCAGAACTTCTCGACGGTGTAGCGGGCCAGCTCGGTCATGGTCTTGGAGGAGTTGGCCTGGAAGACGAGGCCCGGGGCGTGCGAGGACGATCCCCCGGTGGCCGGGAGCGGGCCCTGGTCGACCACGGTCACCTCGGTCCAGCCGCGTGCGGAGATCTCGTCGGCGAGTGCCGCGCCGACGACGCCCGCTCCGATGATGACCACTCGGGGTCCCGCCATCGCCGCACCTCCGGTTAAGTTGCTTTTTACGCAACACGATTCAGGCTGCGCAACTCAATGTGCCCGCCGTGCCGGTGGGTGTCAAGAGGCCCTGAAAGGTCGGGGAAGGGCCGGGAAGCGACCCGGAAAACGGCAATGCCCGGTGGGCGGCGCGCACCCGCGCGCCGCCCACCGGGCCTCGGGGTCAGGCTTGCCCGACCGGCCTGCCTGAGGGCTTACTTGACCCAGGCGTCGACCTTGTCGCGGTTGGCGTCGACCCACTTCTTGGCCGCCGCCTCCGGCGTCATCTTGTCCACCGCGATGTACTTGGCCACGGTGTTCTGGTCGTCGTTCGTCCAGTTGAACTTCTTCACCAGGTCGT
The DNA here is from genome assembly GCF_030816965.1 of Streptomyces canus. Classification (NCBI taxonomy): domain Bacteria; kingdom Bacillati; phylum Actinomycetota; class Actinomycetes; order Kitasatosporales; family Streptomycetaceae; genus Streptomyces; species Streptomyces canus. The sequence continues at coordinate 1,378,985 of NZ_JAUSYQ010000002.1, forward strand.
AGGCAGGACTGGCGGACTTCGCGAACTTCGCGCTGACGATCTTGTCGAGGTCGTAGACGGGATAGTCGCAGGCGACCTTGGCCGCATCGGCGTCGCAGCCCGACTTGTACGCGGGCAGGTCGACCTTGACCAGCGGTACCTCGGACAGGAACCACTGCGGCTCGTAGAAGTAGCCGATCACCCACTGCTTGTTCTTCTCGGCGTTGCGGTACGCCTGGATCAGCGCGGTCTCGCTGCCCGCGTACACCACCTTGAAGTCCAGCTTCAGGTTCTTCACCAGCGCCTCGTCGTTGGTGACGTACGACGGGTCGCCGTCCAGGAGCTGGCCCTTGCCGCCGGACTCCGAGGTCTTGAACTTCGCGGCGTACTTGTTGAGGTTCTTCCAGTCGGTGATGTCCGGGTGGGCCTTGGCCAGCCACGGCGGCACGTACCAGCCGATGATGCCCTTGTTGCCGGTCGAGCCGGCCTCCACGGCGGTCTTCTGCTGGGTGATGTACTTCTTCTTCAGGTCGTCGTGGCCCCAGTTCTCCAGGACGGCGTCGACCTCGCCGGTCCCGAAGCCCTGCCAGGCGATCTCCTCCTTGAGGTCCTTCTTGGTGACCTTGCATTTCAGGTCGTGCTCGGCGACGTACGCGACGACCGCCGCGTCGGCCTCGTAGCCCACCCACGGGTTGACCGCGAGGTTGAAGGTGCCGCACTTGCCGGAGCTGCCCGAGCCGCCGGCCTCCGAGGAGTCACCGACCTTCGCGCCGCCGCAGGCCGTGAGGGTGAGGCCGAGGACGGCCAGGCCGGCCGCGCCGGCTCGCCAGTGTCTTGCCATCGTGTCGTGCTCCTCAATTACTGGTGCGGCGAGCCGCTGCTTGAGTGATCCGGTCGAACATGACGCCGAGCAGCACGATGGCGAGCCCGGCCGCCAGGCCCTTGCCGTACAGCTGTCCCTGCGAGAAGCCGGCCACCACGTCGTAGCCGAGGGCCCCGGCGCCGACCAGGCCGCCGACGACGACCATCGACAGCACGTAGATCAGGCCCTGGTTGGTCGCGAGCGTCAGGGCGCTGCGGGCCATCGGGAGCTGGACCTTGGTGATGATCTGCCAGGTGTTGCACCCGGTGGAGGTCGCCGCCTCGACCGTGGCCGCGGGCACGGTCCGCACCCCGTCGGCGATGATCTTGATGGCGACCGGTGCCGCGTAGACGATCGCGGCGACGATCGCCGTGAACCGGGTGGCGCCGAACAGGGCGAGGAACGGCACGAGATAGACGAACGGCGGCATGACCTGGGCCGCGTCGAGGGTGGGCCGCACCAGCCGGTCCGCCAGCGCGCTGCGTCCCATCCACACCCCGAAGACGACGCCGAGCACCATGACCAGCACGGTCGCCACGACGGTCGAGGCCAGCGTCGTCATACCGTCCGACCACACTCCGGTGGCGACCAGGAGTCCCACGCACACGGCGGTGGTGATGCCGGCGCGCCAGCCGCCCAGCACCACCGCGATCCCGATCAGGGCGGCGCCGACGAGCCACCACGGGGAGTCGGTCAGCAGCGTCTGGAAGGGGTTGAGCAGGCCGTTGGTGATGGCGTCGCGGAAACCGTTGGTCAGCCCCGACAGGTTGTCCTGCGCCCAGGTGGTCACGTTGTCGGCCGCTTTGGCGATGTTGCTGCCGGTGCTGCCGTCGCCGGGGAACTCGGCCGCCCACACGTAGGTGTGCGACAGATACACGAGTACGACCGCCACCACGCCCCCGGCAGCGAGCAGGGGCCGCCGCCACTTGAGGAAGGGGCGGCTGGAGCGCCGGGCCGCCTCCGCGCGTCCGCTCGCCGCGGTGGTGACCCTGTCCAGGACGATCGCCATGACGACGATGGCGAGGCCCGCGTTGAAGGCCGTACCGACGTCGAGGGACTGGAGGGCCTGCACGACGGTCTTGCCGAGCCCGGGAGCGTCGATCAGGGCCGCGATGGCCACCATGGCCAGGGCGGCCATGACGGTCTGGTTGATGCCCATCACCACGGTCCGCTTGGACATCGGCAGCAGGACCTTCAGCAAGGACTGTCTGCGGGTGGCCCCCATGGAGGCGGCGGCCTCGACCGTCGTCGCGGGCACGGAACGGATGGCGTGCGCGGAGATGCGGATGGCCGGCGGTGCCGCGTAGATGACGGTGGCGATGGTGGCGGAGGCCCCGCCGATCAGGAAGAACAGGGTCAGCGGCGCCAGGTAGACGAGGGTCGGCATCGTCTGCATGAAGTCGAGGAACGGGGTGACGATCCGGTTGGCCCGTTGCGACAGGCCCGCCCACACGCCCAGCGGGAGGGCGAACAGCAGCGCGACCAGGACCGCGGAGAGGGTCAGGGACAGGGTGTCCATGCTCTCCTGCCACAGGCCCTGGAGCCCGAGGAAGGTGAAGCCGGCCACGGCCAGCAGCGCGACCCGCCAGTTGGCCACCGCCCAGGAGACATAGCCGGCGAGGCCGACGACTCCGAGCCAGCCGATCTGCGGGAGCGGGCGGTCACCGGACGGCTGGGAGATCAGGTCCTGTACGAAGGTCACCAGGTTGTCGATGACCAGCCTGATCTCGTTGAAGCCGTACAGGAAGAGCGGGTTGGAGTTGCGGTTGGCGCCGATGGAGTCGTTGACGTCGTTGAGCCAGCGGTGCAGATCGGTGAGGTCGGCCGCGGCCAGCGACAGGGTCTGCTTTCCGCGCAGTACGGCGAAGAGGACGAGCCAGACGACCAGGATCACGGCGACCACCATGGACCGGCTGATCCTGCGTACGGGGGCTACGGGCGGAGGCGGTTCGGCCTGCTTGGTCTGCCCCGGATTCCCGGGTTTCTCCATGACGACGGTCATCACGCGTCGCCTTCCTGCCCGGCGACCACCGCGAGGATCTCCTCGTCGCCGACGATGCCGATCAGCTTGCCGTTCTCGACGACCTTGACGGGCCTGTCGGCCGCGAGCACCGCCCGGGTGGCCTCCTTCACCACGACGTCGGGACCCAACTCGGGTCCGTCCAGGGGGTCTTCGGGTGTCGCCGGGCGCATGATCCAGCGCAGGGTCAGCACATCGCCGCGGGCCACGTCCTTCACGAAGTCGCGTACGTAGTCGTCGGCGGGGGCGCCCACGAGTTCGTCGCCGGTGCCGCACTGGACCGTCTTGCCGTCGCGCATGATGAGGATCCGGTCGCCGAGCTTCAGCGCCTCGGAGAGGTCGTGGGTGATGAACACCATCGTCTTGCCGACCTCGTGGTGCAGCCGGATGACCTCGCTCTGCATGTCACGGCGGATCAGCGGGTCGAGCGCCGAGAACGGCTCGTCGAAGAGGAGGACGTCCGGATCCCCGGCCAACGCCCGTGCCAGGCCCACGCGTTGCTGCATACCGCCGGAGAGCTGGTCGGGATAGGAGTTCTCGTACCCCGACAGGCCCACGAGTTCGACCACCTCCAGCGCCCGCCTGGTGCGCTCGGCCCGGCCCATGCCGCGGATCTCAAGGCCGAACGCCACGTTGTCGACGACGCGGCGGTGGGGCAGCAGACCGAAGTGCTGGAAGACCATGGAGAACTTGCTGCGCCGCAGTTCACGCAGCCGCCGCTCGTCGGCGTCCCGGATGTCCTCGCCCTCGAAGACGATCTCACCGGCGGTGGGCTCGATCAGCCGGGTCAGACAGCGCACCAGGGTGGACTTGCCGGAGCCGGACAGTCCCATGACGACGAAGACCTCGCCGGGCGCGACGTCGAAGTGCACGTCGCGCACGGCGGCGGTGCAGCCCGTGCGGTCCATGAGCTCGCGGCGGCTGAGCCCGCACAGCTCCTCGGAGCCCGGTACCTGGTCCGCCTTCGGCCCGAACACCTTCCACAGCCCGCGCACGGATATGACCGGTGTCGGGGCCGCGTCCTCGGTGGTGCCGCGCCTCGGCGGCACCTCGGTCTTGGTGGGGGTCATGGTCGACCTCTTCTCGGCGTTCAGCCGCGGAACCAGTGCTGCGGCCGGGGTTGGATGTTCTGCCAGATGTGCTTGGGTTCGCGGTACTCGTCGAGGCCGGTCGGTCCCAGTTCCCGGCCCACACCGGAGTGCCCGAAGCCACCCCACTCGGCCTGGGGCACATAGGGGTGGTAGTCGTTGATCCACACGGTGCCGTGCCGCAGCCGGCGGGCGACCCGCTGGGCCTTCCCGGCGTCCTGCGTCCAGACGGCACCGGCGAGTCCGTACTCCGTGTCGTTGGCGATGCGTACGGCGTCGTCCTCATCGCGGAAGCGTTCCACGGTGAGCACCGGCCCGAAGGACTCCTCGTGCACCACCCGCATGTCCTGCTGGCACTCGTCGAGCACGGTGGGCGGGTAGTAGTGGCCGTTCGCGAGGGCGGGGTCGTCGGGGCGCTCGCCGCCGCAGCGCAGGACGGCACCTTCGGCGAGCCCGGCGGCGACGTACGCCTCGACCTTCTCCAGGTGCTGCGCCGAGATCAGCGCCCCGGTCTCGGCCTCGGGGTCGAAGGGCCCGCCTAGGCGGATCTGCCGGGCCCGTCGGACCACCTCGTCGACGAAACGGTCGTGCAGCGAGTCCTCGACGATCAGCCGGGCCCCGGCCGAGCAGACCTGTCCCGAATGCAGGAAGACGGCCGTGAGCGCGAAGTCCAGGGCCGTCTCGAAGTCGGCGTCGGCGAAGACGACGTTGGGGTTCTTGCCGCCGAGTTCCAGCGCGACCTTCTTCACGCTCGCGGCGGCCGTGGCCATGATCCGTTTACCGGTCTCCACGCCCCCGGTGAAGGAGACCATGTCGACACGGGGATCTTCGGAGAGCGGCGCTCCCACCTCGGGCCCGGTACCGAGGACGAGGTTGGCCGCACCGGCGGGCAGTCCGGCCTCCTCCAGCGCCTTCATCAGCAGGATCGCGGTGGAAGGGGTGAGCTCACTGGGCTTGAGGACGATCGTGTTACCAGCGAGAAGGGCCGGAGCGACTTTCCAACTCACTTGCAGAAGTGGGTAGTTCCACGGTGTGATCAGACCGCACACACCGATCGGCTCGTAGACCACGCGGCTGACGGCGTCGTCCCGTCCGGTGTCGATCACGCGGCCGGCGTCGGTTCCGCCCAGCCCGCCGTAGTAGCGAAGACAGGAGACGACGTCGGCGATGTCGTACTCGCTCTCCACCAGCCGCTTGCCGGTGTCCAGCGATTCGGCGCGGGCGAACTCCTTGGCGTCACGCTCGAGCAGGTCGGCGGTGCGCAGCAGCAGGGCACCCCGCTCACGCTCGGGGGTGCGCGGCCAGGGCCCTTCGTCGAAGGCCCGGCGGGCGGCGGCGACGGCCGCCTCGGTGTCGGGGCGGGTCCCTTCGGACACGGTCGCGGAAAGCGTGCCGTCGGCGGGACATCGGATCTCCCGACGGCCTCCGGCCACCGGCTCCCGCCACTTCCCGTCCACATACAGGTCTGCCACCTCGGGAGCCCTTCGAGCGATTCTCGTTGCGCATCGCGCACCGCATTGCTTGTGGTGGAACACTCTGGAGAATGCATGAACCCACGTCAAGGGGTTGGGGGATGACGGTTTCGACAATCGGGCGGCCGCGCGGGGAACCTGGTCGCGGGCCGATGAGGCGGGTTTCCGATGCAAGCGGCCCCGTGAAAAAACTGCGTTACCCCGCCTGCGTCCGGGTGTCCCGGTACCGGTAGTACGCGGCCTTGGAGGGCGCGAGCGGCTCCTTGCCGAGGATGAGGTCGGCCGCCTTCTCCGCGATCATCATCACCGGCGCGTAGATGTTTCCGTTGGTGACATAAGGCATCACCGACGCGTCGACGACACGCAGCCCCTCGACTCCGTGCACGCGCATGCTGGCAGGGTCCACGACGGCCATCTCGTCGGTGCCCATCTTGCAGGTGCAGGAGGGGTGCAGGGCCGTCTCGCCGTCCTTGGCGACCCAGGCGAGGATCTCCTCGTCGGTCTCGACGGACGGTCCGGGCGAGATCTCCCCGCCGTTGTAGGGGGCGAGAGCGGGCTGGTTGAGCAGCCTGCGCGCGACACGGATCGCCTCGACCCACTCGCGGCGGTCCTGCTCGGTGGACAGATAGTTGAAGCGCAGCGCCGGGTGTTCGTCCGGGTTCCTGCTCCTGATCTTCACCGAGCCGAGGGCGTCGGAGTACATGGGCCCCACGTGCACCTGGTAACCGTGCCCGCCGGCGGGCACGGAGCCGTCGTAGCGGACCGCGATGGGCAGGAAGTGGAACATCAGGTTGGGGTAGTCCACGTCCTCGTTGCTGCGGGCGAAGCCACCGGCCTCGAAGTGGTTGGTCGCGGCGGGGCCCTTGCGGAAGAGCCACTGCAGGCCGATGAAGGGGGCGCGCCATTTCGCGAGGTACGGCTGCATGGAGACGGGCTGCTTGCAGGCGTACTGGATGTACACCTCCAGGTGGTCCTGCATGTTCTCGCCGACACCCGGCAGGTCGTGGACGACGTCGATGCCGAGCGCGCTCAGTTCCCCGGCGTTGCCCACGCCGGACAGCTGGAGCAGCTGCGGGGAGTTGATCGCGCCACCGCAGAGGATGACCTCCTTGGCGCGCACCTGCTGCGGCGCGCCCTTGCCGCGCCGGTACTCGACGCCGACCGCCCGCTTGCCCTCGAACAGGACGCGGGTGACGAGGGCGCGGGTCGTGACCGTGAGGTTGGGGCGTTTGCGGGCGGGCTTCAGATACGCCTTCGAGGCCGACAGGCGGCGCCCGCGGTGGACGTTGCGGTCGAACTTGGCGAAGCCCTCCTGCCGGTAGCCGTTGACGTCGTCCGTGGGCGCGTATCCGGCCTCCTCGGTGGCCTTCTGGAAGGCGGTGAAGAGCGGATTGGTGGCCGGGCCGCGTTCCAGGACGAGCGGGCCGTCGTGGCCGCGGAACTCGTCGTCGGGGTCGGCCGCGAGACAGTTCTCCATGCGCTTGAAGTACGGCAGACAGTGCGCGTAGTCCCAGGCCTCCATGCCGGGATCGGCGGCCCAGCGCTCGTAGTCCATGGGGTTCCCGCGCTGGAAGATCATGCCGTTGATGCTGCTGGAGCCGCCCAGCACCTTGCCGCGGGCATGGTAGACGCGCCGGCCGCCCATGTGCGGCTCGGGTTCGGACTCGTACTTCCAGTCGTAGAAGCGGCTGCCGATCGGGTAGGTCAGCGCCGCGGGCATGTGGATGAAAACGTCCCACGGGTAGTCGGGCCGGCCGGCCTCCAGGACCAGCACCCGGTTGCCCGGGTCGGCGGAGAGCCGGTTGGCCAGTGCGCTGCCGGCCGATCCACCGCCGACGATGACGAAGTCGTACTGCTGAGGAGCCATGGTGCCTCGTCTCGCTCGCGCCGTAGATACGCGCGGCATGGTAGTACGGGTAGCGTCATACGCACCAGGTTGCGTGCCACGCAACTTCCACGACACATAGGGGGCGTCGGCCAGGCCGGCGGCCGCATCGTTCGGGGACGAGGTGTCCGGTATCTCGCTCACGCCGTCCTTCGCTCACGCCGCCCTTCGCCCAGCTCGCCCTCGCCGACCCGGCCAAGCCGGCGGTCGAACCCGCCCGCGCCCCCTGGACCGTGACGAGAGGTGTCGCCATGGCAAGCGACACCGTCTGGGCCGCGCTCGACCGGCTCAAGGCCTCCGAGGGCGAGACGCTGCTGATCCATGCCGCTTCGCGGTCGAGCCGGCCCTCGCCCCCGGCGCGGGGATGATCGGGACTGCCAGTGAGCGCGAACTCGGCGCCGTACCGGTGATCCACGGGGCGGGACCGGCCGAACGGGTGCGGGCCGTTGCCCCGGACCGGGTCGACGCGGCGCTCGACATCTGCGGCCGCGGCGAGATCCCGGACTCGATCGAGCTCGCGGGAGGTCCGGAGCGGGTCCTGACCATCGCGGCGTCCGACGGCGCGGGCACCGGCATCCAGATCGACACCGGCAGCCCGCTGGGCACCCACGTCCTTCGCGAACTCCTGGCCCTCATCGAGCAGGGACGCCTCCGCGTCCCCGTCACGAAAACCACCGCCTCACCAGACGGGCGCACCGCTCACTCGTCGTCCGGGAACTCGCCCGCGAACGCGCCCGCCATCCGCAGCCAGGGCTCCGCCTCGTCCTGGCGTCCCTGACGCTGCAGGGTGCGCCCCAGCATCAGGTGGGCGTAGTGCTCCACCGGATCGCGTTCGACGATCAGGCGCAACTGCTCCTCGGCGCGCTTCAGTTGTGCGGAGTGGTAGTAGGCGCGGGCCAGCAACAGCCGGGGACCGGTCTGTTCCGGCGCCTCCTCGACGACGACGGCGAGGAGCTTCGCGGCACCGCTGTAGTCCCGCGCCTCGAACAGCAGCCCAGCACGCTCCCAGCGCTCGACGGTGGTCTCCTCGTGCGGCACGCCGACGCCGTTGTCGAAGAGGTGCAGCGCGCTGGCCCAGCGGTCGGGCGCCACCCCGTCGGTGGCCGCGTAGGCGTTGATGTTGTCGGTCATGATTCCTTCCTCTCCCGGACGCGTCCTCACGCGGACCGGAGTGCGGCCGGCTGTGGTGCGAACGGCCGATGGTCTCGACGGGTTCGGTGAGCTCGGCCAAGCCCGGCGCCGATGCGGGCGGCGAGACCGTCGGCCAGATCCTTTCGTACGGACTCAGTCCGTGTGCTCGGCGGTCTGCGTGCTCTCGGCGTCGCGGGCGGCGAGCAGGGAGGCGTGGGTGGGGGCGTCGGGCACTCCGGCCGGCCGCACCGCCGCGAACTCCTTGCGCAGCACCGGTACGACCTCCTCGCCGAGCAGGTCGATCTGCTCCAGTGCCGTCTTCAGCGGGATGCCGCCGCCGTCCACCACGAACAGCTGGCGCTGGTAGTCACCGGCGTACTCGCGGAAGGAGAGCGTCTTCTCGATGACCTGCTCGGGAGTGCCGACGGTCAGCGGGGTCTGCTCCATGTACTCCTCCATCGAGACGCCGCCGCCCATCACCGGCGAGTGGTCGAAGAGCGGGCGGAACTCGCGTATGGCGTCCTGGGAGTTGCGCCGCATGTAGACCTGGCCGCCGAGACCGACGACGGCCTGCTCGGGCGTGCCGTGGCCGTAGTGCGCGTACCGCTGCCGGTAGAGGTCGATCAGCTTCCCGGTGTGCTCCTTCGGCCAGAAGATGTTGTTGTGGAAGAAGCCGTCGCCGTAGTACGCGGCCTGCTCGGCTATCTCCGGGGACCGGATGGAGCCGTGCCAGACGAAAGGCGGGACCCCGTCCAGCGGCCGCGGCGTGGAGGTGAAGCCCTGCAACGGCGTGCGGAACTTCCCCTCCCAGTCGACGACGTCCTCGCGCCACAGCCTGCGCAGCAACGCGTAGTTCTCGACGGCCAGGCCGATGCCGTCGCGGATGTCCTTGCCGAACCACGGATAGACCGGGCCGGTGTTGCCGCGGCCCATCATCAGGTCGACGCGCCCGTCGGCCAGGTGCTGGAGCATCGCGTAGTCCTCGGCGATCTTCACCGGGTCGTTGGTGGTGATCAGCGTGGTGGACGTCGACAGGATGATCCGCTCGGTGCGCGCGGCGATGTAGCCGAGCAGGGTCGTCGGCGACGAGGGGACGAACGGCCGGTTGTGGTGCTCACCGGTCGCGAACACGTCGAGTCCGACCTCCTCGGCCTTCCGCGCGATCGCGGTCATCGCCTTGATCCGCTCGTGCTCGGTCGGCGTACGACCTGTGTGCGGGTCGGTGGCCACGTCACCGACGGTGAAGATGCCGAACTGCATCGCCCTCACCCTTCCTGGTGGTTGATGCATCAACTGCACGCTGCAACACACCCCCGCACCGGGCTATTCCGCTCCTCCGGGGTGAGGCGATCGACGATCAGGCGGCGTACGCTCTCAGGCCATACGGGAGACGGTCGTGCCCGATTCCCCTCTGCTCAGCCGAGCTCCTCCTCCAGCCATCCCAGGACGTCCGGCGTCACCGGGTCGGTGATGTCGGCGAACTCCCCATGGCGCTTGAGGAACTTGGCCACATACGGGCAGACCGGCACCACCCGCTTCCCCGACTCCCGCACATCGGCGAGTGCCGCCTGGACCAGCTCGGCACCCAGGCCCTGACCCGCGAAGGCGTCGTCGACCTCCGTGTGGAAGAAGACCCGCTGAGCACCGCGGTCGCGGTAGGCCGCCAGACCGGCGCGTCGGCCGTCGACCAGAATCTCGTACCGGTGACGGGCATCCACGCGCTGGACACTCCGGATGCCGGTGGACTGGTTCATCGGATTCCTTTCGGACATCGCTCAGCGGCGCGCGGGATTGCCGCGCGGCGTGATGACGGCATTGGGCAGGGCCGGGGCGGGCAGGCGGCTTCCGGGACAGCCGTCGACCTCTCCGAAGCGGTCGGAGCCTGCCTGCCAGTCCTCCCGCGCCTTGACGATGTCCTCGTGGGTGCGGCCGATGAAGTTCCACCACATGACGATCTCCTCCTCGAAGGGAGGCCCCCCGAGCAGGATCGTGCGCGCGGGAACGTCCGAGTCGTTCACCACCGTCACGGTGTCGGTGCCACAGGGGACGTAGCCGAGTTCGGCCGGGCGCAGCGCTGTGCCGAGCAGGCGGACGTCCCCGCTGTCGACGAGGAGGCCGTGCTCGAAGGCACTGTCCACGGCGAGCGTGACCGACGCACCCGGGTCGAGGATGATCTCGGCGCCGAGCAGGGGGGTGAAGGTCCGCACCGGGGAGGTACTGCCGGCGAGTGAGCCCAGGAAGACTTTGATCTCGGCGCCGTCGATCCGCACCGGCTCAGGCACATGGTGCTGGAAGTCGCGCGCGGTGTCGCGGTGCTCCTCGGGCAGCGCCACCCACAGCTGGACACCATGGATGACGGTGGTGTTCGGCGTGGAGACCTCCGAGTGGGCGATGCCGTACCCGCCGGTCATGAGGTTCATCTCGCCGGGCCGGACGAGCGCGTGGGTGCCCAGGGAGTCGCGGTGCTCGATCTCTCCGCTGAACAGCCAGCTCACGGTCTGCAGGCCGGTGTGCGGATGCGGGGGCACGTCCATGCCCGTCCCGGTGGCGTCGACGGGACCGTAGTGATCGGCGAAGCACCAGGCCCCGATCAGGGTTCGCGCCCGCTGGGGCAGCGTCCGGCGCACGTGCAGCGCGCGCGGCCCGCCCAGCGGCACGTCCCGCGCCGACAGCACATCGACTCCGCTGTCCACGGCGCTCACCGGGACCACCTCTCACACATTCTGGTTGCCACGTCAACTATCATGCCACCAGGAGCAGGCCGATGGCTACAGCGCACATCTGACAAGCAGAGCCCCAAGTCGTTCCGCGCCCTGGTGCAGACCTCCGAGGCGGTGAGCGCGACGGCCGCCGCGGCAGGGCTTGAACGCACCACGGTGGAGCTGATCAACATCCGCGTGTCCCGGCTGAGCCGCTGCGCCTACTGCCTCGACCTGCACACCGGGAAGGCCCTGCGCGCCGGTGAGTCGCCGCAGCGGCTGGGGGTTCTGGCGGCCTGGCAGGACACCGAGGTGTTCACTCCCGTGGAGCGTGCGGCGCTCGGGCTCGCCGAGGCGACGACCGACCCGGCGAACACGCGCGCACAGGCCTCCGCCTACGAGTCCGCCCGCGAGATTCTCAGCGAGGACCAGATCTGCGCCGCTATCTGGGTGGCGATCACCATCGGCGCGTTCAACCGCGTGTCGATCATGAGCGGGCATCCGGTGCCGACGCCTCGCCCGGCCGGGACCACACCGCAGCTTGATTGACGGGTCATCGCTCGTGGAGCCGGCCGCGGGTGCGCCCAAGGCTCGGCTCGAGGGCGGTCGGCCGAGGTCGCCGCCACCGGTGGGGGCTACGCCGACCCCGTAACCCGGAACGCGATGGCCCCTTCATCCTCACCGCCGTCCCCGTGGCCACCGCGGTGACGCTCGGACTGGCCATGTGGCCACCCGGTCAGAATCCGGCTCACCGACCGCCGTCAGCGCACCGGCATCGCGAGGTACTGGTACTCCAGGAACTCGTCGATCCCGACCCGGCCGCCCTCACGGCCCAGCCCGGACTGCTTGACCCCACCGAAGGGCGCGGCCGGGTTGGAGACGAGGCCGGTGTTGAGGCCGACCATGCCGACCTCCAGGCGCTCGCTGACGCGCAGGGCGCGGTCCAGGCCCTCGGTGAAGACGTAGCCGACCAGGCCCCAGGGGGTGTCGTTGGCGCGCCGGATCACCTCGTCCTCGTCGTCGAACGTGAGGATCGCGGCGACGGGACCGAAGATCTCCGTGTCCATGAGGCGGCTCTCGGGGGACACGTCCGTGAGCACGGTCGGCGGGTAGAAGCAGCCCGGCCCCTCCGGCGTACGGCCACCGACGAGGACCCGGGCACCGCGCTCCACCGCGTCGGCGACCAGAGCCTCCACCTTGCCCCGCCCTGTCCTGTCGATCAGCGGTCCGACATCGACACCGTCCCGCGTGCCGGGGCCCACGACGAGCACGCCCATGCGCTCGGCCAGACGCCGCCCGAACTCCTCCGCCACCGAGTGGTGCACGAAGAAACGGTTGGCGGCGGTGCACGCCTCGCCCATGTTGCGCATCTTGGCGACCATCGCGCCGTCGACGGCCTTGTCCAGGTCGGCGTCCTCGAAGACGATGAACGGCGCGTTGCCGCCGAGCTCCATCGAGGTCCGTACGACCGCCTGCGCGCTCTGCGCCAGCAGCAGCTGCCCGACGGCGGTGGAGCCGGTGAAGGAGAGTTTACGAATCCGCCCGCCGCGCAGGAGCGGTTCGCAGATCTCCCCCGCACGGGAGGTGGTGACGACGTTCAGCACGCCGTCCGGCAGCCCGGCCTCCTGGAGGATCGCGGCGAGGGCCAGGCTGGAGAGCGGGGTCTGCGGGGCGGGCTTGAGCACCATCGTGCAACCGGCGGCGATCGCCGGGCCGATCTTGCGGGTGCCCATGGCCAGGGGGAAGTTCCACGGAGTGATCAGCAGACAGGGGCCGACCGGGCGGCGGGAGAGCAGCATGCGGTTGCGGCCGTCCGGCAGGACGCCGGCACCGCCGTCGATACGGACGGCCTCCTCCGAGAACCAGCGGAAGAACTCCGCCGCGTACGCCACCTCTCCCCTGGCCTCGGCCAGCGGCTTGCCCATCTCGGCCGTCATCAGGTGAGCGAGCTCGTCCGTGCGGTCGAGGATGATCTCGTAGGCGCGGCGCAGGATCTCACTGCGGGCCCGAGGTGCCGTACGAGCCCACTCCTCCTGCGCCTGAACGGCCGCTTCCTCCGCGAGCCGGGCGTCCTTGGGACCGGCGTCCGCGATGTGGCAGAGGATCTCGCCGGTCGCGGGGTCGTCGACGGGCATGGTGGCGCCGTCCGCGGCGTCCAGCCAGGCTCCGCCGATGAACAGCTGCGTGGGTGTGTCGGTCATGAGGTCTCTCCTGATCGAGCGGCTTGATCGGCGGCGGGGTCGAGCAGTTCCGCCAGATGCAGAGCGCGGATGCCCCGGTCACCGGCGAGATGGTCGATCTGGGTGGCGCAGCTGAAGCCGTCGGCCACGAAAATCGGCCCGCCGGGCCTCGCCGATGGCGTCGAGGCGAGGCTTCGGCGTCAGGTCGGCGACGGCCATCGAGGTGCCGTAGTGCCGCGCCCCGAAGCCGAAGTTCCCGGCGAGGCCGCAGCAGCCCTCGGCCTCGCCGGCCTTGTCCACGCCCAGTCGGCGCAGCAGGTCCGCCGGGCGGCGGCCCTTGACGGTCGCGTACGCGTGGCAGTGGGTCCAGGACGATGTCGTCCGGGAGCTCGCGGGGCGTCCAGTCGGCGGTGGCCAGGTCGGTCAGGGCGCCCGTGAAGGGATGAACGCGGTCGGCGACCCGGCGGGCGGCCTCCGTCCCGAGGAGCTCGGGCACGTCGCGCTACCCTGGCCGGTCTCCGCCCGCAGTCCGGGAGCGGTCGTGGCGAGTCGACCGACGAGGGACGCGAGAGGGTCGGTCATCGGTCCGCCGCTCCCGATGTACCGGCCTCCACGGCACTCGCCCAGGCCTGAAGTCCTTCGTCCACCGCCGCCTCGTCGATCACGAGCGCCGGGATCATCCGCACGACCTGGTTCCAGGCACCGCACAGCAACAGCAGCAGGCCCTCGTCGACTGCGGCGCGCTGTACGCGGGCGGCGGTCTCGGGGTCCGGGCTGCCGTCCCCGGTGACGAACTCGCTGGCCAGCATCAGCCCGAGGCCGCGTACGTCCCCGATGGCCGGTGTCCGGTCGGCGACCGCCTCCAGGCCCTGCCGCAGCCGTGCTCCCATCGCCTCGGCGTTCTCGACGAGCTTCTCGTCCCGTACGACGTCGAGCGTGGCGCAGGCCGCCGCGCACGCCACCGCGTTGGCGCCGTACGTGCCGCCCTGCGAGCCCGGCCACGCCTTCGCCATCAGCTCCTCGGAGGCCGCGATGCCGGACAGCGGGAAGCCGCTGGCCAGGCCCTTGGCGGTGACGAGGATGTCCGGGGTGACGCCGAAGTGGTCGTGTCCCCAGAAGCGGCCGGTGCGACCGACGCCGGTCTGCACCTCGTCCAGGATCAGCAGGAACCCGTGCCGGTCCGCCCGCTCCCGCAGGCCCTCCAGGAAAGCGCGGGTCGCGGGGACGTACCCGCCCTCGCCGAGCACCGGCTCCACGATGATCGCCGCCGTGTCTGCGGGCGACGAGATCGTCTGCAGCGTGTAGTCCAGCTCCTGGAGCGCGAAACGGGTGGCGGTCTCCTCGTCCCAGCCGTAGCGGTAGGCCGACGGGAAGGGAGTGACGACCACCCCGCTCATCAGCGGGGAGAAGCCGGACCGGAAGCGGGTGCCGGAGGTGGTCATCGCGGCGGCGGCCACGGTCCGGCCGTGGAAACCGCCGTGGCAGACCAGGATGTTCGGGCGGCCGGTGGCCTGCCGGGCCAGCCGCAGCGCCGCCTCCACGGCCTCGCTGCCGGAGTTCGTGAAGAACAGACTGTCCAGACCGGTCGGCAGCACCTCGCCGAGCTTGTCGACCAGCTGCCGCAGCGGCCGGTGCATGACCGTCGTGTACTGGCCGTGGATCAGCGTGCTCACCTGCTCCTGTGCCGCCGCCACGACCTTCGGGTGGCAGTGTCCGGTGCTGGTGACGCCGATCCCGGCGGTGAAGTCGAGGTAGCGGCGGCCGTCCTCGCCGTAGAGGTGGACGCCCTCGCCCCGGGCCGCCACGACGGGCGTGGCCTGGCGAAGGTGCGGCGACAGTGCGGTCATGGTCGTCTCCGAGCCGTGGGTGGTGGGCTGCGTGGGTCTGCTCCCCTAGGCCGAGCATCCCGGGGCGCCGGAGCGGCGACAACGCCTGATCTGTCCAGCCCGGACGCGGAGTTCGGACGTTGTGTCAGGCCGCTCGGGCAGCGGCCCGCCACCGGGGGTTCGATGCCCCGCACGGGACGGCTCTTGCGCAGGTCAGCCCGGCTTGTCACAGTGTCCGGGCAGGGAGGGAGGCACTATGGGCGAGAACGGCGTCGCCTTCTGGCCGCCGGACGCGGAGGACCTCGGCTCCGCCACGGCCGGCCGGCCGCTCACCGTGGCCGACGTTCTGGCCCTGCCCGTCCTGGCCATGGGGCAGCCGCAGGTCGTGACCGGCGTGACCCGGCTCGACCGACCCGTGCGCTGGGTCCACATCACCGAACTGACGGACCCGGCGTCCTTCCTCAAGGGCGGCGAACTGGTCCTGACCACCGGTATGCCCCTGCCCGAGGATCCGAGCGCAGTACGCCGGTACGTGGACGAACTCACCGACGTCGGAGCCGCGGCCCTGGTCCTCGAGCTCGTACGCCGCTACCACCGCCCGCCGGACGCGCTCGTCCAGGCCTGCCGGGCCCGTGACCTGCCTCTCGTCACCCTCGCCAAGGACGTCAACTTCCTGGAGGTCACCCAGGTCGTCCACACGCTCCTGCTCGGCAACCAGACGGACGCGATGCGCCGGACCCAGCGGATCCACGAGGCATTCACCGGCCTGACGCTGCGGGGCGCGGGACCCGAGGACGTGGTGCGGGCGGCGGCGGAGATGAGCGGCCGCACGGTCGTGCTCGAGAACCTGGTGCACCAGGCGCTGATCTGCGAGGCCTCCGGCAGCACGGTCGAAGAGGCGCTCACCGACTGGGAACAGCGCTCCAGAGCCGTCCCGTCCCGCGAACGCACAGACGTGTGCGGTCCCGAGGGCTGGCTCGTGGCACCCGTGGAGTACCAGGGCGATCGCTGGGGCCGCGTGACCATGCTCCCGGACACCTCCGGGGTGCCGCCGGCCTTCGCCCCCGAGGACGTCACCGTTCTGGAGCGGACGGCGATGGCCCTGACCATCGCCCGTCTCATCCATGCCACGACCTGGGAACGCGCCGCGCACCGGAACGCCCTGCGCGACCTCGCCGAACAGCGCCACCACTCCCCCGAGGACGCCCGCGCCCGCGTCGCCGCGCTGGGCCTGCCCGCCGAGGGCGGATTCGTCGCAGTGCTGGTGGATCTACGGAGGGCAGACGACAGCGCCGAGCCGGAGTCCCTCCTGTCCCAGGAACTACGGACCGCGGGCATGCCCGCACTCGTCGGCGCGCTGGCCCCCGGGCGGCTGGGCGTGCTGCTGGCACTGCGTCACTCGCGGTCCTGGCGGCCCACGGTGGAGCGGCTCAGCCGGGCCGCGCTCGGCCTGGACCCCGAGGCGGTCGTGAGCATCGGTGCCGAGGTCGCGGACCTCTACGACGCCCCCCGTTCCTTCCGCGAGGCCGAACGCGTGGCCGAGTCCGCCCTGCCCGGGCTTGCCCTGCCCGACGGCAGGTCCTTCCACGAGCTGTCCGACATCGGCCTGCGCCGACTGCTGTACGCACTCCGCGAGGACATCCGCGTCCAGGACTACGCCGAGCGGCACCTCGGCCGTCTCGTCGACCACGACACCCGGCACGGCACCGACCTGCTGACGACCCTGCGCCACTACCTCGACGCGGCCGGCAACAAGACCACCGCCGCCCGTCGCGGGGACCTCTCCCGGGAAACCGTCTACCAACGCCTTCGCGCCATCGAGCGCATCCTCCACTGCGACCTCGAATCCGGCGAACAGCGCACCGAACTGCATGTGGCGCTGGCTGCACTTGATGTTCTGCGTGCGCGCTGACACCTGCCTCCGGCAGAAAGGGGGGCCCTCGTTCCTCGAGCCCATCACGGAACGCCCGGATCAACCACACAACACGTACACACCCCCTACCAGGCAAAAGGTCCTGGTCAGCGTCCCGAGGGTAAACAAGTCGTTCCGTACTCCCCGTATAGTTGCGTTGTGAGCAACTACAACCCGGATAACGAAACGACAGGGTCGTCGAGCGGCGGGGTGCAGTCCGTCGACCGGGCCATTCACGTGATGGAGATCCTCGCCCAGCGCGGCGAGGCCGGCGTCAGCGAGGTGGCCGCCGAGATAGACGTTCACAAGTCCACGGCGTTCCGGCTCCTCGGCGCCCTGGAAGCGCGCGGCCTGGTGGAACAGGCGGGTGAGCGCGGCAAGTACCGTCTGGGTTTCGGCATCGTGCGCCTGGCCGGCGCGGTCACCGGACGCATCGACATCACCCAGCAGAGCCGCCCGGTCTGCGAGGACCTGGCGGAGGAGATCGGCGAGACCGTGAACCTCGCCGTGATGCAGGAGCGTTACGCGGTCAACCTCTACCAGGTGCGCGGCCCGGGTGCCGTCACCGCGCAGAACTGGGTCGGCCAACTGACCCCGTTGCACGCCACGTCGAGCGGCAAGATCCTGCTGGCCCACCTGCCCGCCAAGGAGCGCGCCGCGCTGTTGACCGAGACCGGCCTGAAGAAGGTCACCCCGCGCACCATCACCGCGAAGACGAAGCTCGAGAAGAACCTCGCCGAGGCCCGGGAGCGCGGTTACGCCTGGGCCCTGGAGGAGTTGGAGCTCGGCCTGCACGCCATGGCCGCGCCGGTCCGCGACCGGGACGGAGCGGTCATCGCGGCGCTCAGCGCCTCAGGACCCGCGTACCGGCTCTCCGAGGAGCGTCTCCACGAGCTCGCTCCGGTACTGGTCAAGGGCGCCGAGGAGATCAGCCACCGCATGGGTTACCTGGGCTGAGCCCCCAGCCGGGCCTGGACCCAGTCGTGGAACTCGCCGATGTGGTGCTCGCTGGGCACCAGGACGCCACCCTTGGCGTACAGCCGTGAGCTCATCCCGGGCTGCGTGCGCTCGCACGCGTCGAAGTCCTGTCGGTTGACCCGGTCGAAGAGCTCCACCGACCTGCTGACGTCCTTGCCGCTCTCCACTACATGCGGTAGATACAGCCAGTCGCACTCGACGATGGTGCGGTCGGCCGCGACCGGGTACATCCGGTGGAAGATCACATGGTCGGGTACGAGGTTGATGAACACCTGCGGCCGCACGGTGATCGCGTAGTAGCGGCGGTCCTGGTCCTCGGAGACTCCGGGAATGCGGTCCAGTCCCTCCGATCCGTCGACGGTGAAGCCCCTGACGTCCTCACCGAACTCCGCGCCGTGGCCCACGTAGTACTGGGCCGCGTATCCGTCGGCGAACTCCGGTAGCACCTCGGTGAGTTCGGGGTGGATCGTCGCGCAGTGGTAGCACTCCATGAAGTTCTCGACGATGAGTTTCCAGTTCGCCTTCACGTCATAGACGATCCGCCGGCCGACCTCCAGCCCTCCGATGTCGTAGTGCTCGATCGACTCGGCGTCGCCCAGGCGCGCGATCACGTCCTGGACGACCTCGTCGAAGGGCGGCGGGTCCTCCGCGAGGCACACCCACACATAGCCCAGCCATTCGCGCACCGCCACGCTCGCGAGGCCGTACTCGGTACGGCCCACGTCCGGCATCTTCGTCAGGTTGGGCGCGGCGACGAGCTTGCCCGTCAGGTCGTACGTCCAGGCGTGGTACGGGCATTGGAAGGCTCGCTTGACCTCGCCGGACTCCTCGGTGCACAGCTTGGCGCCCCGGTGCCGGCAGACATTGAAGTAGGCGCGGATCGAGTTGTCCCGGGCCCGCGTGACGAGGATGCTCTCGCGGCCCACCTCAACTGTCTTGAAGGCGCCGGGTTTGGGCAGGTCAAGGGCGCGGACGGCGCAGAACCACATCGCTTCGAAGATGCGCTCCTGCTCCTGGGCGAAGATCCCGGGATCCGTGTAGGAGGCGCCGGGGAGGGTGGCGATCAGACTGTCCGGCAGGCTGGTCGAGGTCACAGTGCACTCCTCGGGGAACGTCGTGGACCGGTGATGCACGCCGGGACGAGCGGACGGCGTTCTGAACGGGGCGACAGCGGCGGTGCTGTCAGGCCGCGGCGGCGAGCTGCTTGCGCCAGCGCATGAACAGCCGCGGCTGATTCATCCCGAGCACGGCGACCGGATGACCGGAACGCCGGTAGACGGCCAGGACGTTGCGGTCGTCCCGGGCGCCTTCCTCGATCGTCACACTGTCGGCACCGGCGGCGTGACCGGCGAACTGGATCTTCACGCCGTACTGGTCCGACCAGAAGTAGGGCGGCCTCGGCGCGCTCGGTTCCACCGCGCCGCCCGCCAGCAGTGCGGTCACGGCGGCGTCGGGCCGCTCCCGTGCGCCGGTCCAGTGTTCGACCCGGCGGTGCAGGCCCGCGCGCGGGTCGTACCAGGAGGCGCAGTCACCGACCGCGACCACACCGGCCAGGCTGGTGCGGCCGTCGGCGCCGCACTTGACGCCGTCGTCGAGCTCGATGCCCGAGCCCGCGAGCCATGCGACGCACGGGCGGGCACCGACCCCCACCACCACGATGTCGGCGGGGACACTGCGGCCGTCCTCCAGCAGGACGGCCTCGACGCGGCTCTCGCCGCTCAGTCCCTTGACACCCACCCCGCACAGCAGCCGTACCCCGTGGTCCGCGTGGAGGGCGGAAACGACTTTGCCCATGGTCTCGCCCAGCGGTCCGGCCAGCGGGGTCGGGGCCGCTTCGACCACGGTCACGTCGAGCCCGAGGGCGTACGCGGTGGAGGCGACCTCGGCGCCGATGAAGCCGCCGCCGATCACCACCAGCCGTCCCCCGAGGCTCAGTTCGTCGCGCAGGGCGCGGGCGTCGTCCAGGGTGCGCAGGGTGTGCACCCCGGCCAGGCCGTCCGTGCCGGGCAGGGTCCGGGCGGCGGCGCCGGTCGCTATGACGACGCCGTCCGCCCGTACCTCGCTGCCGTCGGCGAGCCGTACGGCGCGCCGGGGGCCGTCGAGACCGACGGCGCGGACACCGAGCAGCCACTGTGCCCGCAGGTCCTCGGCGTCCGGCTCCAGCGCGAGATCGGCCTCGGCCAGGGAGCCGGCCAGGAACTCCTTGGACAACGGGGGCCTGTCGTAGGGGCGGTGCAGTTCGTCGCCGATGACGACGAGCCGCCCGTCGTAGCCCTGTTTCCGCAGCGAGCGCGCCGCCGACAGACCGGCGAGCGAGGCGCCGACCACGGCGACCGTCCTCACGCGGGTCCGCCGGCGAGCCGGGCCGCGACGCAGGGCGGCAGGTTGGGGGCGTCCAGGGACAGCCGGACGTAGATCATGCCGTCCTCGACGTGGACCTCGTGGGTGCGGACCGGGCGCTTGGCCGGCGGAGCGTCGACGGCACCCGTCCGCAGGTCGAACTTCGAGGCGTGCAGCGGGCATTCGACCTCGCAGCCCTCCAGCCAGCCGTCGGCGAGCGAGGCGTCCTGATGGGTGCAGGTGTCGTCGATGGCGAAGACCTCGCCGTCGTCGGTGTGGAACACCGAGACCGGCGGATCGATGTCGAGCCGGTAGGCCTCGCCTCGAGGAAGGTCCACGAGACGGCACGCGGGAATCATCATGACACCTCGGTGCGTATAGCGAAACGGATTGCGTTGAACGCAACGTCAGTCTGAGGGCGCCCACAAACCCTTGTCAAGGCGTCCAGAGGACGGACACACCCTTTGTTCCACGTTGCCTTGCACGCAACAGAGTGCGTCATAAGAAACGCATGACGCCTGCCCCTCACAGCACCACCACGGACCGCAGCACCTCACCGCGGTGCATCTTCTCGAACGCCTTCTCCACGTCCCCGAGGTCGATGGTCTCGGAGACGAAGGCGTCCAGGTCGAAGCGTCCGCCCAGGTAGAGGTCGATGAGGGCAGGGAAGTCGCGGGAGGGCAGACAGTCGCCGTACCAGCTGGACTTCAGCGCGCCGCCCCGCCCGAAGACGTCGAGCAGCGGCAGCTCCAGCTTCATCTCCGGGGTCGGCACACCGACCAGGACGACGGTGCCGGCGAGATCGCGGGCGTAGAAGGCCTGTTCGTACGTCTCGGGGCGGCCGACCGCCTCCACGACCACGTCGGCGCCGAAGCCGCCGGTCAGTTCGCGCACCGCCGCCACGACGTCCGCCGTGGAGCCGTCGACGGTGTGGGTGGCGCCCATCCGCGTGGCCCGCTCCAGCTTGCGCGGGTCGACGTCGACGGCGATGACCTTGGTCGCGCCGGCGAGCCGCGCCCCCACGACCGCGGCCATGCCGACCCCGCCGCAGCCGATGACGGCGACGGAGTCCCCACGGCCGACGGCGCCGGTGTTCACGGCCGCGCCGAAGCCCGCCATGACACCGCAGCCGAGGAGTCCCGCCGCGGTCGCCGGGGCGGCTGGGTCCACCTTGGTGCACTGCCCCGCGGCGACCAGGGTCTTCTCCGCGAACGCGCCGATGCCGAGGGCAGGTGTGAGCGGAGTGCCGTCGAGCAGCGTCATCCGCTGGGTCGCGTTGTGGGTGGCGAAGCAGTACCACGGCCTGCCCTTGGCGCAGGCCCGGCACTTACCGCAGACCGCGCGCCAGTTGAGGATGACGAAGTCGCCCGGCTCGACGCCGGTGACGCCCTCGCCGACGGCTTCGACGCGGCCGGCCGCCTCGTGCCCGAGCAGGAAGGGGAAGTCGTCGCCGATCCCGCCCTCCCGGTAGTGGAGATCGGTGTGACAGACGCCGCACGCCTCGACCTTCACCAGTGCCTCGCCGGGCCCCGGATCGGGCACCACGATCGTCTCGACGGAGACCGGGGCACCTTTCGCCCGGGCGACGACAGCACGAACCTCATGAGTCATGGGTCACTCCTCCGAGGGACTTGTGGGTTGCCCCATTCGATACACGCATCACCATGCGCAACCGAGCATCGGGGAGGGTGAGCCATCGGTCAAGGGGTCGGCAGGGGTGGGGCATGGACAGGGACGGCGTCCCGGAAGTGAACCCGCAGGGCAGCACGGCCCCGGCGCTCCACAGGTGTGCCGTTACGGCGCGGCCTCCTCGCCAACGGCCGCACCTGGCCCGCCCACCTCGCCGGCAACCCCGGGGGGCACCGTCTCGGGACCCCGCGACCTCATGAGGGGGCGCCGCCTAGAGGGCCGCCGTCTCTGAGACCGCCGCCTCCGGTGTTCGCCGCCTCAGCGGGCGCCGCCTGGGGTACCGCCGTTTCCGAGACCGCCACCTCAGGAGGCGCTGCCTCGCGTGCCGCCACCTCAAGGGGCACCTCCTGGGACGCCGCCGTCTCTGACACCGCCGACTCTGGCACCGCCTCGCGTGCCGCCACCTCAGGGGGCGCCGCCTGGGGTACCGCCGTTTCCGGGACCGCCACCTCAGGGGGCGCCGCCTCAGGGGGCGCCGCCTCAGGGGGCGCCGCCTCGAGTGCCGAGGATGAAGGCAGCAGCCTGCAGCCGAGGCTCGGCAACCATGCGGCACATGACGGAGGGGGTGCCCAGCCGCCGCAGCCGCGTGCCGGGACAGCCTCGGGCGCCGCGGCCCCTGAGACCGCCGACTCAGGGACCGCCACCTCAGGAGGCGCTGCCTCGGGTGCCGCCACCTCAGGGGCCACCCAGGAGAGTTCCGCGGGTTGGTGGAGGGCGCCCGGACGCCGGGGTCGTCGTCGGGGCACCGGCGTCGTCACGCTCGTCCACGACCGGACCGAGGCACTCTTCGGCCAAGCGCGCGCGGACCTGCTCAACCGCCGAAGGTGCCTGGCGCCTTCGACGCCGTACGACATCGCACCCCCGGCCATCACCCCGTAGCCGGACGCCCCGTCACTCCCCCACGTAAGCCGCCAGGTGCTCCGCCGTGATCGTCGACCCGGTGGCGATCAGCTCCCCCGGCGTCCCCTCGAACACGATCCGCCCGCCGTCGTGTCCCGCGCCCGGGCCCAGGTCGATGATCCAGTCGGCGTGGGCCATGACCGCCTGGTGGTGCTCGACGACGATGACGGACTTGCCGGAGTCGACGAGCCGGTCGAGGAGGCCGAGCAACTGCTCGACGTCGGCGAGGTGAAGGCCGGTGGTCGGCTCGTCGAGGATGTACACCCCGCCCTTCTCCCCCATGTGGGTCGCCAGCTTCAGCCGCTGCCGCTCACCGCCGGACAGCGTGGTGAGCGGCTGACCGAGGGTGAGATAGCCGAGCCCGACGTCGGAGAGGCGCTCGAGGATCTTGTGCGCGGCCGGCGTGCGCGCCTCACCGGCCCCGAAGAACTCCTCCGCCTCCGTCACGGGCATCGCGAGCACCTCGCTGATGTCCCGCCCGCCGAGGTGGTACTCGAGGACCGACGCCTGGAACCGTTTCCCCTCGCACTCCTCGCAGGTGGTGGCGACCCCGGCCATCATCGCGAGGTCGGTGTAGACGACCCCGGCCCCGTTGCAGGTGGGGCACGCCCCCTCGGAGTTGGCACTGAACAGCGCCGGCTTCACACCGTTGACCTTCGCGAACGCCTTACGGATCGGTTCGAGGAGTCCGGTGTACGTCGCCGGGTTGCTGCGCCGCGAGCCACGGATCGCACCCTGGTCCACGGACACCACCCCCTCCGTGGCCGGAATCGACCCGTGCACGAGCGAGCTCTTGCCGGACCCCGCGACCCCGGTGATCACGGTCAGCACCCCGAGCGGGATGTCGACGTCGACGCCCTGGAGGTTGTGCGTGCTCGCACCGCGGATCTCCAGCGCGCCGGTCGCCTTGCGGACCGTGTCCTTGAGTCCGGCCCGGTCGTCGAAGTGGCGCCCGGTGACGGTGTCGCTGGTCCGCAGCCCCTCGACGGTGCCCTCGAAGCAGACCGAACCGCCCGCCGTACCGGCCCCCGGACCGAGGTCGACGACATGGTCGGCGATCGCGATCGTCTCCGGCTTGTGCTCCACGACGAGCACCGTGTTGCCCTTGTCCCGCAGGCGCAGCAGCAGATTGTTCATGCGCTGGATGTCATGGGGGTGCAGCCCGATGGTCGGCTCGTCGAAGACGTAGGTGACATCGGTGAGCGAGGACCCGAGATGCCGGATCATCTTGGTGCGCTGCGCCTCGCCGCCGGACAGCGTGCCCGAGGACCGGTCGAGGGAGAGATAGCCGAGCCCGAGCTCCACGAACGAGTCGAGGGTCTCCCCCAGCGCCGTCAGCAGCGGCCCGACCGACGGCTCGTCCAGGGCCCGCACCCACTCGGCGAGATCGCTGATCTGCATCGCGCAGGCGTCGGCGATACTGATGCCCTTGATCTTGGATGACCGGGCGCCCTCGCTGAGCCGGGTCCCCTCGCACTCGGGACAGACCATGAAGGTGATCGCACGGTCCACGAACTCGCGGATGTGCGGCTGCATCGACTCGCGGTCCTTCGCGAGCATCGACTTCTGGATCCGCGGGACGAGACCCTCGTAGGTCATGTTGATGCCCGCGATCTTCATCCGGGTCGGCTCGCGGTACAGGAAGTCCTGGAGCTCCCGCTTGGTGAACCTCCGGATCGGTTTGTCCGCGTCGAAGAAGCCGGACTCGCTGTAGAGGCGGTAGTTCCAGCCGCCGGCCTTGTAGCCCGGGATGGTCATCGCGCCCTCGCTCAGCGACTTGGAGTCGTCGTAGAGCTGGGTGAGGTCGATGTCGTTGACCGTGCCCCGGCCCTCGCAGCGCGGGCACATGCCGCCGACGATGCTGAAGCTGCGGCGCTCCTTCACGGTCTGTCCGCCGCGCTCCATGGTCACCGCGCCCGCACCGCTGATCGAGGCGACGTTGAAGGAGAACGCCTTGGGCGAGCCGATGTGCGGGGTCCCGAGTCTGCTGAACAGGATCCGCAGCATCGCGTTGGTGTCGGTGACGGTGCCCACGGTGGAGCGAGGGTCGCCGCCGAGGCGCTGCTGGTCGACGGTGATGGCGGTGGTCAGGCCGTCGAGGACGTCGACCTCGGGCCGTGCCAGGGTCGGCATGAAGCCCTGCACGAAGGCGCTGTAGGTCTCGTTGATCAACCGCTGCGACTCGGCGGCGATGGTGTCGAACACCAGCGAGCTCTTGCCGGAGCCGGAGACTCCGGTGAAGACCGTGAGCCGGCGCTTCGGGATCTCGATGCTGACGTCCTTGAGGTTGTTCTCGCGTGCCCCGTGCACACGGATCAGGTCATGGCTGTCGGCAGCGTGCTGTGCGCCCGTCCTCATGGCCTTGCTCATGGTGACTTGTCCTCCCGTTTCGACAGCTTCGAACACTATGTCGACGCGCCCGCCTCAGCGCAGCTCCTGGACGCGGATCATGTTGCCCCCGGGGTCGAGGAAGGCACAGTCCCGAATGCCGTACGGCTGCTCGATCGGCTCCTGGATCACCGCTGCGCGGGCCTGGAGCCGCTCGAAGACGGAGTCGAGGTCGGGGGTGGCGAGCAGGAGCTCGGGGTCGTCGCCCGCCGGGTGCAGTACGACCGACGTGGCGGCCTGGCCGACGGGCCCGACCGTGATCCGACGCGTCCTGTCGCGGCCCACGTCACCGCGGACCTCGAAGCCCAGCACGTCCCGGTAGAAGACCAGGGACGCCTCCGGGTCGTCGTGCGGGAGGAAGCTCGCCCGAATCGTGATGTCCATGGCCGTCACGCTAGCCATGGCCTGTGGGCCGCGCTTCTCGAATCCTGACCGGTCTCAGCGCACCAGACCCGCGATGTGCGCCGTGACCGTGTCGAGGATGTCCGCCCAGGCGGCCGCGTCACCGAGGACGAGGTAGTTCAGGGTGAGCCCGTCGGTCATGGCCGCGAGATAGCGGGCCAGCACGGAGACGGGCACTCGCAGCTCCAGATCCATTCCCCTGCGCAGCTGCTCGATGAGCTCGGCGTAGGCCTCGCCGTACAGCTCGTACTGGCGCCTGGCCAGGTGCTCGAATCCCGGCTCGCGCAGGGCGTACTGGGTGAGCTCATAAGTGAGCATGTGCGCCTCGGGGTGGGCGCGGACATGGTCCCAGTACGCCCGGAACCCGGCGGCGACGGTCTCCTCCAGAGTGTCCCGAGGGCGCAGCGCCTCCTTGACCACGGTGACGGAGTGGTCGGTGAGAGTGGTGATGACGGCCTCGATCAGGGCCTGCTTGGAGTCGAAGCAGTAGTGGAAGACGCTGAGGGACACGCCGGCCTCGGCGGCGATGGACCGGGTCGTCGTCTTCGCGACGCCGTCCCGGGCCATCGCCCTGATGGCCGCTTCCGTCAGCTGTCTGCGCCGCTCCGCCGACGGCATGCGTGCCATTGGTATCCCCCGCTGTCGAAGAGTGAGTCAGCCGCTGTGGACGCCCACCTCGTGGAGCGAGTATCCCCAGTCGGTGCCGCGGTCGAGGCCATGGACGCGCACGTAACGGGCCGGAGTTCCGGTGAACTTGGCGGTGTCCAGGCCGCCGTCCCCGGTGGTGGTCGACCAGACGGTCTGCCAGTTCGTGCCGTCCGTCGACAGCTCGATCCGGTACGACTTCCCGTACGCCCGCTCCCAGTCGAGCGTGACCTTGGAGACCCGGTTCGTGGAGCCCAGGTCGACCTGCCACCACTGGTCGTCGCTCCAGTCGCTCGCCCAGCGGCTGGAGTCGTCGCCGTCCACGGCCCGCCCCGGCTGGTAGCTGGTGAACGGGTTGGACTCGGACGAACTGGCCGTGGCCGTCTTCCCGTTGGCGAGATCGACGGAGGCCTGGTGCTGCTCGGCGGCGCCCCACGTGTCGAGGTAGGACTCGGCGCCCCGGAAGAGGTCGTCCACCACACCCTGGCCGCCGACGAGCCGGATGTCCTCGATCCAGTCCGGGATCATGCCGACATGGGCGGCCCCGTCGGTGTTGACGTCGAAGGTGCGCTGCCCGGACGTCTGTTTGTCGATGACCGAGCCGCCGTCGACGCTCTTGAAGGGGTACGTCACCTTGTTCGCGGCGTCCGCTCCGCGCGGGGCGGGGTGGTCGCCGATACCGTTGAAGTCGGTGCCGTAGCCGTAGCCCACGTCGTACTTCTCGCGCAGCGCGTCGGTGCGCTTCGCCTCCGCGGCGAACCCTTCGGAGCCGTGCATGTACTGGGCGACGAAGCCGCCGAGGGAGTAGACCCGCTCGGTCCAGTTCAGGTCCATCCAGCTGTGCGAGGAGAGCACGCCCGGGTAGTTCGCGGCCTCGAAGATGTCGAGCACCTGGCCGGTGGCCTTGACGCTCATGTGGTCGATCTCGAGCATCATCTTGCGTTTCATCATGCCGCGCACGGCGTACTCGCCGAGGTCGGTGAGCCCGCGGACATTGCACTGCGCGTTCTTGTCGTACTCCGGGACCTCGGTGCCGGCCGGCAGGTCGTCCTCCGCCTCGGAGGCCGCCGTACCGATGGGGTTGTCGTGCTGCGGTCCCTTGCAGGTCTCGGTCTTCCAGAAGGTGCCGGTGGACAGGAACTGCCCGACGTTGATGGCGGTTCCGAGTCCGCCCTCGTCGAAGCGGACACCGCACAGGGCGTTGTCGAACTTGTGGCACAGGAACATGGAGCGCACACCCAGGCCGTACAGCTCGTCGAGCCCCTTGTCGATGTCCGCCTTGCTGCACTGCCCGATGTCGAGGACCTGCTTGCAGCCGAACGGCTCGGAGGTCTCCACACCGAGCACGACCGCCAACTTGCCCTGCTCGATGACCTGTCGGGCCTGCGCACTGTCGGTGACGATCCGGAACCAGCCCTTGCCGGTGCCGCCGTACATCTTGTCGATGAAGGCCTGGAGGTCGTACGTCATCCTGGCCTGCAGGCGGATCGAGGTCATCTCGTCACAACTGCGGTCCTTGAAGGGGTAGATGGAGCAGATCATGCCGTTGGTGACGAGGTCGTTGACCAGCACCCGCTGCCCGCCGCGCCAGGCGCGCTCCACCCAGGCGTAGTAGTTGGCCTGATGGGTCATGGAGTCGTACGCCGGCCAGTCCTTGAAGGAGGGCCAGCCCACCGGGTCGTGTTTGCCGTCGCCGCCGTGGGTGATGTAGTCGAAGAGCGCGAGGTTGCCGTCGGGGTAGTGCTCGGGACAGTCCTTGAGCGCGTCGGCGACTCCGGACTCGGAGAACACCTTGCCGCAGATCAGCCGTCCGCCGAAGGCCTCGTTGGAGAAGAGGTGGTTGTGGGCGTCGATGAACCCGTTCACCTCGCCCGCGGAGTCGGTGCCGGTGAAGGGCGCTCCCGTCACGTTGATCTGGGCGTCGGGGGTGGGCCTGGCCGTCGGTGTCCACCAGTCGGTGGCCGCCGAACTCGGCGTGGGGCCCAGGATCGTGGCCAGCACCAGGAAGAGCAGGGAGGTGATGGTGATGTTCTTGCGTCGGCGGCAGGTGCGTCCGGCCATGGCCCACGTCCCTCGGTCGGCGGGAGGCGCCGTCGACCGAGGGCGTTTTGACTGCCCTTGGAATTGTCATGACCGGCGCAACAGATGCGTCGAGGATCGCGACTGAGCACGTTCCGAGTCAAGGGTCCGGGACAGTTGACCTGATACCTCGAGGACATCAACCGTTCACGCAGGCCGCCCCGTTGAGGGTGAAGGCGGTGGGGGCGGTGTTCGTGGCGCCCTTGCTGCCGATGAAGCCGACGGTGACCGAGCCTCCGGCCGGGATCGTGTTGGTGTAGGAGGCCGGGGTGACGGTCACCGCGCCACCGCTCTGCGCGGCGGTGCCGCCCCACATGGTGGAGACGGTCTGCCCGTCGGCGAACGTGAAGGCGAGCTTCCAGCCGCTGATGGCGGACGTGCCGGTGTTGTGGATGGCGATCTCGCCCTGGAAACCGCCCTGCCACTCGCCGACCACGCGGTAGCCGACGGAGCAGCTCCCGGCGGGCGCGCCGGCGGTGGTGACGCTCACCGTCGCTGAGCGGGCCGACCGGTTCCCGGCCGCGTCACGGGCGTAAACGGCGAAGGAGTACGCCGTGTCGGCGGTCAGGCCAGTGACGGTCACCGAGTTCGCCGTCGAGGCCGCGACCTTCGTCTCGGTGCCAGCGCCGACCCGGACGACGTCGTACCCGGCGATGCCAACGTTGTCAGTGGACGCCGTCCAGGACAGGTGCGCGGAGGTCGCCGTCACCGCCGAGGCG
This sequence comes from Streptomyces canus, assembly GCF_030816965.1. NCBI lineage: Bacteria > Bacillati > Actinomycetota > Actinomycetes > Kitasatosporales > Streptomycetaceae > Streptomyces > Streptomyces canus. Next base: position 1,408,179 of record NZ_JAUSYQ010000002.1, read on the forward strand.
GTCGGGGTGCCGGGAGCGGTGGGGGCCTGGGTGTCACCGGAACCGCCGCCGAAAACGGTGGCTTCCTTGGCGGTCTGCGCGATGCCGTTGGCGCCGTTGAAGATGCGCTGACCCCATGAAGTCATCTGCGCCGGATCGAAGTTGAGCACGAGGTCGAGGATCGGGTCGGTGTTGCCGCTCCAGGACCAGGCCAGGTAACCGATGTCGAGCTGCTCGGCGGTGGCCATCATGGTGTCCTCGTCCGGATCGCCCCACTGGTCGGCGGGGCCGCCGAACTCCCCGATCACGATGGGCAGTTTGGCGCTCACGAAGGCGTTCAGATAGTCGGTGATCTCCGCCGCGGTGTCGAAGACGCTGTACATGTGGATCGAGAAGATCAGGTTGCCGGTGGCGTCGGCGGCGTACACGGACTGGGCGTTGGTACGCATGACCTGCTGCCAGTCCTGGCCCCAGTTGGGCGCGTCCACCATGATCGTGTGCTCGAAGCCGGCGTTCCTGAGCTTCTGGATCGCGGCGATCGTCGGCGCCGTCCAGCCGGCGGGGTCGGTGTTGCCCCAGGGCTCGTTGCCGATGTTGATGACGATGTAGTTCTCCTGGCCGGCGAGCACGTCCTTCAGGCCGATCCAGTAGTCGGCGGCCTGGTCGAGGGTGCCGGCCGCGCTGTCCTCGCCGTATCCGGTGGTGTCGTGCACCTCCAGGACGCAGATGAGCCGGTTGGCCTTGCACTGGGCGATCACGTTGGCCACGTCGGATGCGCTGTTGGCGGTCCAGCGGTGGCCGTCGGCGAGGACCACCCGGACGGTGTTGGCGCCCTGCGCCTTGATGTCGGCCAGTGACCCCAGTTCGTTCGGGTACCAGGTGTGGGCGTGGTTGACGCCGCGCATGACGAAGTCGTTGCCGTTGCCTTCGACCAGGCGGCCGTCGCTGATGTGCAGACCGGTGGCCTGGGTGCCGGGCTCGTCGGCGGCCTGGGCCGCGCTCGGGCACAGGGCGCCGAGCACCACCAGTCCGACGAGGGCGGCCAGCCGGGCCAGTAACGTGCTCAGGGGGCTCTTTCTTGTTCTTCTCACTGCGGCTCCAGGGGTGGGTGAGACAGTCGGAAGGAGCATGGGAGCGCTCCCATAGAAGCCACTCTGCCAAGTACACGTCAAGACGAGGGACGGAAATGGCAGGGATGACGGCACCGTGGGTCGTGAGGCGGTGCGGCGGGCTCGGTGCCCCTGTCCTCTTACCGGCCGTGTGGCGCCGGCTCTGCGTCGTCTTCTCTGCGTCGTCTTCTCTGCGGGCGCCTTCTCCCGAGGCCTTCTTGGCGGGCCTTCCCGGGGCCGTGTTCCCAGGGCCTTGTTCCCTCCCCAGCCGGAGTCGGTGCCGCTGCCCGAGACGACGGGTCGTGCTGTGCGGGAACGCGTGCCGCGCCCGGAGGTGGGACGGGGAAGAGACGCGGACTTCCGCAGGACTCCCGCGTGACAGCTTCCGCATCCTCCACGTCAGCACCGGCAACGTCCGCCGCTCGCCGCTCACCGAGCGGCTGGCCCGACGTGCCCTGGCGGACCGGCTCGGCGGCCCACTGTGGGGCGGGGTGCGCGAAGAGCAACGGGACCTGGGGCCACGAGGGCGCGCCCATGGAGGCCAACGCGGAGGCGGTCCTGGGCCGAATTCGGCGCCGACGCCTCCGGCTTCACCGGGCGCGAGCTCCTCGACGAGCAGGTGATCATGGCCGACCTGGTCCTGACCGCCACCCGCGACCACCGCCAGCAGGTCATCTCGATGGGCCACGCGGACCACGCCGTGCGGTTCACCCCCGTCGAGGTTGCCGCGCCAGCCGACATGGCGTATCGAGGGCGGGCGGCCCGAGCGGGGCTCGTCGTGAAGACCGTCGAGGCGTTTCGCAACGAACCGGGCCCGCCAGCGGTCCACGGTCGACCTGTCGATGCCGAGGTCGGCCGCGGCCTGCTGGTTCGTACCACCCTCCGCGCAGCGCAGCACGATCTTGGCTCGCAACGCGAGGAACTGGGCGGTCTTCGCCTGCCGCGCCCACTGCTGCAGCTGCCTGCGCTCAGCATCGTCCAGGACCAGGTCGGCCTTCGACCGGCCGATCCAGTCGGCGTCCTCAAGCCCGGCCGTCCGTTCCGCGGCGAGGATCTGGTCGGACCGTTCCGCGATGGCGTGGCCGACGCCCCGCCGCCTGAGCCAGGCCCGGATCGCTTTGGAGCTGTAGCCCTTGTAGCCGATGACGTGGTCGGGCCGGACGCGGGGGCCCTGGCCCGAGGCGGGGCACTCGTATCGCGTCCATCACAGCGGTGAACCGGGTGCAGTCGTTGGTGTTCCCGCCCACGACGGGGAAGGCGGGCGGACACCCCAGGGAGTCGCACGCCAGGTGAATCTTGCCGACCAGGCCACCGCGGGAGCGTCCGAGTCCCGGGTGCGGAGCCCTCTTTCCGGGCCCCGGCGGCATGCCGATGGGAACGGACGACGGTGGAATCGACCGACACGAGCCAGTCGATGTCCCCGGCCGCGTCCGCCCTCGCCTGGGCGGCCTGGATCATCCGCTCGAACGTGCCCGGCCAGGACCCACCGACGGAACCGGGTGTGCAGTGTGGCCCACGGACCGCACCGCTCGCGCAGTCCCGCCAAGCAGTCCCGGTACGGATTTTCCACACGATCCCGTTGAGCACCGTGCGTTTCGTCCGACCGCTTCCGGCCCCGCGACGACTCGGGCAGCGGCCGAACGAACTCCCACTCGACATCCGACAGTTCATGGCGACGTCTCGCCCGACCGTGAGCCACCACTCAAGATCATTTGAAGACACCGCCTACGACGATCCAGTGAAATGCGATGACATGCCGCAACAATGCCACTCCAAGTGTCTACATATGAACTATCAGTAACATCATCGCCCGATCTGACTGCCTCGCAGCGGATCGGCCCCCGGAGGCTGAAGTGGGAACGCTGAACAGGCTGGAACAGCGCTTCGAGGCTCTAGTCAACGACGCCTTCGCCAAGATCTTCCGATCCGCCGTGCAGCCCCTGGAGTTCGCCGGCGCGCTCCGGCGCGAGTGCGACGTCAACGCCAGGATCTGGACCGAGGGTTACACCATCGCGCCCAACGGTTTCGTCGTCGAACTCAGTCCGGGCGACCACGAGGTGTACAGCGCGTGCCTGGTCATGCTCGGCGAAGAGCTGGTCGAGAAGGTGCGCGTGCACGCCGAGGAACAGCGGTACTCCTTCGTAGGTCCGTTGAAGGTGCAATTGCAACGGTCGGAGAACCTGAAGGTGGGACAGTACCGCGTGCGCAGCCGCCTCGAAGTGCCGCCCGAGGCGCAGCACGCTCTGGAAGTCCGACGGCACCGCGCGACGCAGGCGGCGGCCCGGCCGGGAACCGGCGGCGGTCCGGTCCGGCAACCGTCGATGCACGTCCCGCGCGGCGAAAAGCGCGCTCTGACCCCGGATCAGCTCATATCGATGGGGCTCTCCTTCAGCGCGGACGGCAGCCTGGTCCGCGGCGCCCCGCCGAGCGCTCTCGCCGCGCCACCGCGGCCGCTCCGCCCCGGGAAGCCCGCGACAGACCGCCCTGGCGCCGCCGTCCTGGCCCGGTCCGGTCCGGCGCTGCGTACCCCTGCCGCCGGGCACGGCGGGCGTCCGGCGCTCGACCCCGCAGGAGTCCACGCCCATCCCCCTGGCGGGGCGGGCGGGCACCAGCGCGTCGTCCACCCGACGGAGCCGCAGACCAGCGGTCCGACCACCGGCCGGCCGCCGGTGCACCGGGACCCGGTGGGCGACTCGTGCCCGACAGACGCCGCAAGTGATCGGTCCGCCCTGCGGGTGCAGGGCGTCGAGCCCGGCCCCCGCCACGCCGCCACCTCGGTGCCCGAGGGGCCCATCATCTCACCGAAAGGGCAGAACATGACGAACGACCGCGACATGTACGCCGACGATTCCTCACCCGACGGGGGCAGAGAGCTCTCCGACGGGCTCGCGCCGACGCCGCCGGACCCGCACGTCGTCGGCGGGCCCCGGTACGCCGTGCCGATGGAGCCGTTGACCAGCCAGAGGGCGGCCGGCGAGACCGTGTCGCAGGGCGGCCCGGCGGAGCCACACTCTCCGGCGTCTGCGGGGAGCCGCTTCGACCCGGCGCCCCACACGACTCCCCATGACAGGCAGGTGCAGCCGACCCGGGTCGCCGGTGGAGCACCGGGCTACGCTCGCCCGCCGGCGCACCACGCTCCGGCGCAGTGGCCGGCGTCGGACTGGAGCGGCCGCGGGGGCCTGGGACAGAGTGCGACGGTAGAGCTCTCCTCCGACCGCCTGCTCCGCGGCCGGTCCAGCGGCCGACGAGCCCTGAGCAGGTTGCGCCCGGGCGGCGGGAGCGCCGAGCGGGAGCGCCAGCAGAAGCTGGCCATCCTCCGGACGCCGGTGATGCAGTGCCACAAGATCGCCGTCATCAGCCTCAAGGGCGGAGTCGGCAAGACGACCACCACGACCGCCCTGGGCGCGACTCTCGCCACCCTGCGCCAGGACCGGGTCGTCGCGATCGACGCCAATCCGGACGCGGGCACCCTCAGCCGGCGTGTCCGCCGTGAGACCAGCGCCACCATCCGCGACCTCGTGGCCGAGATCCCGAACCTCACCAACTACATGTCCGTGCGGCGCTTCACCTCGCAGTCCCCGAGCGGCCTCGAAGTCCTGGCCAACGAGGTGGACCCCGCCCTCTCCACGGCTTTCAACGACGAGGACTACCGACAGGTCGTCAGCTGTCTCGGACAGCACTACCCGATCGTTCTCACCGATTCCGGCACCGGCCTGTTGCACAGCGCGATGCGGGGCGTCCTGGATTTCGCCGATCAACTGATCGTGGTCGCCACGCCGAGCGTGGACGGCGCGACCAGCGCCAGTACCACCCTGGACTGGCTCAACGCGCACCAGTACGAGGACCTCGTCAGCCGGAGCATCACCGTGGTGTCGGAGGCGCGCCGCAAGAGCAAGATGGTGAAGGTGAACGAGGTCTTGGACCACTTCCGTGCCCGTTGCCGGGGTGTGGTGGTGATCCCGTTCGACGAGCATCTGGCGACGGGCTCGGAGGTCGATCTGCAGCAGATGAAGGCACGGACTCGCGAGGCCTACTTCGACCTGGCGACGCTGGTGGCCGCGGACTTCCCGCGCACCCAGCCCGAAGCCGTGAGCTGGGCCGCCTCCTACCCGCACTCGGGATACAACGCGCCCAGCTATTTCGCCGCCCCCGCACGGGCGTGACCGCGGGCGTGATCTGTCACGCCCGCGGGGCCTCGGCCCCGGGCGACCGGTCGGTGGGAGACACCTGACCGGTCGCGGAACTTCGCCGTCGTGCGGACCCGAGGCGACAGGCCTCCGGTCAGAGCCGGTTTCCCGTGGTCGTCGACGCCCCGGTTCACGGGGTGTGCCACGGACTTCGAGATCCGTGAGGACAGGACGCCGGGGCCCGTTGCCGGGGGGGTGAGTCCTCAGGCTCCGGACGGAGCGGCCGGCGGGATGCGAACCCCACTCCCGGCGTAAGTTCTGGCCTGCGGTTCACCGGAATTCGCAGGCCCGGTAGGACACCGTTAGGTCGCTCCGGCTCTGGGGTGCTGGCTGGTGGCGGATGTTCTGGGCAGCGGGCGGTGGCAGGTGGTGCAGGTGCCGGTCCAGCAGTTCAGCAGGTCTTGGATGGCGTCGAGGATCTGGTCGAGGGTGAGTCCGCTGTATCGGCATCGCGTAAGTCGGCGTTCTGTCCGTAGCCGGCGTCGGCCACCACCACCGGCGGCACCAGACCCCACCCGGCCAGCTCATCGACAGTGTCCAGGGCCAGGCGCCACTTCTCCCGGTGCCCGACCTCCTGCGGCATCCCGGTCTTCTGCGCCATCCGACATCGTGCGCCCACTCCTGGGGCCACGAACCACCGCCACCGCAGCGGACAGGACGCGGTGTCGGAGACCGCGTGCACGCTCACCGCGACCTGGCAGTCGGCTCGCTTGCCCAGCGCCCCGCAATACTGACGGGCGACCGCCACCGACGTCTTCCCGTCCTTCGGGAACGACACGTCATCGACGGTCCAGGCATCCGAGTCGATCTGCGGCACCATCCGCTCGGCGATCCGCCGCCGTACCGGCAGCGGATCCCAGGTCGACTGGTTCACCAACTGCTGCAGGTTCTGCTCGTTGCCGCCCGGCCGCCGCTCCGCCATCGGCTGGATCGACTTGGGCCGCCCGTCCAGCATCAGCCCCCGCAGGCAGCAGTCGCCCTTCGCCCGCTGATCCTTGCGCGGCACCGACGCGAACACGTCCGTCACGAACAACGCCGACGTCGCCCGAGCAGGTTCACTTCATGGGCATCCCCACACCCGACGTGCCCCCGAACAGGACCGCGAGACAGACGTAACGGAGTCCTGCCAGGAGCCGTGCAACCCCCTCGCAACCTTCGCCGTGCTGCACTCGACGACCATGGACGAGGGTTCCGCACATGCCATGTCCGACGGCGTGCCGCCCGTCGAGGTGACACCCGCGGCCGCCGAGTTGCTGCGCCGGTTGCGCGAGGCGCACGGGCCGCTGATGTTCCACCAGTCGGGCGGCTGCTGCGACGGCAGCGCGCCGATGTGCTACCCGGAGGGCGAGTTCCGCACCGGCGGCTCGGACGTGCTGCTCGCCGAGCTGGAGGTGCCTGGGGTCGAGGAACCGGTGACGTTCTGGATGTCGCGGAGCCAGTACGCGGTGAGGGCCCACACCCGGCTGATCGTCGACGTCGTCCCGGGCCGGGGCAGCGGATTCTCTCTCGAGGCACCCGAGGGGGTGCGTTTCCTCATCCGTTCGCGTGTGGTCGGCGCCGAGTAGCCCCGCGGGCCACCGTCGTCTGGTGCACTTCCCCTGAGTTCTGGGACAGTTGACAAGACCTCAGGGAGAGCTGTTGACGCACCGTCAAAAACGTTTGGGCGCAGGCAGATCGGTACTGACGTTTCTCGCGGCACTCGGCACGCTGGCAGGTGCGGCCCTGGTGGGGGCGGCACCGGCCGGCGCCGCGCCGGGGTGGACACGGCTCGCGACGGGCGTGCAGTACGAGCAGTTCGACATCTCCGCGGCCGCGGGGGTGACGCATGCGCATGTGATCCGGGTGGACCTGCGCGAGCCGCGGGTGCGGGTGGAGCTGCTGTATCCGGGGGCGGTGGCCGCGCGGGCCACGGTGTCCCGGCTGGCCACCTCGCAGGGCGCCCTCGCGGGGGTGAACGGCGACTTCTTCAACATCTCGGAGACCCAGCACCCCGGCGTCGAGGCCACCGGCGCGAGCGTGGGCCCGGCGATCGCGCAGGGCCGCGCGCTCAAGGCGGCGGTGCCGGGCGGCCAGCGCTTCGGACCCGCCTTGCCGCCCGGCACGAGCACCAGGGACGTGTTCGGCGTGGGAACCGACCGTCGCGCCCGCCTCGACGACCTGGCGCTCGACGGGTCGGTGCGGACGCCCGAGGGGCAACTGCCGCTCGGCGGGCTGAACCAGTACGCGCTGCCCGTCGGTTCGGTCGGCGCGTTCACCTCGGACTGGGGCGGCGCGTCCCGGGTGCGGGCGACCTGCGGGACGGACACGGACCGGGCCGCCCCGTGCAGTACGGACACCCATGAGGTGACGGTCCGTGACGGGCACGTCGTCGCCACGGCCGACACCCCGGGCAGCGGGCCGATCGCCGGTGGCACCACGGTGCTCGTGGGCCGGGAGGCCGGCGCGCAGCACCTGCGGAAGCTCTCGGCCGGCTCGGTGGTGACCGTGCAGCACCGCCTGGTCACGGCCTCCGCAGGGACCGCGTACCGCTTCGCGCTCGGGGGCTATCCGGTGCTCGACGGCGGCCGCCCGCTGCCCGGCCTCGACGACACGACGTCGGCCGTGCGCACGGCGGTGGGCATCGCGGACGGCGGACGGCGGCTGTATCTCCTCGCGCTGGACGGCGCGCCCGCTTATCGCAGCGGGTTGACGATCGCCGAAGTCGCCGACGTCATGCGGAAGTTGGGCTCGGTCGACGCCTTCAGCCTGGACGGCGGGGGTTCCACGACCATGGCGGCCCGTACGCCGGGCACCGGCGCGGTCGCCGCCCTCAACCACCCCTCGGGCGGCGCCGAACGGCCCGTACCGAACGGCATCGGGGTCTTCTCCACCGGCTGAGGTCAGGGGCGCAGACCGCTGACGATGTCCGCGGTCGCCGACATGCCGCTGTGGATGGTGGGCGCGATGCTCGTGCCGGCGAGACAGAAGCCGAGCAGCGCGCACACCAGCGCGTGGGAGACCTTGAGTCCGCCGCTGCGCAGGAAGATCACCGCCAGGATCAGCAGCAGCACCACTGCAGAAATGGAAATCGCCATGGACAGCCTCCTCCGCCACGCCGACAGGTCCGTTTCGCGGCGTTCGGCCGCAAGTGTGGCGTAGCGGAGGGTGCGTCCGGGCGGCTGAAGTGTCCTCCGAACGAGTGGTGTCCGTGTCTGTCCCGAGCCGCCTATCGGTGGGCGTCCAGGAAGGCCTCCAGGCCTGCCAGGTCGTCGGTGTTGAGATAGTCGACGCCGGCGGCGAGAAGCTCGGCCCACAGCGCGTCCCGGGCGGGGCCCGCGAGGTCCGGGGTGGCCCAGAACCGCACCTTCTGCCCGCGCGCGTGGGCCTGCTGGACGATGGTCCGCAGCTTCTGCCGCTCGGCGTCGAGGAAGACACCCTCGCCCAGCCAGGTGAAGTTGAGGGTCCAGTTGTCACTGATCAGCGGGACGAGGGAGGCGGGTGCCGAGGTGCCGAGGTCGGTGAGCCGGCCGTCGTAGAAGGCCCGGCGCACGGTCTGGGCCTCCATCGGTGTGCGGGCGGCGCGGTCACCGGAGATCACGGCGGTCACCGGGCCGGGGACGACTTTCCCGTGCACGTACGTCGTGAACAGGTGCTGGTGACGCCGCAGATGGCGGTCGAGTTCGAGGTAGGTCGAGGAGCCCTCGGTCTTGATGTCGATGAGCAGCTGCAGGGGACGGCGGTAACCCCGGTACACCGACCCGTGGTTGGCCTTGACGATCCTGGCCAGCGGGTCGAGGTAGAGGGACTCGAGGGTGCGCGCCGGGTCGAGGTCGTCCACGGTGTGGCCGATGAGGAGCTGGTCGCCGACGAGGAAGATGTCGGCCTCGACGCTGCCGAACCGGTGGTCGAGGGCGTCGAGGAGGGGACGCGGATGCTCGTAGTCGTTGTGGGCGTGGGCGCGCCACAACGGGCGGGGGCGGTGCTTTCGCCCGTCGGCCCACGCACTGCCGACGGGCGGGGCGAGGGTCGCCGTGACCGCGGCACCGAGGGTCGTGAGGGCTCTGCGACGGGTGATGAGGGCCATGTTCTGCCTCCCTGTGGGGCGGGTCCGAACCACAGGGAGTATGGGGCCCTTCGGCACTCAATGAACCTGTACGTGCCAGGAGTTGGCCGGACTGCCGCCGCCCGTTCACTCCTTCCGCGCAGGCGCACGGAAAAGCCCGCCCCAGGTGGGGCGGGCTTCACCGAGGTTCACCGGGTGACGCTCAAGGTGTCCGGAGGTCGACGAGTTCGGCCAACCGGGCGCGATGCGCGCCGGCCGTGCCGTAGGCGATCGAGTCGGCCTTGGCCCGCTTCAGATACAGGTGCACCGGGTGCTCCCAGGTCATGCCGATGCCCGCGTGCAGCTGAAGCGCCTCCTCGGCGGCGTGCACCGCCACGGATGCCGCGTAGGCCTGCGCGACGGCGACCGCCACGTCGGCGTCCTCACCCGTCGCGAGCGCGTCGGCCGCGTTCCGGGCGGCGGCACGGAGGTTGACGACCTCCAGCCACAGCTGGGCGAGCCGGTGCTTGAGCGCCTGGAAGCCGCCGACGGGCCGGTTGAACTGCTTGCGCTCCTTGAGGTAACGCACGGTCTCGGTCAACGTCCAGTCGGCGAGCCCGAGTTGCTCGGAGGCGAGCAGTCCGGCGCCGGCCCGGAGCGCGCGGTGCACGGCGACTTCGGCGTCGCCCAGCAGGCGGCCCCGCGCCCCGTCGAGGGTGACGGTCGCAAGCGGACGGGTCAGGTCGAAGGAGACCTGCGGAGTGACGGTCGCGGAGGCGGCCTCCACCGCGTACAGCCCGCCGTCGTCCGCGGGCACGAGCAGCACGTCGGCCGCCTGAGCGTCCGCGATCGCCGTCAACTCCCCGTGCAGGGCCCCGTCTTCGTGGCGTACGACCTTGTAGGCGCCGCCCGGGGCGACGTTCAGGGCGACAGCGAGGGCGCCGATCCGCCGTCCGGATGCGAGCTCGGCGAGCAGGTCCTCGGCGTCACAGGCGAGCAGGGCCTCGGTGGCGACGACCGCGCTGGTGAGATAGGGCACGGGAGCGACCGCGCGACCCAACTCCTCCAGGACCACAGCGACTTCGCGGTGCGTGGCGCCCTGACCGCCCTTGTCCTCGGGCACCAGGAGCCCCGCGAGGCCCATGCCGTCGGCGAGGGTCTTCCAGGCCGCGAGGTCGTGCGGGGTGTCCGACTCGGTGCGGCCGATCACACCCGGAGCGTCGCAGTGGTCGGCGAGGAGGTCCCGTACGGCGGCCCGCAGCGCCTCTTCCTCCTCCGAGTACAGCAGGTCGGGCGCCTTCGTCATCGGGCCAGGTCCTTCCATGCGACGTCCTTGTCGGTACGCGGCTCGGCCGGGAGGCCCAGGACGCGTTCGGCGACGATGTTCAGCAGGACCTCGCTGGTCCCGCCCTCGATGCTGTTGCCCTTGGAGCGCAGGTAGCGGTAGCCGGCGTCGCGGCCGGTGAAGTCCACCAGCTCCGGGCGTCGCAGGGTCCAGTCGTCGTACAACAGGCCCTCCTCGCCGCGCAGTTCGACCTCCAGGCCGCTGATCTCCTGGTTGAGGCGGGCGAAGGCGAGCTTCATTCCGGCGCCCTCGGGTCCCGGCTGTCCGGCGACGAGCTGCTGGCGCAGGCGCTCCGCGGTGAGGCGGGCGACCTCGGAGTCGACCCAGAGCTTCAGCAGGCGCTGGTGCAGGTCCTGAGTGCGCAGTTCGGGGCGCTCGCGCCAGGTCTTCGAGACCGGGCCGATCATGCCGCCCTCGCGGGGCAGCCGCATGCCGCCGATCGCGACGCGCTCGTTGTTCAGCGTGGTCTGCGCGACCTTCCAGCCGTCGCCGACCTCGCCGAGCCGGCAGCTGTCGGGGATGCGGACGTCGGTGAGGAAGACCTCGTTGAACTCGGCCTCGCCGGTGATCTGGCGCAGCGGCCGCACCTCGACACCCGGGTCGGTCATGTCGCAGAGGAAGTAGGTGATGCCCGCGTGCTTGGGCACGTCCGGGTCGGTGCGGGCGATGAGGATGGCCCAGCGGGAGTTGTGGGCGCCGGACGTCCACACCTTCTGCCCGTTGACCACCCAGCTGTCGCCCTCACGCACGGCCCGGGTGCCGAGCGCGGCGAGGTCGGATCCGGCGCCGGGCTCGCTGAACAGCTGGCACCAGACCTCCTCCCCCACCCACAGGGGCCGCAGGAAGCGCTGCTTCTGCTCCTCGGTGCCGTACCTGAGGATCGTCGGCGCGGCCATGCCGAGGCCGATGCCGTTGCGCCGCGGGTCGTTGTCGGGAGCGCCCGCGGCCTCCAACTCGGCGTCCACGACGGCCTGGAGGGAACGGGGCGCGTTCAGGCCGCCGAGGCCCTCCGGATAGTGCACCCAGGCGAGGCCCGCGTCGAAGCGGGCCTTGAGGAAGTCGAGCCGGTCAGTGGTCGCGGGAGGGTGCGCGGCCAGCAACTCGGCGGTGCGGCGCTTGAGTTCGGCTGCGTCGGTCATGCCTGTGCTCCCGTGGGTACGACGGCGATCCGGCCGGTGGTCACCCCGTCGCCGAGGCGCTGTACGGCGTCCGCGGCCCCGGCGAGCGGCACCCGCTCGCTGACCAGCGGCTTGATCGCACCCCGGGCGGCCAGTTCGGTGAGCTGCTCGTGGCAGCGCTGGACCAGCTTCGGGTTCTTGGTGTTGTACAGGCCCCAGTGCAGGCCCAGGATCGCGTAGTTCTTCACCAGGGCGTGGTTGAGACCGGGGCTCGGGATGCTCCCGCTGGCGAAGCCGACGACCACGATCCGCCCTTCGAAGGCGACGACCTTGGTCGACTGCGTGTAGGCCTCGCCGCCCACGGGGTCGTAGATCACATCCGCGCCCCGGCCCCCGGTGGCCTCCTTCACGGCGGCGACGACGTCCTCGCTCCGCCGGTCGACCACCACGTCACAGCCCAGCTCCCGGGCGACGGCCACCTTCTCGGCACCGCCGACGACACCGATGACGGTGGCCCCGGCCGCCTTCCCGAGCTGCACCGCCGCGCTGCCGACCCCTCCTGCGGCAGCGTGGACGAGCAGCGTCTCCCCGGCTTCCAGGTGGGCCCTCCGGTGCAGCCCGAACCAGCCCGTCTGGTAGCCGATGTGCAGGGCGGCGGCCTCGGCGTCGTCCAGCGAGTCCGGCGCGGACAGCAGAGCGGCGGCGTCGGCGACGGCGTACTCGGCGAAACCGCCGTACGGCAGTGCGGGGTTGGCGATCACGCGGCGCCCGTCCTCGGTCTCGCCGCAGATCTCCACGCCCGGCGTGAAGGGCAGCGGCGGCCGGACCTGGTAGTGGCCGCGGCACATCAGCACGTCCGGGAAGTTGATGTTCGCGGCGCGCACCTTCAGCAGGACCTGGCCCTCACCGGGAACGGGCTGCGCCACGTCCGCGAGGCGCATCACCTCGCTCGGCTCGCCGTTCTCGTGCACTTGCCAAGCCTGCATGGGGGGCCTCCACAGGACTGCGTCGTCATGCCGGGGGTCGGACCGGGATTCTCCGCATACTAAGCGGTCGCTTGCCGATCAGGGAACAGCTCGTGGGGAGAAAGTGCCGACACCCACACTCCAGAAAATGACCACCTGGGCAGTGACGATCCGACGTGCGACGTGGAGCGACGCGTCCTGACGTCGAGGCGCCGTTCAGTGCTCCAGCCGGTGCGGATGGGACGGGTACACGCCCAGGATCCGTACCTCGGTGGAGAAGAAGCCCAGTTCGTGCAGGGCAAGGGCGACGTGCTGCTCGTCGGGGTGGCCCTCGATCTCGGCGTAGAAGCGGCTGGCGTTCAGCCCCGCGCCGATCTGATAGCTCTCGATCTTCGTGAGGTTGACCCCGCTGGTGGCGAACCCGCCGAGCGCCTTGAAGAGCGCGCTGGGGATGTTGCGCACGGAGAAGAACAGGCTCGTCATCGTCGGCTCCCCGGTGTGCGGGGCCACAACGGCCTCCCGGGACAGGACGACGAAGCGGGTGGTGTTGTCCGGGTCGTCCTCGACCCCGGCGCGCAGCACGTCGAGACCGTACAGCCCGGCCGCAGCGGGCGGGGCGAGCGCCGCGTGCCGCGGATCCGCCAGCTCGGCCACCTCACGCGCCGCTCCGGCCGTGTCGTCGGTGACGAGGGTGCGCCAGCCGCCCTCCCGCAGCACCTTGCGGCACTGCCCGAGGGCATGCACATGGCTGCGCACGCACTCCACCTGATCCGGTGTCGCCCCGGGCACGCCCATCAGGTCGAAGCGGATGGCGAGGAAGTGTTCGGCGATGATGAACAGTCCCGACTCGGGCAGCAGATGGTGGACGTCCGCCACCCGACCGGCCGCGGAGTTGTCCACCGGGATCACGGCGACGTCGGCGGTGCCGAGCGTCACCGCGTCCAGAGCCTGCTCGAAACTCGTACAGGGCTGCTCGGCGCACCCGGGGTACAGGGTGTGCGCGGCGGTCGCCGAGTTGGATCCGGGTTCACCTTGGTAAGCGACGGTCGTCACGGGGTTCGTTCTCTTGTCGTCGGGCGGCAGAAGCTCCGTAACGTATCAGGGACGCTCCGCCTCAGATCCAGGTGTCCAGCCACATCCTGGAGTGCCAGTCGGCGTACGGGATCGTCTCCCCGGTGTAGAGCGGGAAGAAGTAGATGAAGTTCCAGGCGATGAGCAGGACGAGGGCGCCCGCGGCCACCGCGCCCTGTGCGCGCCGTCTGCGGTCCGCCCCCGGTGGCCCCAGGATCGCGCCCACCGTCATCGCCACGGCCAGGCAGAGGTACGGCACGAAGACGACCGCGTAGAAGGAGAAGACCGTACGGTCCTGGTACAGGAACCAGGGCAGATACCCCGCGCCCACCGCGCACAGGACGGCGCCGGCCCGCCAGTCGCGGCGCAGCGCCCAGCGGAAGAGCAGATAGAGCAGGGCGCCGCACGCCGACCACCACAGGAGCGGTGTGCCGAGGGCGAGGACGGTCTGGGAGCAGTCGACCGATGTGGTGCAGCCGTCCCGGCCGGGCTTCGGCGACTGGTAGTCGAACAGCACGGGTCGGCCCTGCACCAGCCAACTCCAGGGGCTGGACTGGTACTTGTGCGGGGTGTGCAGCCCCACGTTGAAGTCGTACACCAGGTACTCGTAGTGCCACAGGCTGCGGAGCGGGGCGGGGATCCATGACCAGGTGCCGCCGCGGCCGTCGGCCCAGTGGCGTCCATAGCCGTCGTCGGAGAGGAACCAGCCGGTCCAGGTCGCCAGATAGGTCGTCAACGCGACCGGGACCAGGGACAGGACCGACGGGCCGAGGTCCTTGCGCAGCACCGCACGGTAGGGGTCACTGGCCCCGGCCACGCGGCGGGAGCCGACATCCCACAGCACCGTCAGGAGCACGAAGAAGACCAGCACGTACAGGCCGTTCCACTTGGTGGAGGCGGCCAGCCCCAGGAAGACGCCGGCGGCGAGCCGCCAGGGACGCAGCCCGGTTCCGGTGTGGTCGGCGGTGTGCTCGTCCGGGCGCGCGCGGCCGTCCTCGCCGACCGGCAGGGCGGCCGCGAGCCGGCCCCGTGCGTGGTCCCGGTCGACGAGCAGGCAGCCGAACGCCGCCAGGACGAAGAACATGACGACGAGGTCCAGCAGGGCGGTACGGCTCATCACGACATGCAGCCCGTCCACCGCGAGGAGCGCGCCGGCCAGACAGCCCAGCAGTGTCGAACGGAACAGACGGCGTCCGATGCGGCACAGCATGAGCACCGACAGGGTGCCCAGGGCCGCCGTCATGAAGCGCCAGCCGAACGGGGTGAGACCGAACATCCACTCGCCGAGGGCGATCACCCACTTGCCCGTCGGCGGGTGCGCGACGAACGCCCCCGTGTCGGAGAGCGAGACGACCTGGGGGTGGGCGAGGATCTGCGGGTCGGCGATCTTCCGGTCCGGCCAACTGCCCTCGTAGCCGAGGCGCAGCAGGGACCAGGCGTCCTTGGCGTAGTAGGTCTCGTCGAAGACCACGGCCCGCGGCCGGCCGAGGTGCCGAAAACGGATCGCCCCGGCCAGGACGGCGACGAGCACCGGCCCCAGCCAGTCCCACACCGACGGCTTCGGAAAGCGCGGAACGAGACGCTCGCGGAGGTCGGTTCCCGGCCGGGCCGCGTACCCGAATCGACGGAGTCGCGCCTGCCAGTCGCGGGGCGCTGTCGTCGGACGGGTGCCGACGACGGGGGAACGGGTCACGTCGGTCACCGGGCAGCCTGCCCTGCCGCGGAGTGTGCCCGGGGCGATATCTCGTGCATCCGGTGAACCTACCTGCGCGCTCGTCCAGTTGTCCCCGACGAGAGGGAGAACGCCCGCTCACGCCTTCCGGGGACGCGCCCGTACGTGCATCCGCTCCCCCTGCGGCCCGAACAGGCTGAGGAACTCCGCCGGCCCCTCCCCCGTCGACCCGAACCAGTGCGGCACCCGGGTGTCGAACTCCGCCGCCTCGCCCGCCGTCATCACCACGTCGTGCTCGCCCAACACCACCCTCAGCCGCCCCGCCAGGACGTACAGCCACTCGTAGCCCTCGTGGGTGCGCAGCTCCGGCTCCTCGTCGCGGCGCGGCACCAGCACCTTGAAGGCCTGAAGGCCGCCGGGCTGCCGGGTGAGCGGCCAGAAGGTGCGCCCGTGCCGTTCGAGCGGTGCGGACCGCACCCGGGGATCGCCGACCGGCGGGGCGCCGACCAGTTCGTCCAGCGGCACCTGGTGGGCCTGGGCGATCGGCAGCAGCAGCTCCAGACTGGGCTTGCGCAGGCCGGACTCCAGCCGGGAGAGCGTGCTCACGGAGATGCCGGTCGTCTCCGAGAGCGCCGCGAGGGTCACCTCCCGGTCCTTCCGCAGCCTCCTGAGCCTGGGACCCACTTCGGCGAGAACGTCGTCGGTACTCATACCCGTATTGCAGAATCGGCAAAGTTGTTTGTCAATCCCGCGCACGCGGAGCGACCGTGGCGGCATGACCGAGACATACGGCGAGACATACGAAGTGATCGTGATCGGTGGCGGTGCGGCAGGTCTGTCCGCCGCCCTCGTCCTGGGGCGGGCCCGGCGTCGCACCCTGGTCGTCGACGCGGGCGAACCACGCAACACGCCCGCCGCGCACATGCAGGGCTTTCTCACCCGGGACGGCATGCCGCCCGCCGAGTTCCTGGCGATCGGGCGCGAGGAGATCAAGGGGTACGGCGTCGAGCTGGTCCGGGACCGGGTGGTCGAGGTCGCCCCTGGCTTCGCCGTGACCCTGGCGAGCGGGCGGGTGCTCAAGGCCCGTCGCCTCGTCGTCGCGACCGGCCTCAAGGACGAGCTCCCGGACGTGCCCGGCGTCGCGGCGCGCTTCGGCAAGGACGTCCTGCACTGCCCCTACTGCCACGGCTGGGAGGTCCGCGACCAGGCCTTCGGCGTCCTCGCCACGACCCCGCTCAGCGTGCACCAGGCGCTGATGGTCTCCCAGTGGTCGAAGGACGTGACCCTCTTCCTGCACAGGGTCGCCGAGTCCGAGCTCTCGGACGACGATCTGCGCAGGCTGGCCGCGGCCGGTGTCGGCGTGGTGCCCGGCGAGGTGGCGGAGCTGGTCGTGACGGACGACCGGCTCACCGCCGTACGACTGGAGGACGGCACGACGCACGCACGCGAGGTCGTCTTCACCGCGCCCCGGGCCGTCCCGCAGAACGGCCTGGTGCAGCGGCTCGGAGCCGAGCTCCAGGAGACGCCCTTCGGCAGCTACCCCGTGGTCGACGGGAACTGGCAGACGACCGTGCCCGGTGTGTACGCCGTGGGCAACGCGGCCGGCTTCGCGGAACAGGTGATCAACGCGGCGAGCGCCGGATACCGGGCGGCCGCCACGATCAACGGTGAGCTGCTGATGAGCGACCTCGACGCGGCTGCCGGGGTGTAGACCGGCCGCCTCCGGTACACCCTGGAAGCATGTTGCTTGCCCGGCTGGCACAGGTGTCCCAGGACGTCGCCGCGACCTCGGCGCGCTCGAAGAAGATCGCGCTCCTCGCCGAACTGTTCCGGGACGCCGAGGCGGACGACGTCCCGATCGTCATCCCGTACCTGGCCGGACGGCTCCCGCAGGGCCGGCTCGGCGTCGGCTGGAAGGTGCTGAGCCGCCCGGTCGCCCCGGCCGCGGAGCCGACCCTGACCGTGCGCGAGGTGGACGCGCTGCTCAGCGAGCTGGGCAAGGTCGGGGGCGCCGGCTCGCAGGCCGAACGCGCCCGGCTGGTGGGTGAGTTGATGGGTGCGGCCACCGAGGACGAGCAGCGGTTCCTGTTCGGGCTGATCAGCGGTGAGGTACGGCAGGGGGCGCTGGACGCGGTCGCCACGGAGGGACTCGCCCAGGCGACGCAGGCACCTCCCGCCGACGTACGCCGTGCCGTGATGCTGGCGGGCTCCCTCCAGACGGTGGCCGAGGCCCTGCTCACCGACGGCCCGCCCGCCCTGGACCGCTTCCGCCTCACCGTCGGCCGCCCGGTCCTGCCGATGCTGGCGCACAGCGCCTCCTCGGTGACCGAGGCGGTCGAGAAGCTCGGCACCTGCGCGGTCGAGGAGAAGCTGGACGGCATCCGCGTCCAGATCCACCGGGACGGGGATGCCGTACGGCTGTACACGCGCACCCTCGACGACATCACCGACCGGTTGCCCGAGCTGACGGCCGCCGCGCTGGAGTTGAGGGGCGAGCGGTTCATCCTGGACGGCGAGGTGATCGCCTTCGACGAGGACGGGCGGCCCCGTTCCTTCCAGGAGACCGCGGGCCGGGTCGGCTCCCGCGTGGACGTGACGACGGCCGCCGAGGCGGTCCCTGTCTCCCCTGTCTTCTTCGACGCCCTGTCCGTCGACGACCGCGACCTCCTCGACCTGCCCTTTGCCGAACGGCACGCGGAGCTGGCCCGGTTGGTGCCCGAGCCGATGCGGGTCCGGCGCACGCTGGTGTCCGGACCGAAGGACGTGGGGACGGCCGAGGAGTTCCTGGCCGAGACCCTGAAGCGCGGCCACGAGGGCGTCGTGGTGAAGTCCCTCGACGCCCCCTACAGCGCGGGCCGGCGCGGTGCCTCCTGGCTGAAGGTCAAGCCCGTGCACACCCTCGACCTGGTGGTGCTGGCCGCCGAGTGGGGCCACGGCCGCCGCACCGGCAAACTCTCCAATCTGCACCTCGGCGCCCGTACGGCGGACGGCGGGTTCGCCATGCTCGGCAAGACCTTCAAGGGAATGACCGACGCGATGCTCACCTGGCAGACCGAGCGGCTCCAGGAGCTGGCCGTCGACAGCAGCGGTTACGTGGTGCCCGTACGGCCCGAACTCGTCGTCGAGATCGCCTACGACGGCCTCCAGAAGTCGAGCCGCTACCCGGCCGGAGTCACCCTCCGCTTCGCGCGCGTGGTCCGCTACCGCGAGGACAAGCGGCCCGAGGAGGCCGATACGGTGGAGACGCTGCTGGCCGCGCATCCCGAGGTGAGGCCGTGAGGACCAGCGCGGGCCTGCTGTTGTTCCGGCACGCCGATGAGGGCCTGGAGGTGTTGCTGGGCCATATGGGTGGCCCGTTCTTCGCCCGGCGGGACGCCGGAGCGTGGACGGTTCCGAAGGGCGAGTACGAGCCGGCCTCGGAGTCGGCCTGGGCCGCGGCCCGCCGCGAGTTCCAGGAGGAGCTCGGGCTGCCGCCGCCCAACGGGGAGGCCGTACCGCTCGGTGAGGTCCGGCAGACGAACGGCAAGGTCGTCACGGCGTGGGCGATCGAGGCGGACCTCGATCCGGCGACCGTGGTTCCGGGCGTGTTCAGCATGGAGTGGCCACCGAAGTCCGGGCGCATGCGGGAGTTCCCCGAGCTGGACCGGGTGGAGTGGTTCGGCCTCGACCGGGCCCGGACCGTGATCGTCAAGGCGCAGGCCGCGTTTCTCGACCGGCTGGCTGAGCACTCGGCCTGACGTCCACGCGTTGCGGTCGCCCCCGCCGCGCGGGAAGGTCGAAGCACAGTCAGCTCTTCAGGAGGTCGGTCATGCCCATCGCGACGGTGAACCCGGCGAACGGCGAGACGCTCAAGACGTACGAGGCCATGGGCGAGGAGGAGATCGAGCGCAGGCTCCAGCTCGCCGAGGCGACGTTCCGCACCTACCGCACGACGTCCTTCGCGGAGCGCGCCCGTCTCCTGAACCGGGCCGCCGAGCTCCTCGACGATGCCCAGCAGGACATCGCCCGGGTCATGACCACCGAGATGGGCAAGCCGGTCAAGCAGGCCCGCGCGGAGGCCGCCAAGTGTGCCAAGGCGATGCGCTGGTACGCCGAGCACGCGGAGTCGCTGCTGGCCGACGAGGAGCCCGCCGCGTACGACGTCAAGGACTCCGGCGCCTCCCGCGCCCTGGTCCGCTACCGGCCGCTCGGGCCCGTGCTCGCGGTGATGCCGTGGAACTTCCCGCTGTGGCAGGTGGTCCGCTTCGCCGCGCCCGCCCTGATGGCGGGCAACGTCGGCCTGCTCAAGCACGCCTCGAACGTGCCGCAGACCGCGCTGTTCCTGGAGGACCTCTTCCATCAGGCGGGCTACCCGGAGGGCTGTTTCCAGACCCTGCTCGTCGGGTCCGGCGCGATCGACGAGATCCTGCGCGACGAGCGCGTCAAGGCGGCCACGCTCACGGGGAGTGAGCCCGCCGGGCGGGCCGTGGCGTCGACCGCCGGGAACATGGTGAAGAAGACGGTGCTGGAGCTCGGCGGCAGCGACCCGTACATCGTGATGCCGTCCGCGGACATCGACCGGGCCGCCGAGATCGCGGTGACCGCGCGGGTGCAGAACAACGGGCAGTCCTGCATCGCCGCCAAACGGTTCATCGTGCACACGGACGTCTACGACCGTTTCGCCGAGCGGTTCGTCGAGGGCATGAAGGCCCTCAAGGTCGGCGACCCGCTGGAGGAGGACACCGAGGTCGGGCCGCTGTCCAGCGAGCAGGGCCGGGCCGACCTGGAGGAACTCGTCGACGACGCCAGGCGCAGCGGGGCGAGCGTGCTGTGCGGCGGGCAGCGGCCGGACGGCCCGGGCTGGTACTACCCGCCGACCGTCATCGCCGACGTCACCCGCGAGATGCGCATCCACCGCGAGGAGACGTTCGGGCCGGTGGCCACGCTGTACCGGGCGGACGGCCTCGACGAGGCGGTGCTGATCGCCAACGACTCGCCGTTCGGACTGAGTTCCAACGTGTGGACGCGGGACGAGGCCGAGGTCGACCGGTTCGTACGGGATCTGGAGGCCGGCGGGGTCTACGTCAACGGGATGACCGCCTCGCATCCGGCGTTCCCGTTCGGCGGGGTCAAGCGGTCCGGATACGGGCGTGAGCTGTCCGGGCACGGAATCAGGGAGTTCTGCAACATCACCACGGTTTGGCACGGAGCGTGACCCTTGCGCGGCTAACATCCCCGGTGTGAACCGCGAAGTGACTCTGCCTCTGATCGTCGATGACCGCGGGACCCTGCAGGTGGCTGCCGCCGATGTGAGCAAGTTGCTCCGCAGTCTTGGCGGGCGGTGGTTGCACCTGGTCGAGGCCGGGGCCGACGGGCTGGACGAGGATACGGTTGCCGCGCTGACGATCGAGCTGGCGAAGCTGGCCGATCGGATCGATGTGGCGTGTATCGCGCACAGCAGCGGCAGTGCGCCGTAAGGGTTTGCTCGTTCGCTGCCGTGTGCGGCTTCGCCGACCCGGCGGACGAGTCGGCGAAGAGGTGTTTCTCGGGCTTCGTCAGCGGATGGACATGCCGGACAGGGTCCGGGCGATGACCAGTCGCTGGATCTCGCTCGTCCCTTCGAAAATGGTGTAGATCGCGGCGTCACGGTGCATGCGCTCCACGGGGTACTCCCGGGTGTAGCCGTTGCCGCCCAGGATCTGGACCGCCTGCGCCGTGACCTTCTTCGCCGTCTCACTTGCGAAGAGCTTGGACATCGAGCCCTCGGCGGCGGTGAACTGCTTTCCGTTGATCGCCATCCAGGAAGCGCGCCACACGAGGAGACGGGCCGCGTCGATGGAGGTGCGCATGTCCGCGAGCTGGAAGGCCACGCCCTGGTTGTCTATGATCGGCCGCCCGAACTGCTCACGCGTCTTGGCGTAGTCGAGGGCGACTTCGTAGGCGGCCCGGGCGGTGCCCACGGCCATGGCGCCCACGGCGGGCCGCGACGCCTCGAACGTGGCCATCGCCGCGTTCTTCACCCGCTCCCCGCCGGTCTTCGCCCGCTCCCGGGCCCGCGCGAGGCGCTGGTCCAGCTTCTCCTTGCCACCGAGGAGGCAGGAGCCGGGCACCCGGACGTTCTCCAGCACGACCTCGGCCGTGTGCGAGGCACGGATGCCGTGCTTCTTGAACTTCTGGCCCTGGGACAGCCCCGGCGTGTTCGGCGGCACGATGAAGGACGCGTGCCCCTTGGAGCCGAGCTCGGGATCGACGACCGCGACGACCACGTGGACGTTGGCGATACCGCCGTTGGTCGCCCAGGTCTTGGTGCCGTTGAGCACCCACTCGTCCTTGGCCTCGTCGTACACGGCACGCGTGCGCATGGAGGCCACGTCGGAGCCGGCGTCCGGCTCGGACGAGCAGAACGCGGCGACCTTGACATCGTTCGCGTCGCCGTACATCTGGGGGATCCAGGTGCCGATCTGCTCCTCGGTACCGTTGGCGAGAACGCCGACAGCGGCGAGACCGGTGCCTACGATCGACAGGGCGATGCCCGCGTCGCCCCAGAACAGCTCCTCCATCGCCATCGGGATGCCGAGCCCGGTGGGATCGAAGTACTGCTGGGCGTAGAAGTCGAGGGAGTAGATGCCTACCTTCGCGGCCTCCTGGATGACCGGCCAGGGAGTCTCCTCACGCTCGTCCCATTCGGCGGCCGCGGGGCGGATGACGTCGGCGGCGAAGCCGTGCAGCCAGTCCCGGACCTCCTTCTGTTCGTCGTTGAGCTCCATGGTGAACTCGGCCATGTCCCCTCCAGCGGCGACGCACGTGCGTGTTACTTGCGGTAACCCGAGTCTGTTACCCACGGGTAGGAAAAGTCAACTCCCGATGACCAGTCAGCAGCCTGTTCGATGTCAATCGCCTGCCGGGTGTTAGTTTGCGCAGGCGTTACCGATTCAGTACGGGTGGGGAGAGCTCATGGACACCACACAGCGGACCGATCAGCAGCGGTCCGCCGACCGCCGCCGGCGCGAACTGCTGGAGGCCGCGGACAGAGTGGTGCTGCGCGACGGGCCGCAGGCCTCTATGAACGCGATCGCCGCAGAAGCCGGCATCACCAAGCCGATCCTGTATCGGCACTTCGGTGACAAGGGGGGACTCTACGCTGCCCTCGCCAAGCGGCACACGGATGCGCTGCTGGACTCGCTCCGGGCCGCGCTGGACGCTCCGGCGGAACGGCGGGAGCGGGTCGAGGCGACGTTGGACACGTATTTGGCCGCGATCGAGGCCCGGCCCCAGGTGTACCGGTTCCTGATGCACCCCGCCGAGGGGGGTCAGGTCGGGGACCAGGGGTTCGATGTCGGTAAGCATTCCGCGCCCTTGCTGCGGAGGATGGGTGAAGAGTTGGGCCAGGTCATCGAGGACCGGCTCGATCTCGGGCCCGGGAGTCAGTTGCTGGCGCGGGTGTGGGGGCACGGGATCGTCGGGATGATGTACGCGGCGGGTGACTGGTGGCTGGGGGAACGGCCTTGCCCGCGGGCGGAGTTGGTGAAGAGTCTGGCGGACCTGTTGTGGGGGCGGCTCGCTGCGGTGGGGGACAAGGTGGGGGGTCCGGGATTCTGATCGTTGAATGACGGCTGTGGGTGTGTGGGGGCTGGTCGCGCAGTTCCCCGCGCCTCTGGTGGGTCAGCTGGACCTGTGCCAAGAAGTCCGGGCCACTTGTCGCATGAGCTTCCGCTTGCGCCGGCCCGCCAAGTGGTCCGCGTAGACCTTGCCCTCCATGTGGTCCATCTCGTGCTGTAGGCACCTTGCGAAGAATCCCGTGCCGTAAATCGTGATCGGGTCTCCCGCCATCGTGAAGCCCTCCACCACCGCGTGGTCGTGGCGTTCCGTCCCTGCCTCCAGACCAGGCAGGGACAGGCAGCCCTCGGGTCCCCTCAGCACCACACCGTCCGTCTCCACCAGGCGTGGGTTCACCACATGCCCCAGGTGCCGGACCTCCTCGTCGTCCGGGCAGTCGTAGACGAAGACGCGCAACGGCACGCCGATCTGGTTGGCGGCGAGGCCCACCCCCTCGGCCGCGTACATCGTCGCGAACAAGTCCTCCACCAGGCTCGCCAGTTCGGGACCGAAGTCCGTGACGTCGTCGCAGGGTGTGTGCAACACCGGGGTGCCGAGCAGGGTGACCGCGCGGACGCGCCCCCGCGTGCCCGGAATGGAGCCGTTTCGCATGGCCGCAAGAGTACGGCGATTCGGGAGTGCTTACGGATCTCGATAGGCTGAGGTCCACACCACGTGGCCGGAGGCTGAGGCGCGGCGCGTACGCAAGGAGGATCGAGATCTGATGACAGGCAACTCGGACCCGCTCTCGCCGCGGGCCAAGCTGGCCGTGACGGCGGGCAAGGCCGTCGCGGCGGCATCCCGAGCCGCGGGTCGCGGCAGCGGTTCGGTCATCGGCGGCCGGGTGGCCCTCAAACTCGACCCCGACCTTCTTGCCCGGCTCGCCCAGAACCTGGACGTCGTGCTCGTCTCGGCG
Organism: Streptomyces canus; assembly: GCF_030816965.1. NCBI lineage: Bacteria > Bacillati > Actinomycetota > Actinomycetes > Kitasatosporales > Streptomycetaceae > Streptomyces > Streptomyces canus. The sequence goes on from NZ_JAUSYQ010000002.1 coordinate 1,432,137, forward strand.
ACCAACGGAAAGACCACCACCACGCGGCTGATCGCGGAGGCACTGGGCGCCGCCGGGCCCGTCGTCTCCAACGCCCTCGGCGCCAACATGCCCGCCGGTATCACCTCCGCCCTCGCGGGCGGCTCGGACGCCCGCTACGGCGTCATCGAGGTCGACGAGAAGTACCTCGCGGGCGTGGCCCGCGACACCGACCCCAAGTGCATCGCCCTGCTGAACCTCTCCCGCGACCAGCTCGACCGCGCCGCCGAGACCCGCATGCTCGCGGAGAACTGGCGCGAGGGGCTCGCGGGTTCGAAGGCCGTCGTCGTCGCCAACGCCGACGACCCGCTCGTCGTGTGGGCCGCCTCCTCCTCCCCCAACGTCATCTGGGTCGCCGCCGGGCAGATGTGGAAGGACGACGCCTGGTCCTGCCCGTCCTGCGGTGGTGTGATGCAGCGGCCGGGCGACGACTGGTTCTGCGGCGAGTGCGGGTTCCGGCGTCCCACGCCGAGCTGGGCCCTGTCCGGCGACCACGTGCTCGACCCGCACGGCTCCGCCTGGCCCATCCACCTCCAGCTGCCGGGCCGCGCCAACAAGGCCAACGCGGCTTCCTCCGCCGCCGTGGCCGCCGTCTTCGGCGTACCGCCGCAGGTCGCCCTGGAACGCATGTACCAGGTGCAGGCCGTGGCGGGGCGTTACGACGTCGTCCAGTTCCAGCAGCGCGACCTGCGCCTGCTGCTCGCGAAGAACCCGGCCGGCTGGCTCGAAACGTTCAGCCTGATCGACCCGCCGCCCACCCCGGTGATCCTCTCCGTCAACGCCCGCGGCGCCGACGGCACCGACACCTCCTGGCTGTGGGACGTCGACTACACCCGGCTCACCGGCCACCCGATCTGCGTGATCGGCGACCGGAAGCTGGACCTCGCGGTGCGACTCGAGGTCGCGAACCAGAACTTCCAGGTCTGCGACAACCTCGACCAGGCCGTGCAGATGAGTCCGCACGGCCGTATCGAGGTCATCGCCAACTACACCGCCTTCCAGGACCTGCGCCGCCGCGTCGGCAACTGAGACACAGGGGACTTTTGTGAGCGACAACAGCCTGCGGATCGTCTGGATCTACCCCGACCTGCTCAGCACCTACGGCGACCAGGGCAACGCCCTCGTCATCGAGCGCCGGGCCCGCCAGCGGGGCCTCGACGTGGCCCGCCTGGACGTGCGCAGCGACCAGCCGATCCCGACCTCCGGCGACATCTATCTGATCGGCGGCGGTGAGGACCGGCCCCAGCGGCTCGCGGCCGAGCGGCTGCGCCGGGACGGCGGTCTGCACCGGGCCGTCGGCAACGGCGCGATCGTCTTCTCGGTGTGCGCCGGCTACCAGATCCTCGGGCACGAGTTCATCAACGACCTCGGCCAGCGCGAGCCCGGCCTCGGCCTGCTCGACGTGGTCTCCGTACGCGGTGAGGGCGAGCGCTGCGTCGGTGACGTGCTCGCCGACATCGACCCGCGCCTCGGCCTGCCCCCGCTGACCGGTTTCGAGAACCACCAGGGCGTCACCCACCTCGGCCCCACCGCCCGCCCGTTCGCCAACGTCAAGCTGGGCAAGGGCAACGGCACCGGGGACGGTACGGAAGGGGCGTACAACGACACCGTCTTCGGTACGTACATGCACGGACCCGTGCTCGCGCGCAACCCGCTCATCGCCGACCTGCTGCTGAAGCTCGCGCTCGACGTGAACGCGCTGCCGCCGACCGACGACCGCTGGTACGAGGCCCTGCGCAACGAGCGCATCACGGCCGCGCAGCAGCCCGCCTGAGCAGGAACTTCACCTCGGTTCCCGCCGTCTGTCACGGGCCCGTCTGACGCGGAGTCCGCACAGGTGAGCGGACTCGTCCAGCAGGCGGACGCGTGCTACGGCCCCGCCCCCCTGTGCCGCTAGGGTGGCGGGGTTCGAGCCGGACGACGTGGTCCGGACCCGACCCACGTTGATTCGGTGAGAGGGTTTTTCCGGCTATGCGCATTGGTGTCCTCACGTCCGGCGGCGACTGCCCCGGCCTGAACGCCGTCATCCGGTCCGTCGTGCACCGTGCCGTCGCCGACCACGGCGACGAGGTCATCGGTTTCCGGGACGGCTGGAAGGGCCTCCTGGAGTGCGACTACCTCAAGCTCGACCTCGACGCGGTGGGCGGCATCCTGGCCCGCGGCGGCACGATCCTCGGCTCCTCCCGGGTCCAGCCCTCGCATCTGCGGGACGGCGTGGAGCGGGCCAAGGGGCATGTCGAGGAGCTCGGTCTCGACGCGATCATTCCCATCGGCGGTGAGGGCACGCTCAAGGCGGCCCGGCTGATGTCGGACGCCGGTCTGCCGATCGTGGGCGTGCCCAAGACCATCGACAACGACATCGCGGTCACGGATGTCACCTTCGGGTTCGACACCGCGGTAGGGGTCGCGACGGAGGCCCTCGACCGGCTCAAGACCACCGCCGAGTCCCACCAGCGGGTGCTCGTCGTCGAGGTCATGGGGCGGCACACCGGCTGGATAGCGCTGCACTCCGGGATGGCGGCCGGTGCGCACGCCATCGTCGTGCCGGAGCGGCCCTTCGACATCGAGGAGCTGGCGCGCCGGGTCGGGGAGCGGTTCGAGGCGGGGAAGCGGTTCGCGATCGTCGTCGCCGCGGAGGGGGCCAAGCCGGCGCCCGGCTCCATGGCCTTCGACGAGGGCGCCAAGGACATCTACGGGCACGAGCGCTTCGCCGGGATCGCCCGTCAGCTGTCGATCGAGCTGGAGGAGCGGCTGGGGAAGGAAGCCCGGCCGGTCATCCTGGGGCACGTGCAGCGGGGGGGTACGCCGACCGCGTACGACCGCGTCCTCGCCACCCGGTTCGGATGGCATGCGGTGGAGGCCGTGCACCGTGGGGAGTTCGGTCACATGACGGCTCTGCGGGGGACCGACATCGTGATGGTGCCGCTCGCGGAGGCGGTCGAGACGCTGAAGACGGTGCCGGAGGACCGGTACGCCGAGGCGGAGTGCGTGCTGTAGGTCGTACGGCGGTTGTGTGCCCCCGGTCCAGGATGTGACCGGGGGCAGTCTTAGTCTGGGGCGGACAGACTCGCACAACCCCCACGAATCAGGAGCCGCCGCGATGGACCACAGCGGGCACGGCATGACCCACGACTTGGCACCGTTCACGCTGGGCCGAGGGCTTCAGTGGTCGGCCGACCCCTTCTTCCTCGTCGCCTGCCTCCTTGCGCTCGGTCTGTACACGTGGGGGGTCGTGCGGCTGCGGCGCCGGGGGGACGCGTGGTCCGTGGGGCGGACCATTTCCTACGTGTCCGGTGTGCTGTCCATAGGGCTGATGATGTGCACCAGCCTGAACGACTACGGCATGGTCATGTTCAGCGCGCACATGGTGCAGCACATGGTGATCAGCATGCTGTCGCCGATCCTCATCCTGCTCGGCGCCCCGGTGACCCTGGCCCTTCGAGCGCTGCCCGTCGCGGGCAAGGGCCGCAAGGGACCGCGTGAGCTGCTGCTGGCACTGCTGCACAGCCGGTACATGCGGATCATCACGCACCCGGCGTTCACCATTCCGCTGTTCATCGCGAGCCTGTACGGGCTGTACTTCACGCCGGTCTTCGACTTCCTGATGGGGTCGAAGACCGGCCACATCGCGATGATGGTGCACTTCCTCGCCGTCGGTGTCGTCTTCTTCTGGCCGATCATCGGCGTCGACCCGGGCCCGCAGCGGCCCGGGTATCTGATGCGGATGCTGGAGCTGTTCGCCGGGATGCCGTTCCACGCCTTCTTCGGCATCGCGCTGATGATGGCGTCCGAGCCCATGGTGGAGACGTTCAAGAACCCGCCCGCCTCGCTCGGCATCGACGCGCTCTCCGACCAGAACTACGCGGGCGGTATCGCCTGGGCGTTCAGCGAGATTCCCTCCGTACTGGTGCTGATCGCACTGCTGTTCCAGTGGTACGGCTCCGAACAGCGGCAGGCCAAGCGCACGGACCGGGCCGCCGACCGCGACGGCGACAAGGATCTCGAGGCGTACAACGCGTATTTGGCCTCATTGAACGCACGCGGGCGCTGAGAGGCTTCGCCTTTCCGAAGCATTCAGTAGCATGAAGCGCGTTGGGGGAACCGCCGGGGGGAGCGGTCATGACACTTCGCGCATTTATGCACAGGATCGCCGTCCTGGCGATTTTCTCACTGCTGCTGAGCGGTTGTGAGAAGGGAAATCCACTGACGGTGGTCAAGGCGGTCGCCGCCGGTGTGCCCTCGCTCGCTCCGTTCTTCGAGGAGAACAGCGGGCTGGGCAGGGACATCACCACCGCCGTGCGGTCGCAGCCCGTCCAGGGAAGTCTCCAGCAGGGGGACACGCCCGGTCTGTACGGCGGCAGCAAGCAGCCGACCATCTGTGACGTCGCCGAACTCGAACGATTCCTCACCGATCCCAGGAATCACAAAAAGGCACAGGCGTGGGCCGGCGTGCTGAACATCGGCACGGACGGGATACCGGAATATCTGGATCGACTCACACCGGTTCTGTTGCGTCACGACACTCTCGTCAAGAACCACGACTACAAGAAGGAAAAGGCCGTCCCGTACAACTCCTTGCTCCAGGCGGGAATCTCGATTCTCGTCGATGAACGAGGGCTTCCGGCTGTGAAGTGCTCGTGTGGAAATCCACTGCGGCCCTTCGAGGGTGACACCGGCCGGATTTCCGTCCAGTTCGAGGACGGCAACAAGAAGTGGGCGGGATACCAGCGGGAGTCGGTGGTGGCCGTGAAGCCCGCTCCGCGGAAACTGGCACGGATCGCTCTCGTCGACGTCCAGGAACCCGCCCGCGGCATCAACCGTCCGGTCGGCAGCACCGGCGAGAAGGACACCACCTTCCCCACGAAGAAGCGCCGCACGGTGCCGGACCTGGCCGGGAGGACCTTCGCCCGGGCCAGCCGTGAGCTGGTCGACGCCGGGCTGGCGGCCGGGTACGCCGGGCAGGGAGTGCCGCCGGACGGCGCGAAGGTCACGGCGACCGACCCGCCCGCGGGGACACAGCTGCCGTTCGGGCAGTACGTGATGCTGACCGTGGCCGGGGGCGGCACGAGCACCTCCGGCGGGGAGACCGGGCCCACGACCACTCCCCCGCCGTCCTCCTCGGGGGCGAAGACACCGCCCACGAGCACTCCGCCGAAGTCGGGGCCCTCGGGATCGTCCGGCGAACGGCCCGGCGCGTCCTCCTCGCCACCTCCGTCCTCGTCGAGCAGGCCCGGGGAGGCCTCGTCACCACCGTCGTCGAGCACGGCTCCCGGCTCGCCGTCGCCCGGGAAGGCGAGCAGTCCGCCGAGCCCACCGCCCTCGAAAAGTTCACCGCCGACCGGCGCCCCGGTCACCAGCAGCCCGTCACCGCCACCGGCGACGACCAGCGCGCCCGCCACCAGGGAGCCGCCCAGCAGCGCTCCCGTGACCACCAGGCCGGCCACCTCCCCACCCGCCACGAGCGAACCCGCGACCACTGAGCCCGCGAAGACTGAGCCCGCCACCAGTGAGCCCGCCACCGACGGGCCGAGCACCACGGTCGCCGCGTAGCACCCCCGAAGAACCCGAGGAACCCGCAGAACCGGAGAGTCACCGGATGTCTTCAGGATCACCGACGTCGGGAGTGGGCCGGGTCATCGCCGGCCGCTATCTGTTGCTCACCCCGCTCGGCAGCGGCGGCATGGGCCATGTGTGGCTCGCCCACGACCAGAGACTCGACTGCGAGGTCGCGCTCAAGGAGATCGTGTTCCGCGACCCGGTGGAGGCGGACCACGAGCGGGAGGCCCGGGTGGCACGGGCCCGCGCGGAGGCCCGGCACGCGGCGGGGCTGCGCGGCCACCCGCACGTGGTGACCGTGCACGACGTGCTGGAGCACGAGGGGCTGCCGTGGATCGTCATGGAGTACGTGGCGCACGCGGTGGACCTGCGTGACCTGGTCGACTCCCGCGGACCGCTGGCCCCGGCGGAGTGCGCCCGGATCGGCCTCGCCGTGCTGGACGCGCTGACCGCCGGGCATCAGCGGGGCGTGATGCACCGGGACGTGAAGCCGGCGAACATCTTGCTGGCGCCGGACCGCGCGGGATCGCCGTACGGACGCGTCCTGCTCACCGACTACGGCATCTCCGTGCAGCCGGACGCCGGGGAGACCCGGTACACGCTGGCGTCCGTGCTGGTGGGCACTTCGGGCTATCTGGCGCCCGAGCGGGCCACGGGCGGAGCGCCCACCCCGGCCGCCGACCTGTTCTCGCTGGGCTGCACGCTGTACCACGCCGTTGAGGGTGTGGGTGCCTTCGAGCGGGAGTCGCATCTCGCCGAGGTGACCGCGGTGGTCATGGAGGAGCCGCGGCCCGCCGTGCGCGCCGGTGCGCTGGGTCCCGTACTGCAGAGGCTGCTCGCCAAGGACCCCGGGCAGCGGTGGTCGGCGGCGGAGGCGGAGGCCGCGTTGTCGCGGATCGTGACGCCGCAGGCCGAGCCGTACGTCCGCACCCAGACCGACCTCGGTTCCCAGCCGCCCTGGGCCGGGGTGCAGGTGCCGCCGCCCGGTCCGCCGCTGAACGGCCACCGGTCCCGCACCGAGGGCGAGCCGCCCTTGGTGCTCCCGCCTCCGCCGCCGCAGGGCGGCCGCCGGCGGCGGGAGCGCTCGCACGCCCTGCGGGCCGTCCTCGCCTGCGGTCTCGGGCTGCTGCTGGCCCTGGGCGGTGTCTGGTACGCCATGGCCGACCGGTCGTCGGACGCCGGAGGCGGACGACAGGGCTCCTGGCAGCCGTACGGCGAGACGGTCGGGCTCACGAGACCACTGCGGGACGGCGACTGCGTCATCGCCGACTGGCCGGGCTCGGAGCGTTTCCGGGGAACACCTCGGCTGCGGCTGGACCCCACCTGCGGGACGGCCCTGGACGGTCAGGTGATGGCGTTCGTGACGGCCTCCTCGGCCGACGAGGCGCGGCGGACGGGGGCGGCGCGGTGCGAGGAGCGGACGCGGGAGATCCGGGACCGGCTCGCGGACGTCCGCAGCCGGGCCGTCGTGCCGACCGACGTCGGCTTCGAGGCGGCGGGACGGCGCACCGCGTGTCTGGTCCTGGGCGGGAACGGGCCGGTGTACGGGCCGATCGGTACCCATCGCAGGCTGGGCTCGGGGTTCGCGGACACGGCGACCATGCAGCGACGGGACTGTCTGGACGTGCGCACGAACCGGGACGCCCGGCTGGTCTCCTGCGAGGGCTCCCACGACGAGCAGGTGCTCGGATTCACCCGTCTGGATCCTGACGTCACGCTGTCCGAGGCGCGGACCGAGTCGGACACGGCGTGCGCGCGTGACGTGCCGCCGGGCGACTACGGCTTCGATCCGTCCGTCTACACCGCGGGCTCCTGGACCAGTGAGGGGCCCTGGAAGAACGGCACTCATTTCGTCGTATGCACCGTCCGCAGGCAGAACGGGGGCACCATGGAGGGGGACGAATCCTGAGGAGGGTGTTGCGATGCCCGGTACCGGTTCCACGGATGGCTCGACCCGCACGATGGGGGTGCTCACCGTCGGCGGTCTCGTCGCGGTGACCGCCTACACGGTGGCGCTCGGCAGCAACGGCTGGCTGTGGTTCGGCTGGGTGGTGCTGGGCCTGATCACCCTCGGGATGGTGGCCACCCGCAGCACCTGACGTCAGCCGTCCGTGAGACGGCCCGCCGAGTGCACGCCCGGCTGGTACTTGGGCAGCCGGGCGGTGATCTTCATGCCCGCGCCGACGGCGGTCTCGATGACGAGGCCGTAGGAGTCGCCGTACACCTGGCGGAGCCGGTCGTCGACGTTGGACAGCCCGATGCCGCCCGAGGGGCTGACCTCGCCCGCGAGGATACGGCGGAGCAGGACCGGATCCATTCCGGCGCCGTCGTCCTCGATCACGACCAGGGCCTCGGCGCCGGCGTCCTGGGCGGTGATCTGGAGCCGGCACTTCTCGGTCTTGCCCTCCAGGCCGTGCTTGATGGCGTTCTCGACCAGCGGCTGCAGACACAGGAACGGCAGGGCGACCGGCAGCACCTCCGGGGCGATCTGCAGGGTGACGGAGAGGCGGTCGCCGAAGCGGGCCCGCACCAGCGCCAAGTAGTGGTCGATGGCGTGGAGTTCGTCGGCGAGGGTGGTGAAGTCGCCGTGCCTGCGGAACGAGTAGCGGGTGAAGTCGGCGAATTCGAGGAGCAGTTCACGGGCGCGCTCGGGGTCGGTACGGACGAAGCTGGCGATCACCGCGAGCGAGTTGAAGATGAAGTGCGGGGAGATCTGGGCCCGAAGTGCTTTGATCTCGGCCTCGATCAGGCGGGTCCGGGACTGGTCCAGGTCTGCCAGCTCCAGCTGGACGCTCACCCAGCGGGCGACCTCCCCGGCCGCGCGGACCAGGACGGCCGACTCGCGGGGCGCGCAGGCGACCAGGGCGCCGTGGACGCGGTCGTCGACGGTGAGCGGGGCGACGACCGCCCAGCGGACCGGGCAGTCAGGGGCGTCGCAGGTGAGCGGGAAGGCCTCGCCGCGGCCGGTCTCCAGCGGGCCCGCGAGGCGTTCCATGATCTCGGTGCGGTGGTGGCTGCCCACGCCGTCCCAGACCAGGACCTGTTTCTGGTCGGTGAGGCACAGCGCGTCCGTGCCGAGCAGTGATCGCAGTCTGCGGGCCGACTTGCGAGCGGTCTCCTCCGTCAAGCCGGCCCGCAGCGGGGGCGCCGCCAGGGAGGCGGTGTGCAGGGTCTCGAAGGTGGCGTGTTCGACGGGGGTGCCGAGGCCGCCCAGGGTCTGGGGTCGGGCCGTACGCCGGCCGAGCCAGAACCCGGCTGCCAGCAGCGGGAGGATCGCCACGCACAATCCGGCCAGGAATCCGCTCATGCCTTCACCTCCGCCCGCAGTTCCTCCGGCAGGTGGAAGCGGGCGAGGATCGCCGCCGTGCCCGCCGGTACCCGGCCCGCGGTGGCCAGGGACACCAGCACCATGGTGAGGAAGCCGAGCGGCACCGACCAGAGCGCGGGCCAGGCGAGCAGGGCGTGCAGCGGGCCGCGGGCCGGGAAGCCGGCCATGGTCGCGGCCACGGCGAGGAACGCGGAGCCGCCGCCGACCAGCATGCCCGCGGCGGCGCCGGGCGGGGTCAGCCGCCGCCACCAGATGCCGAGCACGAGCAGCGGGCAGAAGGAGGACGCGGAGACGGCGAAGGCGAGCCCGACCGCGTCGGCGACCGGCAGCCCGCCGACCAGGACGCTCGCGGCCAGCGGGACGCACATCGCGAGGACCGTGCCGAGCCGGAAGTGCCGTACGCCGCGCGAGGGCAGGACGTCCTGGGTGAGCACGCCCGCCACGGCCATGGTGAGTCCGGAGGCCGTCGACAGGAACGCGGCGAAGGCCCCGCCCGCCACCAGCGCGCCCAGCAGCTCGCCGCCGAGGCCGCCGATCATCCGCTCGGGGAGCAGCAGGACGGCGGCGTCGGCGTCTGCGGTGAGGGTGAGTTCGGGGGCGTACAGGCGGCCGAGGGCGCCGTAGACCGGGGGCAGGAGGTAGAAGCAGCCGATCAGGCCGAGGACGGCGACCGTGGTGCGGCGGGCGGCGACGCCGTGCGGGCTGGTGTAGAAGCGGACGACGACGTGCGGCAGGCCCATGGTGCCGAGGAAGGTGGCGAGGATCAGTCCGTACGTGGCGTACAGGGGCCGGTCCTCGCGGCCCGCGGCGAGGGAGGTCGACATGCCGTCGCTGGTGCCGCGGTCGGCGGCGGGGACGGTGGTGCCCTCGGCGAAGGTCAGCTCGGTGCCCCGGTCGATGTGGTGGGTGCCTGCGGGCAGTCGGAGCTCCTGGTCCTCGTGGCGGCGGCCGTCGACCGTACCGGTGACCGTGACGGTCAGGGGGCTCTCCAGCGTGAGGTCGAGGGTGGAATCGACGCGGACCACCCGCTGTTCACGGAAGGTCGCCGGTTCCTCGAAGGCGTGGCTGGGGGCACCGTCGCCCTGCCAGGCGAGGATGAGGAAGAGGGCGGGGACGAGCAGGGCGGTGAGCTTGAGCCAGTACTGGAAGGCCTGCACGAAGGTGATGCTGCGCATGCCGCCCGCGGCGACGGTGGCGACCACGACGGCCGCGACGATCACTCCGCCGAGCCACTGGGGCGCCCCGGTCAGCACGGTCAGCGTCAGTCCGGCGCCCTGGAGTTGGGGCAGCAGGTAGAGCCAGCCGACGCCGACCACGAAGGCGCCCGCGAGTCGTCGCACGGCCTGGGAGGCGAGCCGTGCCTCGGCGAAGTCGGGCAGGGTGTAGGCGCCGGAGCGGCGCAGGGGGGCGGCGACGAACAGGAGCAGGACGAGATAGCCGGCCGTGTAGCCGACGGGGTACCAGAGCATGTCGGGGCCCTGGACGAGGACCAGGCCCGCGATGCCCAGGAAGGACGCGGCGGAGAGGTACTCGCCGCTGATGGCGGCCGCGTTCAGGCGGGGGCCGACGGTGCGGGAGGCGACGTAGAAGTCGGACGTGGTGCGGGAGATGCGCAGGCCGAACGCGCCGACGAGCACGGTGGCCACCACCACGAGCGCGACGGCGGGGACCGAGTAGCTGGAGTTCATCGGTCCTCGACCAGCCGCACGAAGTCCCGTTCGTTGCGTTCGGCGCGGCGTACGTACCAGCGGGCCAGCAGGACCATCGGGACGTAGAGGCCGAAGCCGAGGACGCCCCATTCGAGGCGGTGGGCGTCCGGCATGGCCGCGAAGAGCAGCGGGAGCGGCCCTATGAGCAGTCCGAGGAAGGCGAACACCGCGAGGGCGGCGCGCAGTTGGGTGCGCATCAGGGAGCGGACGTAGGTGTGGCCGAGGGTGGTCTGTTCGTCGATCTCGGTGCGCGGCCGGTAGTAGCCGGAGGTGGGGCGACTGCGGCGGGGCGGGCCGGTGACGACGACGCGCCGCTCGGTGGGGTCCTGCGGCATGACTACGGCCTCCTCATCAGCAGGTCCCGCAGCTCACGCGCGTGGCGGCGGCTGACCTGGAGTTCCTCGCCGCCGACGACGACGCTCACCGTGCCCGCGTCCAGGCGGAGTTCGCCGACGTGGCGCAGGGCGACCAGGTGGCGGCGGTGGATGCGGACGAAGCCTCGGGAGCGCCAGCGCTCCTCCAGGGTGGACAGCGGGATCCGGACGAGGTGGCTGCCCTTGTCGGTGTGGAGGCGGGCGTAGTCGCCCTGGGCCTCGACGTGGGTGATGTCGTCGACGGCGACGAACCGGGTCACCCCGCCGAGTTCGACGGGTATGTGGTCGGGGTCGGGTTCGTGCACGGGTATCCGGGGCGCGCTGCCGAGGCGTTCGGCGGCGCGGCGGACGGCCTCCGCGAGGCGTTCCTTGCGCACCGGTTTGAGCACGTAGTCGACGGCCTTGAGGTCGAAGGCCTGGACGGCGAAGTCCTCGTGGGCGGTGACGAACACGACGAGCGGCGGGGTGGCGAACCCGGTCAGCAGCCGGGCGAGATCGAGGCCGTCGAGGCCGGGCATGTTGATGTCGAGGAAGACGACGTCGATCGCCTCGGGCCCGCCGGGTCCCGACTCCAGAGCGCGGTTGATGCGGCGCAGCGCCTCGGTGGCGTCACCGGCGCCCTCCACACTGCCGATCCGGGGGTCGGCGCTCAGGAGATAGAGAAGTTCCTCCAGCGAGGGGCGTTCGTCGTCGACAGCCAGGGCGCGCAGCATGAACCCGGAGTGTAGGAGTAATTCGTACGACTGGACACGTGCGGAGGCGTGGACGCCCCCGCTGGATACAGTGCCGACATGAGCAGCAGGACCGTCGCCTTCGACGAGCTGGACCGGAAGATCATCACCGCGCTGATGGCGAACGCGCGGACGTCCTTCGCGGAGATCGGTTCGGCGATCGGGCTGTCGTCCACGGCGGTGAAGCGGCGCGTGGACCGGCTGCGCGAGACCGGGGTCATCACCGGGTTCACGGCCACGGTGGAGCCGTCGGCGCTGGGCTGGCGAACGGAGGCGTACGTCGAGGTGTACTGCGAGGGCGCGGCCCCGCCGCGGCGGCTCGCGGAGGTGGTCCGCAACCATCCGGAGATCACCGCGGCGATGACGGTGACCGGCGGCGCGGACGCCCTGCTGCACGTACGGGCGCGGGATGTGGAGCACTTCGAGGAGGTGCTGGAACGCATCCGCGTGGAGCCGTTCATCCGGAAGACGATCAGCGTGATGGTGCTGTCCCATCTGATCCCGGAAAGCCCCGAGGCGGGGGCGACCCAGGCCGCCCCCGAATAAACCTCCCCACGCGCATCAGTCATGCGTCGTACGGGTCGAATACGCAGCATTCCTGCGCAGACACGCACTTCCTTTTCCTTGTCGGGCGTGACCGTCACTTCCTACCTTGGTGTCAACCCTCAGTCGACACCGCAGGAAGCGGAGGAACCCCTCTGTGACCGACTCCCGTGTGCCGCGCCGACGGCGTTTCCTCGTCTGCGAACCCAGACACTTCGCCGTGCAGTACGCGATCAATCCCTGGATGCATCCCGACACCCATGTCGACGTGGACCTGGCGCAGGAGCAGTGGCGGACACTGATCCGCACCTATGAGGCGCACGGTCACGACGTCGCGGCCGTGGAGCCGGTCCCCGGTCTTCCGGACATGGTCTTCGCCGCGAACTCGGCGGTCGTCGTCGGCGGCCGCGTCTTCGGCTCCCTCTTCCACGCGCCCCAGCGGCGCCCCGAGTCCACGCACTACGACCTGTGGTTCAAGACGGCGGGCTACGACGTCCACCGCCCCGCCGCGGTCTGCGAGGGCGAGGGCGATCTCGTCTGGACGGGCCGGTACGTGCTGGCCGGAACCGGGTTCCGCACGACCCGGGAGGCGCACCGCGAGGTGCAGGAGTTCTTCGGGCACCCGGTGATCAGCCTGACGCTGGTGGACCCGCACTTCTACCATCTGGACACCGCGCTGTTCGTTCTCGACGACGCCAACATCGTGTACTACCCGGAGGCCTTTTCGCCGGGCAGTCGCGAGGTACTCGCACGGCTGTACCCGGACGCGGTGCTCGCGACCCGTGACGACGCGATGGCGTTCGGCCTGAACTCCGTGTCCGACGGCCGGCACGTCTTCATCGCTCCGCAGGCCGAGGCCCTCGCCGTGCGCCTCGACGACCACGGCTATGTCCCCGTCCCCGTCGACCTCTCCGAGTTCCACAAGGCCGGCGGCGGCATCAAGTGCTGCACCCAGGAGATCCGCTCATGACCGCACCCGTAAGCACGCGTTCCTCCGCCGATCTCATCCGTGCCGAGGAGCCGGTCCTCGCGCACAACTACCACCCGCTGCCCGTGGTCGTCGCACGTGCCGAGGGCACCTGGGTGCAGGACGTGGAGGGCCGCCGCTACCTCGACATGCTGGCCGGCTACTCCGCCCTCAACTTCGGCCACCGCCACCCGGCGCTGATCGAGGCGGCGCACCGGCAGCTCGACCGGCTGACGCTGACCTCCAGGGCCTTCCACAACGACCGGCTCGCCGAGTTCGCGGAGCGCCTCGCCGAGCTGACGGGGCTGGACATGGTGCTGCCGATGAACACCGGCGCGGAGGCGGTGGAGAGCGCCATCAAGGTGGCCCGCAAGTGGGCGTACGAGGTCAGGGGCGTCCCGGCCGACGGGGCCACGATCGTGGTGGCGGCGGAGAACTTCCACGGCCGTACGACGACGATCGTGTCGTTCTCCACGGACGAGACGGCCAGGGCGGGCTTCGGCCCCTTCACGCCGGGCTTCCGGATCGTGCCGTACAACGACCTGGCGGCGCTGGAGGCGGCGGTCGACGAGACCACGGCCGCGGTGCTCCTCGAACCCATCCAGGGCGAGGCGGGCGTGGTCATCCCGGACGACGGCTATCTGACCGGCGTCCGCGAGGTGACCCGCCGCACGGGCTGTCTCTTCATCGCGGACGAGATCCAGTCGGGCCTCGGCCGTACGGGCCGTACCCTCGCCGTGGAACACGAGGGAGTCGTCCCGGACGTCCTGCTCCTGGGCAAGGCACTGGGCGGCGGCATCGTCCCGGTCTCCGCGGTGGTCGCCCGCCGTGACGTCCTCGGCGTACTGCGCCCGGGCGAACACGGCTCGACGTTCGGCGGCAACCCGCTCGCGGCGGCGGTGGGCACGGCGGTGGTCGAGCTCCTGGAAACGGGCGAGTTCCAGCGCCGGGCGGCCGACCTGGGCACGGTCCTGCGGGACGGCCTGACAGGGCTGGTGGGCAAGGGTGTCGTCGGCTTCCGCGCCCGGGGCCTGTGGGCCGGCGTCGACATCGACCCGTCCCTCGGCACGGGCCGCGAGGTCAGCAAGCTGCTGATGGACGAGGGCGTCCTGGTCAAGGACACCCACGGCTCGACGATCAGGCTGGCACCGCCGCTGACGATCACGGCGGAGGAACTGCGATCGGCACTGGGAGTACTGGAAAAGGTACTCAGGCGCTGACCCGCACTCACCCCACGGCAGACCCCCTCCCCGGCCGCGCACTCCACCAGACCGGGTGAAGATGTGACGAAGAGGTGATAGACCACTCTCAGCGACAGAGAGGTCGGGCGTGGGCGCTCAGGAGGAGCACGGCACCGCGCGGCACCGGTTCGACGTGGCCGATGCCGCGCCCCTGCTGCTCGACGCCCACGGCACGGTGACCGGCTGGACCAAGGACGCCGAGCGCCTGCTGGACTACCCCGCCACCGAAGCCGTAGGACAGAGCGTCGCAGCCCTTCTCGCCCCTGAGGACGCCCGCCGGCTGCCGGAGATCACCGCACGCTGCCGGGCCGACGGCAGTTGGGCGGGGCTGCTGACCGCCCTGCACAGACACGGCCGGCCGGTCCCGGTCATGGTCCGGATCACGGTCGCCGACGACTCCGACAACTCGGAACGCTGGCTGGTGCTGCTGTCCGAGATGGCGGAGGCCCCCGGCTGGGACATGAGCCGCCAGGTACTGGAGCAGATGGTCACCCGCTCTCCCATCGGCATCGCGATCGTGGACACGGACCTGCGCTGTGTGTGGTCCAACCCGGCCCTGGAACAGTTCGGCAGCGCCCCGGCCCAGCAACGGCTGGGACTGCGGTTCGCGGAGATCCAGCCGGGCCTGGACGCCGAGGCGATAGAGGCGCAGATGCGGCGCGTACTGGAGACCGGTGAACCGATCGTGGAGTACGAGCACGTCGGCCGGGTCCGCTCCGCCCCGCACCGCGAGACCGCGCACACGATGTCGTTCACCCGGATCGACGACGACCGGGGTCACCCGATCGGCGTCTACTACACGGTCGTCGACATCACCGAGCGGCACCGGGCGCGGCAGCGGCTCGCTCTGCTCGACCGGGCCGGCGAGTACATCGGCCGCAGCCTGGACATCCGGCGCACCGCGCAGGAGTTGGCCGACGTGGCCGTACCCGCGCTGGCCGACTACGTCACCGTGGACCTGCTGGAGTCGGTGCTGCGGGGAGCGGAACCCACCACGCATGTGCCGCTGCTGCGGTCCGGGCAGCAGTCGGTGAACGAGGGTGTTCCGGAGGCCGTCGTCGAGGTCGGTGACGTGGCCGCCTACCGGCCCGGGTCGCCCCCGCTGCGCTGTCTCGCATCGGGTGAGCCCTGGCGGGAGGAGCGCCTGGACCCGCTGGCCGCGGAGTGGGCGACCGACATACCGGGCGGGCGGCAGGCCACATTTCTCGAGCTGGGCCTGCACAGCGTACTGGTGGTGCCGATCCGGGCCCGTGGCGTCACCCTGGGCGTCACCACCTTCTTCCGCCGGCGCCGCCAGGAACCCTTCGACGCGGGGGACCTGAACCTCGCCGAGGATCTCGTCTCGCGGGCGGCCGTCTGCGTGGACAACGCCCGGCGCTACACGCGCGAGCGCGAGGCCGCGCTGGTCCTGCAACGCAGTCTGCTCCCCCACCGGCTGCCCGAGCAGGACGCCGTGGAGGTGAGCGCCTGCTACCGGCCCGCCGACGAGCTGACGGGCCTGGGCGGCGACTGGTACGACCTCATCCAGCTCTCCGGCGCGCGGGTCGCCCTCGTGGTCGGCGAGGTACCCGGGCACGGCATCGGCGCCGCCGCCTCGATGGGCCGGCTGCGGACTGCCGTACGGACGCTGGCGGCGCTGGACCTGCCGCCCGAGGAGGTGCTGGGTCACCTCGACGACCTGGTCGCCCGGACGGCGCGCGAGGAGGGTGTGGGGCCGGAGACGGAGGACACCGACAGCGCCCAGGGCTCCGGATGTGTGTACGTCGTCTACGACCCGGTCGACGGGCAGTGCACGATGGCCGCCGCCGGCCATCCCGCGCCCGCGGTGATCCTTCCCGACGGCACGGTCGCCTTCGTGGACCTTCCGCAGGGGCCGTCGCTCGGCGTCGGCGGTCCCCCCTTCGAGTCGGTCGAGCTGGCCCTGGCGGCGGGCAGCACGCTCGCACTGCACACCGACGGGCTGCTCGCCCACGGCGAGGAGTGGGCCGTGGACGCGGGCCGGGACCGGCTGCGCCAGGCCCTGGAGAGGTCCGCGCCCACGCTCGACCTGCGCTGCCGGGCCGTGGTCGACGCCCTGGCCCCCGACCGGCCGCACGACGACGTGGCCCTGCTCATGGCCCGCACCCGGCTGCTGGGGCCCGACCAGGTCGCGGACTGGGACGTGCCCGTCGACCCGGCCCTCGTCGCCGAGGCCCGCAAGACGGCGTCCCGGCAGCTGACGGAGTGGGGCCTGGAGGCGTTCGCCTTCACCACGGAACTGGTCGTCAGCGAACTGGTCACCAACGCCATCCGGCACGCGGTCGGCCCGATCCGGCTGCGGCTGATCCGGGAGCGGTCGCTGGTCTGCGAGGTGTTCGACAGCGGCGACACCGCGCCCCATCTGCGCCACCCGCGCACCACGGACGAGGGCGGCCGGGGGCTGCTGCTGGTCTCCCAGTTCGCCCAGCGCTGGGGCACCCGGTTCGCGCCCGAAGGGAAGATCATCTGGGCCGAGCAGTCCCTCGAGGAACCGCCGGACTGACCTCCGACCCGTGCATACCGTGTGAAAATGGTGCGATCCCGGCGGGGAGGCAGCAGCCATGAGCGACAGAACCAGCGACACCGACTCCAGCGACTGCGCAGCCATCGACTACGCAGCAGTGTTCCAGGCACTGCCCGGCATGGTCGCGCTGCTCACGCCCGACCTGGTGTACGCGGACGTCAACGCCGAGTTCCTGCACATGGCCGGGCGCCGGCGCGAGGAGCTCGTGGGCCGCTATCTCTTCGACGTCTTCCCGGACAACCCGAACGACCCCGCGGCGACCGGTATGCGCAATCTGGCCGCCTCCCTGCGCCGGGTGCTGGAGACCGGCGAGCGCGACTCCATGGCCCTACAGCGGTACGACGTCGAGGCACCCGGTCGGCCGGGAGAGTGGGAGGAGCGGTACTGGAGCCCCTGCAACGCCCCGATCCTCGGCGCGGCCGGCAACGTCGAGCTGCTCGTGCACCGGGTCGAGGAAGTCACCGAGCTGATCCGGGCCCGCGGCGGCCCGAGCGCCGACCGGAACCGGGTCCTGGAGGCCGAGCTGTACACCCGCGCCCGTGAACTCCAGGAGGTCAACGAACGGTTGCGGCAGGCCCAGGCCCTTGACCGCGAGGTCGCGTTGACACTCCAGGAGGCCATGCTGCCCACCTCCCGGCAGACGTTGCATCACAGGGCCGCCGTGCGCTACCGGCCCGCGGTCGGCACCCTGAACGTGTGCGGCGACTGGTACGACCTCGTCGACCTGGTGGGCGGCCACCGCGTCGGTGTCTCGGTCGGTGACGTGGTGGGCCACGGGCTCCCGGCCGCCGGGGTGATGGGCCAGTTGCGCAGCGCCCTGAGCGCCGCCTCCCGGGTGGCCGGGGGTCCGGCCGAGGCCCTGGACGTGCTGGGCCGGTACGCCCACGTCGTGGACGGCGCCGAGTCGGCGACCGCGGTCACCACGTTCATCGACCTCGACCACGGCACCCTCACCTACAGCAGCGCGGGGCATCCACCGCCGATGCTGGTGCACCCCGACGGCCGGGTGGAGTGCCTGGACAAGGCGACCGACCCGCCGCTCGACGCCCGTCCCGACCCGATGCCCCGGGTGCAGGCCGCGACCACCTTCACCAGCGGCGCCACCCTCGCCCTGTACACCGACGGCCTGGTGGAGCGGCGCCGCGAGGACATCGACACCGGGCTCGCCCGGCTCGCCGACTCCCTCGCCCGGCACCGTGAGGACGATCCCGAGGCCCTCGCGGACGCGGTCCTGCTGGAGCTGCTCCCGCCCGGCGGCGCCACGGACGACACGGCGCTGGTCATCGTACGGCTTTGAACGCGACAGGAGCCCGTCCGGGAATCAAGAGCGGCCCTTTGGCCGACCACCCCCGCGGTTCACGCCACAGCGCCCGGTCGGGTTGCCGCGCTCCGCCCGCCGGCACCAAGCTGGTCCGGCGTTCGGCCCTGTTCCGGCCGTCGTGCCCTGCCCCTACACTGACAGCCCCGCCTCACGCCGGTTGACCAGCCAGAACGCGGAGTTGAGCCGTCCGCCCGACCGAGGAGCGCCCCCTCTTGTTCTACTACCTGCTCAAATACGTGCTGTTGGGGCCGTTGCTGAGACTGGTTTTCCGGCCTCGAATCGAGGGTCTGGAGCACATCCCGGAGTCGGGTGCGGCCATCGTCGCCGGCAACCACCTGTCCTTCTCCGACCACTTCCTGATGCCCGCGGTGCTCAAGCGGCGCATCACCTTCCTGGCGAAGGCCGAGTACTTCACCGGCCCCGGCATCAAGGGCCGGCTGACCGCCTTCTTCTTCCGCAGCGCCGGGCAGATCCCGGTCGACCGCTCCGGCAAGGAAGCGGGCCAGGCCGCCATCCGCGAGGGTCTCGGCGTACTGCGCA
The DNA here is from genome assembly GCF_030816965.1 of Streptomyces canus. Lineage (NCBI taxonomy): Bacteria > Bacillati > Actinomycetota > Actinomycetes > Kitasatosporales > Streptomycetaceae > Streptomyces > Streptomyces canus. Next base: position 1,451,007 of record NZ_JAUSYQ010000002.1, read on the forward strand.
AGGACGAACTGCTCGGCATCTACCCGGAGGGCACCCGCTCCCACGACGGCCGTCTCTACAAGGGCAAGGTCGGCGTCGCGGTGATGGCGCTCAAGGCCCAGGTGCCGGTGATCCCGTGCGCGATGATCGGCACCTTCGAGGCACAGCCGCCCGGCAAGGTCATCCCCAACATCCACCCGGTGGTGATCCGCTTCGGCAAGCCGCTGGACTTCTCCCGCTACGCCGGGATGGAGAACGAGAAGGCGATCCTGCGGGCCATCACCGACGAGATCATGTACGCCATCCTGAAGCTGTCCGACCAGGAGTACGTCGACCAGTACGCGGCCGTGGTGAAGGCGGAGGAGACCGCCGCGCGCAAGGAGAAGGAGCGCAAGTTCCCCCGGATTCCGCTGAGCTGAGGTCTGCCGTCGGCAGAACCCCCTGGAGGAACCGGAGTTGTCCGCCGTACGGTCGCCGCATGACACGACGTGCTGTGGTGATCGGAGCGACGGGACAGATCGGGCGGGCGGCCGTGGGCGCGCTGGCCCGGGACGGCTGGGAGGTGACGGCCGTCTCCCGGGGCGGCGGACGGGACGAGGGCTGGCCCGCGCAGGTGCGTACCGCGCGGGCCGACCGGGAGGACGACTCGGCGCTGGCCGCCGCGGTGGGCGACGGCTGCGAGGTCCTGGTGGACATGGTCGCCTACGGACCCGTGCATGCACGGCAGTTGGTGTCGCTGGCCGACCGGGTGGGGTCGGCCGTGGTGATTTCCAGCGTGTCGGTGTACGAGGACGACAAGGGCCGTAGTTTCGACACCCAGGGCGAGCCGGAGGGCTTCCCCGAGTTCCCCGTGTGGGTGACGGAGGACCAGCGGACGATCGCGCCCGGCGAGGCCTCGTACAGCACCCGCAAGGCCGGCCTGGAGCGTGAACTCCTCGCCGCGGGCGACCGGTTGCCCACGACACTGCTGCGCGCCGGAGCGATCCACGGACCGCACTGCCGGACCCCGCGCGAGCTGTACTTCGTCAAGCGCAACCTGGACGGCCGGCCTCGGCGCCTCCTGCCGTACGGCGGCGTGAGCCGATTCCACCCGGCCAACGTCCACAACATCGCCGAACTCGTCCGGCTGGCCGCCGCGAAGCCCGGCAGCAGGGCCCTGAACGCCGTGGACCCGGACGCCCCGACGGTGGCGGAGATCGCCGCCGCGATCGACTCGGTGATGGGCGTCGAGACGGAGAGCGTGCTGATCGACGGTCCACCGCCCTCGCCGACCGTGGGGGACACGCCGTGGTCGGTACCGGTGCCGGTCGTCTTCGACATGTCCGCCGCCGAACGGGAGTTGGGGTACCGACCGGTGGTGGCGCGGTACGCGGACCGGCTGCCGGAGACCGTCGCCTGGATCGAGGGGCAACTGGCCGGAGGGGACTGGCGGGAGGCGTACCCGAAGATGTTCCAGACCTACGGCGACCTGTTCGACTACGCGGCGGAGGACGCGTATCTCGACGCGCTCGGCGCATGAGAATCGGCGCATGAGAAAGGCGGCCGGTGGCTCCGGCCGCCTTGTCCCGTGGTAGTTGCTACGGCTTGGGCGTGGCGTGCGGGGTGCACGTCACGTCGGCCTTGTCCAGCTTGCCGGTGAGCAGGTAGGCGTCCACCCGCGGGTTGATGCACGGGTTGACCAGACCGGTCACGCCGTGGGAGCCCGCGTCCTTCTCGGTGATCAGGCGGGAGCCCTTGAAGCGCTTGTGCAGTTCGACGCCGCCCTCGTACGGGGTGGCCGCGTCACGCTCGGACTGCACGATGAGCACGCCGGGCAGTCCCTTGCCGGTGCGGACCTCGACCGGGGTCTGCTGCTTGACCGGCCAGGTGGCGCACGGCAGGTTCAGCCAGGCGTTGGCCCAGGTCATGAACGGGTACTTCTTGTCGAGCGCGGTGTTGTCCTTGTCCCACTTCTTCCAGCTGGTGGGCCACTTGGCGTCGGTGCACTCCACGGCCGTGTAGACGGCGTTGCCGTTCTCCGAGGAGATGTTGCCCGCGGTGTCGGACAGGTCCGGGGCGGCCGCGTCGACGAGCGCCTGGGTGTCACCGGCGACGTACTTGCTGAACACCGTCGCGACCGGGACCCACGAGGAGTCGTAGTACGGGGCGCTCTGGAAGAAGCCGATCAGTTCGGCCGGGCCGACGACCCCGCCGATGGGGTTCTTCTTGGCGGTGGCGCGCAGTTCGAGCCACTTCGCCTGGACCGCGGCACGGGTGGTGCCGAGGTGGAAGGCGGCGTCGTTGGCGGCGACCCAGTCCTCCCAGTCCTTCCAGCGGCCCTCGAAGGCGATGTCCTGGTCGAGGTTAGCCTCGTACCAGATCTTCTCCCGGGACGGGTTGACGACGCTGTCGACGACCATGCGGCGGACATGGCCGGGGAACATCGTGCCGTAGACGGCGCCGATGTAGGTGCCGTAGGAGACGCCCAGGTAGTTGAGCTTCTTCTCGCCGAGTGCGGCGCGGATGACGTCCAGGTCGCGCACCGTGTTGGGCGTGGTCATCTGCTGGAGCATCGCCGTGCCGGTGCGCTCGGCGCAGCCCTCGGCGTACTCACGGGCCAGCTTGCGCTGGGCGCGCTTGTCGGCCTCGGAGTCCGGCACCGGGTCCATCTTGGGCGCCTTCACGAACTCCTGCGGGTCCATGCAGGAGATGGGCGCGGAGTGGCCGACACCGCGCGGGTCGAAGCCCACGAAGTCGTACGCCTTGGCCGCGTTGGCCCAGATCGGGTTCTTGGTCGTGACGCGGAGCGGGAAGCGCATGCCGGAGCCACCGGGTCCGCCCGGGTTGTAGACGAGGGCGCCCTGACGCTCCGCCTTGGTGCCGGTGTTGCCGATGTGGTCGACGGCGAGCTTGATCTGCTTGCCGTTCGGTTTGGTGTAGTCCAGCGGCACGCTGACCCAGCCGCACTGGACGGGCTTCGCGATCCCCCAGTCGGCGGGGCAGTCGGCCCAGTCGATACCGGCCTTCGCGGCACGGGCGGCGGCGATCGCGGCACCGACGGACGCACGGTCCTGTCCGTGCCGGCCGGCAGCGGCCTGCGTGTTGGCGCCGGACGCGGGTGCCGCGACAGCACCGGATATGAGTGTGGCCGTGATGAGTACTCCGGCCGAACCGAGTGCGGTTGTCCGCCACTTCGGTCTCGTCTCCCTCAAGAGGGACCTCCCCCTACGTCGTTTCGATTCGTACGGGGATCCTCGTGGCTGTGCAGACCTTGTGAACAGGGGATGCGTCTCTTCTTTGCCAATCCGATAAACGGAAGGGGTCGTTCGCTGGGCGGACTAGACGCTAAGGATCGCCAGCGCCTCGTCCAGCACCCGGCGCAACAGCAGGGCGTCCGGGGCCACGGCGGTGACGAGCGCGGCGGGCCCTGCCAACGGTACGAGGGCGGCGCCCTCGCCGAGCACCTGTGCCGTCACCGGCTCGTCGGCGAACTCCGGTCGTACGACGAGAAGTTGACCGACGGCCCGATGTCCCGCGAGCACGGCCGGCCCGTCCCAGCCGCCCGGTGCCCCGGGCCCGCAGGCCAGTTCCTGGTCGAGCACGGTGCGTCCCGCGACGCGCAGCACGAGCCGGCTGCTGAGCCGCCCGGGTTCCTCCCCCGCCCGTCCGAGGACCTGCTCCTCGCGCAGCACGAGCCGACTCGTCGCCGCGAGGTCGATCCGTGTGGTGACATACAGATCGCTGCCCCCGGCGGAGATCAACTGCTCGGGCAGCCAGTGAAGTTCGCCCCCGTCGGCGACGGTGAGCCGGACGTCGTAGCGGGCCTCGCCCTTGGTCTGCCCCGGCAGGGCGATGGTGGCCGCGGCCGATCCGAGGCGCAGTCGAGCGCCTTCCCGGATGTCGGCCTCCACGGTGAAGTGGTCGCCGCCGAGGGGCCCGCTCATCGCGCCGACGAGCATGACCCGCGTCTCGGCACCGCTCCCCCGGGTCCGCCGCAGCGCCAGCGGCCCGTCGCTCTCCAGCACGGGCAGGGCCGTACCGCCGCGCCCGTCGTCCCGCGCGACGATCCGCGCGGTGGCTCGTACCCCGGTCCCGGGCGCGGTCATGCCGTCCACGCGGCGAGCTGTGCCCGGACCCAGTCGGCGACGTCCGTGACCCCGGCCTCGCTGCGCAGCGACTGGAGGACGACGGGCAGTTCGGCCCGCTGGGCCTTGGCGTCGGCGGCCATCCGCGCGAGGTCGGAGCCGACGTACGGGGCCAGGTCGGTCTTGTTGACGATGAGCAGGTCGGCGGTGGTGACGCCGGGGCCGCCCTTCCTCGGGATGTCGTCTCCGCCCGCCACGTCGATGACGAAGATCTGCGCGTCGACGAGCCCCTTGGAGAAGGTGGCGGTGAGGTTGTCGCCGCCGCTCTCCACGAGGATGAGGTCCAGGGGGCCGACCTCGTCCTCCAGGTCCTCGACGGCTTCGAGGTTGGCGGAGATGTCGTCCCGGATCGCGGTGTGCGGACAGGCGCCGGTCTCCACCGCGGTGATCCGCTCGGGGGGCAGCACGGCTTCCCTGAGCAGGAACTCGGCGTCCTCGCGGGTGTAGATGTCGTTGGTGACGACGGCGAGGGACAGTTCGTCGCGCAGGGCCCGGCAGAGGGCGGCGACGGTGGCGGTCTTGCCGGAGCCGACGGGGCCGCCCAAGCCGATACGCAGGGCTCGGTGGGAGCCGTCCGGGCGGTGGGCGTCGGCGCTCACTGCGGCGGGGCCGTCGTGGTGGTGGTCCAGGTGCATGTACGGCTCCTCTGGTTTCGTGGTCGGGTGCGAGTGTGTGGGGGCTGGTCGCGCCCACGCGGCGGAGCCGCATATGGATGCAGCCCCGCGCCCCTGAGTGGGTTGCCTGATCCCTCCTACGACGCGAACAGGCGTACTGGCCATGCCGCATGTGCTTCCGCGGCGATTTCCAGCAAGGGCGCCGAGGCGGCGGGCAACGAGTCGGGCCCCTCGTCGACAGCCCTCCGCGCCGCCTCCACCGCCTGGCCCGCGACGCGGTCCAGCTCCGGTGCCAGCCGCGCCAGTGCGCCCGTCGCGTCGAAGGGGTCCAGGCTCAGCAGCCTCACCGTCGCCGACGCCGCGCCGCTCACGCTCTCGTACGCCGCGCAGTACGCCGCGTCCACGGCCTCCAGCCCGGCCGCCCGAGCCGTCAGGCCCAGCACGACGGGCTGGTGGGCGCCCTTGGGGAACTCCCGTGCCACCGCGTCGAGTTCAGTCGACGGCCAGGTCGCCCGGGCGGCCCGCATGAGCTGCCGCCCCAGTCTCCGCGCGGCAACCCGCAGTGCGGGCGACGGCGTACGCGCATCCGCGGCCGCGTCCAGCTCCGAGGGAGACACGCCGAGCACGGCCGCCGCGGCGAGCGCCGAGGACACCAGCCCCACCGTGTGCAGCCGCCCGCGGCAGAAGGACTCCAGACTCTCCGCCCCGGTGATCCGCCCCGCCTTGACGGCCGCCTCGGCCCCGCCGGAGTGCGCGTGCCCTCCGGCGGGGAACCGGCCGTCGGCCAGGACCAGAAGTGCAGCCCTGGACATCAGAAGAGGAAGTAACGCTGGGCCATGGGCAGTTCGGCTGCCGGCGTGGCCTCCACCAGCTCCCCGTCGATGTGTACGGCGAAGCTGTCGGGGTCGACCCGTACGTCGGGCCGCGCGTCGTTCTCCCGCATGTCGGCCTTGGTGACCCCGCGCGTCGACTCGATGGCCACGAACCGCTTCCCGAGCTGGAGTCGCTCCGGCAGGCCGTCCTCGATCGCGAGTGGCGCCACGAAGTTGAAGGAGTTGGCCGCGGGAGCCCGTCCGATCGCCCCGTACATCGGCCGGGGAAGGATCGGTTGCGGGGTCGGAATCGAAGCGTTCGCGTCGCCCATCTGCGCGTAGGCGATCTGCCCGCCCTTGATCACCAGATGCGGCTTGACGCCGAAGAACGCGGGCTCCCACAGCACGAGGTCGGCCAGCTTGCCCGTCTCCACCGAGCCCACCTCGTGAGCGAGCCCCTGGGCGACGGCGGGGTTGATCGTGTACTTGGCGACATAGCGCCGTACGCGATGGTTGTCGGCCCGCCCGTCCCCCGGCAGCGCTCCCCGGCGCCGCTTCATGACGTGCGCGGTCTGCCAGGTGCGCATGATGACCTCGCCCACGCGCCCCATGGCCTGGGCGTCGGAGGAGATGATCGAGATGGCGCCCAGGTCGTGCAGGATGTCCTCGGCACCGATGGTCGTGGGCCGGATGCGGGACTCGGCGAAGGCGAGGTCCTCGGGCACCGCCGCGTTGAGGTGGTGGCACACCATCAGCATGTCGAGGTGTTCCTCGGCGGTGTTGACGGTGAAGGGGCGGGTGGGGTTGGTCGAGCTGGGCAGCACGTGCGGCTGGGAGACCACGGTCATGATGTCCGGAGCGTGCCCGCCGCCCGCGCCCTCGGTGTGGTAGGCGTGGATGCCCCGCCCGGCGATCGCGGCGAGTGTGTCGCCCACGAAACCGGCCTCGTTGAGGGTGTCCGTGTGGATGGCGACCTGGATGCCGGTCCGGTCGGCGACGGTCAGCGAGGCGTCGATGACGGCGGGCGTCGAGCCCCAGTCCTCGTGCAGCTTCAGGCCGAGCGCGCCCCCGCGGATCTGCGACAGCATGGCCTCGTGCGAGACGGTGTTGCCCTTGCCGAGGAAGCCGATGTTGAGCGGGTACTGCTCCATCGCCTCGAGCATCCGGGCGAGGTGCCAGGGGCCGGGGGTGACGGTGGTGGCCTTGGAGCCCTCGGCGGGGCCGGTACCGCCGCCGACCAGGGTGGTCACCCCGGACGCCAGCGCCTCGTCGGCGATCTGCGGGCAGATGAAGTGGACGTGGGCGTCGATGGCGCCGGCGGTCAGGATCCTGCCGTTGCCCGCAATGATCTCGGTCTCCGGGCCGATCACCAGGTCCGGGTGGACCCCGTCCATGGTGTCGGGGTTGCCCGCCTTGCCGATGCCGGTGATCCGGCCGTCGCGGATGCCGACGTCGGCCTTCACCACGCCCCAGTGGTCGACGACGACCGCGCCGGTGATGACGGTGTCCGGGGTGCCCTCCGCGCGGGTGGCACGCGACTGGCCCATCGACTCGCGGATGACCTTGCCGCCGCCGAACACGGCTTCGTCACCGGCGAGTCCGGGACCGCCGGAACGATCCTCCTCGACCTCGATCAGCAGATCGGTGTCGGCGAGCCGGATGCGGTCGCCGGTGGTCGGGCCGAACAGGTCGGCGTAGGCGGCACGAGAGATCTCAGGCATCGAGGGCACCTCCGGTCTCCCCGCGCAGCCCCGGCACCACGCGGGCGCCGGTGAGCGGGACGAGTTCCACCTCGACCGGGATGCCGGGCTCGAAGCGCACGGCGGTGCCGGCGGCGACGTTCAGCCGCTTGCCGCGCGCGGCGCCGCGGTCGAACTCCAGGCCCGGGTTGGCCTCGGCGAAGTGGTAGTGGGAGCCGACCTGGACGGGCCGGTCAGCGGCGTTGAGGACGGTCAGCCGGGTGACCTCGCGGCCCTCGTTGTAGGCGATCGGCCCGTCGGCGAAGAGGATCTCTCCGGGAATCATGGGGCCCCTCAGACGATCGGGTCGTGGACGGTGACGAGCTTGGTGCCGTCCGGGAAGGTCGCCTCGACCTGGACGTCATGGATCATCTCGGGGATGCCCTCCATGACGTCGTCCCGGGTGAGCAGCTTGCGCCCGGAGGCCATGAGCTCGGCTACGGTACGGCCGTCACGCGCGCCCTCGAGGATGTGCGACGTGATGAGGGCGACCGCCTCGGGGTGGTTGAGCTTGAGCCCGCGGGCCCGGCGCTTCTCGGCCACGTCGGCCGCCACGTGGATGAGCAGCCTCTCTTGCTCGTGCGGGGTCAGTTGCACGTCCCACCTCACAGTCCTCGCTCCGGACCGTGCGGGGTCCGGCTGCCGCAGCCCCGGGGCAAAGTCCCTGGTGGCGTGGATCCGCAGGCTAGTTGGATCCGGTTTCAGGCACGTTAACCAAGCTGGGGTCCCGCATGCTCATCAACGCCCGTAGACCGTCCCGCAGGGCCTCGGCGGGCGCCGGTCCGAACAGAGCCTGCTGGGCGAGGAAGCCCATCGCGGCGGCCATCATCGTGCGCGCCACGTCGTCCGGGGGCACGTCCGACCGCATGATTCCGGCCTCCTGGTACGCCCCTACGATCCGCGTCCAGGTCTCGCGCACGGCGCCGTAGCCCTCGCACAGGAGGGCCGCGAGCTCCTCGTTGCGAAGGGTCTCGGTCCACACCTGGACGACCAGCCGCGGGAACGCCGGCCGCCCGTCCACGGTCACGGACTCCTTGGTGGCGAGGACACGGCTGAGCACGGAGGCCACCAGAAGGTCCGGAGGCGGGGGCGGGCTGCTGCGGGCCGCCTCCTCGAAACCCTCGTGGACCTGTGCGAGCACCTCCCCGACGATCGCGCCGATGAGCTCCTCCTTGCCGCTGAAGTAGCGGTACACGGCCCCGGCCGAGAGGTCGACCTCCTTCAGGACGTCCTGCATGGACGTGGCGTGGAAGCCGTTGCGGGCGAAGCAGACCGCGGCGCCGTCGAGGATCTGCCGACGCCGGGCGTCGAGGTGTGCCTGGGATACGCGAGCCATGACCCCAAACTAAAACGAACATTCCTTCTTGACAAGCCGCGGCAACGGCGGGACGGTGTGAACCGAAGCAAAAACGAACGATCCTTCTTTTTAACGGGACCACCAGGCCCCGGAGAGGACCCTCATGTCCACCCGTCGCACGTTCGCGGTCGTCGTCCTCGTGCCGCTGCTCGCCGCCCTGGCGCTGTGGGCCTTCGCCTGGCCCGCCGCCCGCACCGCCCCTCGCGATCTGCCGCTCGGCGTGGCCGGGCCGGCCGCCGCGACCGCACAGATGGAGAAACAGCTGCGGCAGCACGAGGGCGCCTTCGAGATTCATCACTACGCCGACGAGGCGGCCGCGCGGACCGCGATCGAGGACCGGACCGTATACGGCGCGGTCGTCGCGACCGCGCAGGGCCCGGAGCTGCTCACGGCATCGGCCGCGAGCCCGGTCGTGGCCCAGCTCCTCCAGCAGGCCGTGGGCCGGCAGGCGGCCGCGAGCGGCACCGGGGTGGGGACGGTGGACGTCGCCCCCACCCCGGCGTCCGACCCGAGGGGGGCGGCCCTGAGCAGCTCAGTGCTGCCGCTGGCCCTCGCCGGGATCATCGCGGGCGCCGTGGTGACGTTCCTCGGGCTGCGCGGACTCCGCGCGGTGGCCGCGCTGGTCGTCAGCGCCGCACTGGTGGGCGCCCTCGCGGCCGCACTGGCCCACAGCTGGCTCGGCATCCTGACCGGGAACTGGTGGGCGGAGGCCGGGACGTTCGCGCTGTCGAGCCTGGCGGTCAGCGCGGCCATGGCGGGACTCGCCGCCGTCGTCGGACCCTCCGGGATCGGCGTGGTCGCGCTCCTGGTGATGTTCCTCGGCAACCCGTTCTCAGGTGCCGCCACGGCCCCGCAGCTGCTGCCCGACCCCGTCGGCACGATCGGCCAGTGGCTGCCGCCGGGCGCGAGCGCGACCCTGCTGCGCTCGGTGTCGTTCTTCGACGGCGCGGCGGCGACCGGACCTGTCCTGACCCTCACCTGGTGGGCCGCGCTGGGCCTGGGCGCCGTGATCCTCGGGAACGCGCTGAAGGCGCGGGCCAAGGGCGCCACGCCTGCCACCACCGAGCGTGAACTCACCCCCGTCGGCTGACCGGACCCGCTCTTCCACGCCCCCGGCCCGGACGGTCGGGGGCGCCCGCGTCGCTACGAGGCGCCGGTCCCCCGGTGATGCGCCGCGATACCGAACCGCTGCTGTTCGCGGGGAGCGGACGCCACCTCCCGCACGGTCGAGACCGCACTGACCACTTGCTCCTCGACGGGCTTCTGGAGCTCCTCCAGCTGTTCGAGGTCAGCCGCGGAGACCAGGGCGACCAGCGGCTTTCCATGCCGTGTGACGACGACGCGCTCACCGCCGTACACCACCCGGTTGATCAGGTCGGCGAGTTCAGCCCTGGCTTGCGTCACCGGAATCTCGTAGGCCATACCCCTAGCTTACGGCGCGCCTATCTGGTTCACCGTGGTCTGTGACGACATCAAAGTTCCAGGTCAGGGGCTCTCGCGTGCTCCCGTGCGCTCTCGTCTGTGAGAAATGTGTGAGACGAGGTGAGACGAAGAACTATCTGGTCGCACTGATCCTGACAGGTCTCCGGTGCGGCGGAACGCCCCGCTCCGACCGGCCCTGCGCAGAACTCCGGCCGGGCGGGTGCTTGCCCGTCGACGCACCGGAGGCTGGGCGGATCTCCACCCAGCCTCCATATCGGCAAGCCGTGGTGGGCATGGGCGGGCCTTCGGAATCGGTGAAGTCGAAGTCGGTGCCGATGTGGCGCGCGGGACTGGCCTGGTCGGCGCTGTCGGTGGACTACCAGCGCATCCTGCGGGTCCTTGCCGACCGGGACCGACTTGGTCAAGGTTCGCGCTCCTGTCAGGAGATGGCCGTCTGCTTCGGCCTGGAGGCGGTGCCGGCGAAGGTGGAGGCGTTGCGGTCGAAGGCGAAGCGGATGGTGGCCCGAGGGCGGCTGGTCGAGCCGGTGCCGGGTCGGTTCCCGCTCTCGGAGGGCGTGGCCGGACAAGGCGCCGGATTGTGAACGGCGACCGTCAGACCCGCAAGGTTTCTCCCTGAGGGTCGTAGCAGACGAGCCCGTGCTCGCGTGCCAGGGCAGCCACCTCGTCAGACGAGAAGGTATCGGCGATCGGGGCGTACGTGCGGGGATCCCGGGCCGCGGGCGGCGGGGCTCGTCGGAGCAGAGAGGGATTTCGAATGGGAAGTCGCGCCTCGGGGTGATGCGCGCGGGCGGTCCCGTAAGCCCATACCGTGCGGAATCGATCTGCCGGCCTTCTGTGTCCTGCCGTTCGCCGGCTGCTGGTACTGGGTGAGTGGCGAGACCGGGCCCAGACCGTCCTCGTTCCGGCCGCGACGCCAAGCAGATGGGGCCGGTGCCGGCCGACCCCAACCTCGCTCCGGCCTCCCTGGCGCTACCCCGCCAGCTCATCCTCCAGCCACGTACGCCCTCGCGTGCGGGCGCTCAGCCTGACGTCGCCCAGGGGGACGGCGAGGCGTTCCGCCTCCGCGCGCACCGCCGCCTCGGCGTCCGTACCGACGTCCTCCAAGAAGCGGCACACGATCTCACCCCTGCTGTCCTGGGCCCAGCCGCCGACGATGCGGCCGTCCCACCACAGCGAGGGGCCGATGTTTCCGGCCCGGTCGAAGAGGCGCGGGCCGTGGTCGCCGAGGAACCAGTCGCGTTCGTGCCAGCCCATGGGGGTGGAGTCGAGGGCCGGCAGGAGCGCGGCCCACGGCTCCGGCGGCTCGGTCTCCTCCAGGTCGTCGGGCAGGAGCAGACCCGTCGTGCCGGCGCCGAGATCGACCTCGACCGGCTTGAGTGCTGTCAGCACGCGCTTGACCTGTGTCTTGGTCCATCCCGCCCACCAGCGCAGGTCGTCCGCCGTGGCTGGACCGTAGGCGCGCAGCCAGCGCCGGGCCAGCTCTTCCTCCGCTTCGTGGGTGTCCAACTCGGCGAGACCGCCGGGTGACCAGTCGGTCAGCGGTGCCCAGCGGTACTGGTGCGAGGTCCACGAGCCGCGCGGTCGGGCCCGCACCACGCGGCCCTCGGCGGCGAGCAGGAGCAGCAGTCTGCTCGCGACCTTCTGCGTGCCCTCGTACTTCTTGCCCGCCGCGAGGACGACCGTGGTACTGAGGCGGGGATCGTCACCGGCGAGTTCGGCGGCCGTCGCCTCGCCGCGCGCGGCGAGCGCGCGCACGGCGATGTCCTCCGTCTCGGCGAGCCAGGCGCGTACTCCGGCATCGTCGTCGGCGACCTTGGACGCGGCCAGGAACCCCAGCAGCTTGCGGCGTTCGCGCGCGGCCACCGCCTGCGAGCAGGCGGCCTGCATCACCGGGGCCACGTCGAGGGTGGTCACGAAGACGGTACGGCGCATGCCGAGCAGCCGGATGAGGGATCGGTCCTCGTACAGGGCGCGTTCCACGTCCCGCACCGAACCACCGTTCGTCCGCGCCCAGGTGGCGAGGTACACGGAGGAGGGGTCGGTGCTGTGCAGCGCGACGAGGTCGCCTGCCACCCCGACGGGGTCCTTCGCGCGGGCGGCGACCGCCAGCCGGTGCCGTACGCCGAGCCGGGCCCGTCGTTCCGCCACGTCGATACGCCGCATGTCCGTCACTCCTTCGTGTCGTGCTCTGTCCCGCTTTTCCACGAGAGGGAAAGCGTACGGGCGAACTGGTCCGAAAGGATCAACTGGGGCGGCTGCGCAGAGGGTTGGGGGCTCATTCGATCAGTTCGCCACCGACGTGCACAGGAAGCCGTCCGACAGCAGCCAGCGGCCCTCGTAGCGGCGGGGGACAGCGGCGGGTGCCGTCGGCGGTGCGGTGAGCACGCGTGCCGTGAACGTGCCGCAGACGTGCAATTCCACCTCCGCGTCGAGGAAGTCGAGCAGGCAGCCCGCCATCGGGAACCAGGCTTTGTAGAGCGATTCCTTGGCGCTGAACAGCAGTCGGTCCCAGTGGACGAGCGCTCCTGGCAGCTGGTCCAGAGCCGCGAGGTGGATCAGTTCGGCGGGGCCCGCGATCATGTCCAGCACGGCGGGGCCGACCGGTGCGTTCGGCTCGGCGTCGACACCCAGCCAACGGGTGGGCGCGGCGAGCGCGACGGCCGCGCCCCGGTAGCCCTCGCAGTGGGTCATGCTGCCGCGGATGCCCGCGGGCCAGCGCGGGGCGCCCCGTGCGCCGGGCAGCAGCGGGACGGGCGGGACGCCGAGCGTGCCCAGTGCGCGCCGGGCGCAGGATCGTACGGTGGTGAACTCGGCGCGGCGGCGCGCCACCGCCCCGCTGATCACGGCCGCTTCCTCCGGGAAGAGCCACTGGCCCGGCGGATCGTCGAACGCCTCGGCACATGCCACTTCCGTGGGCAGGATCCGCTCCAGCAAGAGTGCCGCCCTCCCGAGATGGCGGTGGCCCTGGACGGCAGGACGATAGCGCTCGGCGCGCGGCTTCGGGTGTGCCGGATTGAGCAGTGCGCGGGGCGGGCGGCGCCTACCGTCGGCGCGGACACACGGCCCGGTCCTCCGGGCGGTCGGCTGACCCGAGACGAAGGACGGTGGCGGACGTGCGCGTTATGTTGACCAGTTGGGGATGGCCCACGCACCTCTACCACCTCGTTCCGCTCGGCTGGGCCTTCGCCGCGGCCGGGCACGAGGTCCGGCTGGTCAGCCAGCCCGCGCTCGCGGACCGGCTCGGTGCCACGGGTCTGACGGGCGTGGTGGTCGGCGAGGACGCCGACCTGCTGTCGCCGGAGGTCAGGGCGCGCGCGGGGATGCCGGTCGGTCAGCTGCCGCCGCAGGGGGCACCGCCCGACTACGCCCGGATGTGGCGCTCCACCACCGTGCGGATGGAGGTGCTGGCGGAGGCGATGGTCGAGGGGGTGACGTCGTTCGCCCGCGCCTGGCGCCCGGACCTGGTGGTGTGGGACTGGATGACCTTCGCCGGGCCCATCGCGGCCCACCTGCTCGGCCTGCCCAGCGCACGGCTCGTGTACGGGCCGGACATGTTTCCCCGGATGCGGGAGGCGGCGGAGGCCACGTCACCGGGCGTCGCCGAGAAGTGGCTCACGTCCCTCTACGGCCGTCACGGCGTCGAGGTGACGGGGGTGGACAGCGCCTGGGGCGGCGACTGGTGCCTGGACACCTGCCCGCCCAGCGTCCAGCTTCCCTCGGTCAAGGGGCTGCCGCTGCGGTACGTGCCCTACAACGGCCCCTTGGTGGCGCCGGCCTGGGTCGCCGAGCCGACGGAGCGGCGGCGTATCTGCGTGACGATGGGCACAAGCGCCCGGAGGCTGCGTGGTGAGGACTCCGTCTCGCTCCCCACCCTGCTGGAGGGTCTTGCGGAGCTCGACGCGGAGGTCGTGGTGGCCGGGACCGGGGAGCAACGGCGTGGGCTTGAACCGCTGCCGGGAAACGCCGTGTTCGCCGAGTACGTGCCGCTGCACGCGCTGCTGCCCGGAAGTGACGTGCTGGTGCATCAGGGGGGCGCGGGCAGTGCCATGTCGGCGGCATTCTGCGGGGTGCCGCAGGTGGTGGCGGCCGCCATCGCCGATCAGCCGTTCATGGCCGAGCGGTTCGCGTCGGTGGGCGCGGCGGTGCATGTGCCCGCGACGTCCGGTTGCGAGGAGGCGGTGGTGGCCGGGGTGCGAACTGTCCTGGGCGACCCTTCCTACGCGGCCGTGGCCGGGCGGTTGCGCAAGGAGATGCTGGGGCAGCCGGCACCGTCCGAGGTGGCGGCGACCCTGACCGGCATGGTGCGGGATCACACCGTGGGCTGACCTTCACGTATTTCCCAAGGCCTACGGACTCCCCCGACAGGTTCGCCGGACCTGTCGGGGGAGCTTCGTCATGCGGCGGACGGTGTACGGGCGGCCGGCCGGGAGACCACGCCGAGTTCGGCGGCGCCCTCCAGCAGGGCGAGCGCGATCGCGTCGACGTGCCGGTTCTCGGGGGCGGCGAGAGGGGTGTCACGGGCCCAGTCGTTGAAGGCGCCCATCGCGGGACCGCAGGGGATCTGGTAATCGCGGCGCCCTCGGGGGTCGCCGGTCAGGGCCAGCCGGGTGGCGCGCGTCAGGTAGGCGCGCATGACGAGGGCCATGCGGTGCTTTTCATCGCGGTCCGCCCTGGCGCGCTGTTCGGGTGCCAGGTCCTCGCGGAGACGCTCCCACACGGCGCTGAGGGGCTCTTTGAAGATGGTGTCCTCGAACCGGCTGCGGGTGGTGGCATCGAGCGCCTCCAAGGAGGCGTGCCCGCGGTATGCCTGGTAGAGGGCGTCGGCGCGGGCGGCGAAGAGCGTGCCGCCGGTGGCGACGCGGGTGCGGCCGCCGAGTTCGAAGAGGGTTTCCGCGGGCGCCTGCGCCGTGTCGTCGACGCCGAGACCCGCGAGCAGCTCCTTGACCGCCGTGGACGTACGGGCTTGTGGCGAGGCCTGGTTGACGGAGCCGGTCAGGATGAAGTCGGCGCCGCGCAGGAACGCGGCGGCGACGCTGCCGGGCTCCCCCAGCCCCCCGCCGGCGCCGACCCGCGGCGGCTCGGCGTACCCGTGGCGGAGATGGGCCCTGTCCCGGAGCGCGATCACCGCGGGGAGCAGTACCGGGCCCGCCAAGTCGGAGGTGAGCCAGCCAGGTCCGGCCTCGGCGCACACGTCACTGGCGACGGGCAGACGCTCCGCGGCCCACGCCTCCTCCTCGGTCAGCTCGCCCCTGGCGACCAAGCGCCGGATCAGTGCGGGCGGCGCTGGGCTCAGGAACGCGTCGGCCTGTGCCGTCCGGGCGACCTTGACGAGCAGTTGGCGTCCCGGGGCGGGTGTGCCGTCGGGGCCGCGACGGGCTCCGGTGAACCGCCATCGCACCAGGGGCTCGCTCACCCCCGCGGCGGCGGACGCCTCGCCGTGGCGCACACCGCGGGCGAGGCCGAGCCGTACGACGTCGTCCAGGTGCCGCGCGGTCGCCGCCGTCGAGGGCAGGGCCAGGCCGTACGGGCCCGCGACGTCGGTCAGCCGCTCCAGGTCCTCGGTGATGTCCTGGATGCCGCGCCCGACGGTGCTGAGAAAGCCCAGAAGTCCGCGCGCGGCCAGGCGGGCGAGCATGGCGGGGCCGGACACGCCGTCCGCGAGGGAGCCGGCCGCGTAGGCGTGGGCGGTGCCGTAGTCGCGGCGGAAGGCTTCACTGCCCAGGTGTTCCTGGCCCCCCGCGACGAACCGGACGGGGTGCTCGGGCCGGACCGTGGGCGGGGGTGGTGGCGGGGTCGGCGGAACGACCGTGGTCGGGAGGGCGTGGACGTCGGCGGCGGAGCGGGCGCTGAGATGCGGTCCGGCCTTGCGCCACATGGTGGTGAGGACCTCGCCGGGGCCGATCTCCTCGATCCGGTCGACGCCGCTGTCCGCGAGCAGACATAGCGTCTCCCACCAGCGGACGGGGCTGACGAGGTGACGGGTCAGCAACTCGGCGGCATCGTCTGGCCCGTAGGGTTCGGCGGTCACGTTGGCGATGACCGGCACCTCGGGGGCGGCCATCGGGATGCCGCGCAGGGTGTGGGCGAACTCCTGGGCCGCCCGCTCCATGTGGCGTGAATGGGCGGCGACGGCGACGTTCAGGGGAACGCAGCGTACGCGTCCGTCCGCGGCGAGGAGCGGGGTGATCCTGCGCAGCGCGTCCTTCGGGCCCGAGAGCACCAGTTGGTCCGGGAGGTTGTGGTTGGCGAGGGTGACGCTCTCCTCGCCCGACTCCGCCAGCAGCTCACGCAGCCGCTCCACGCGCATCCCGAGCACCGCGGTCATGCCCCCGCCGGTCGCGCTCGCCATCAGCTCCCCGCGCCGTTTCGCCAGCCGTACCCCGGTGGCGAAGTCGAAGCATCCGGCGACATGCAGGGCCGTGAGCTCGCCGAGGCTGTGACCGGCGAGGAACGCCGGCTGCGGAGCGTCTGCGAAGCGTGCCCGCGCGGCGAGCGCGCCGGTCACGAACAGCGCGGGCTGCGCATAGCGTGTGTCGCGCAGCCGCAGATCCCGGCCGGCGCAGAGGTCGCGCACCGAGTATCCGAGGATGCCGTCCGCCTCCCGCACCAGTTCGGGGAAGGCGTCGAGGTCGCTCTCCCCCATTCCCGGTGCCTGCGATCCCTGGCCGGGGAAGAGCAGCGCCAGCGTCATTCGTCTCTCCTTCGCCGAGCGGTCGGTCAGGTTTCCCAGGGAAATCGACGGTGCTCCGCGTAGGCCGTCAGACTTCTGCGGACGTCGGGGAGGGCCATCAGGCGCGTCAGTTCGCCGATGGCGGCCGCGCGGGTCCGCTCGCCCAGCGGCCACAGCTCGCCCGCGTACCGCTTCATGGAGCCGAGGGTGGATGTGCTCAGCCGGGCCGTGCGGAAGGCCAGGCGCCGCACTGAGTCGTGCAGGCTGTCGGTGAGGTCGTCGACGAGTCCGCAGAGGGCGGCGTCCGCGGCCGGGAGGGGCCAGGTGGTGAGCGCCATGGCGTACGCCTTCTGGAAGCCCACCCTGCGGATCAGGAACGGCAGGACGCAGCAGGGCAGCAGCCCCCACAGCGCCTCGGGCAGCGCGAAGGTGCTGCGCGGGGTGGCGAGGGTGAGGTCGGCGGCGGCGGTCAGGCCGACGCCGCCGCCCGCCACCTTGCCGTCCACCGCGGCCGCGACGATCAGCGGCGCCCGCGTGAAGCGGGTCAGCAGGTCGTAGAAGGCGCCCCCGGCCTCGGTGTCCGCGGTGGGCGCGCCGGCGGCGGCGTCCAGGTTCATTCCGGTGCTGAAGACCCCCGGCGCCGAGGTGAGCAGCAGGACGCGGCAGCGCGGGTCCGCCTCGGCGGTGTCGAGCGCGGCGTGCAGCCGCTGGAGCAGCCGGTCATCGATCGCGTGGTCGTCGTCCGGCGCGTCGAGGGAGCAGCGGTGGACCGTGCCGGACGGATCCGCCGCTCCGGTGCCGGAGTCCTGCCCCGCGTGCTCGGGGCGTCGCCCGGTCACGTCCATCGGTACTCCCGGTGGTAGTCACGGACGCGGTCGAGTACCAGCAGCCCGTGGCCGGCGAAGTGGCTCGCGTAGAGGGAGGTTTCGCGGTGCGGTGCGAGATCGGTGTCCCGGCTACCGAAGGCGGCGGCGTCGCGGTCCGCGCTGAGCGTGTCGTACTCCTGCGGTGTCAGGGCGCGCCGATCCTCGATGGCGGCGGCGAGCGAGCCGTTCACGCCGACGTGGCGGTGGGCTTCCGGTGCGAGGACGCCGCTGAAGAACTCCGAGGCGCACCCCGATCCGTAGGAGAAGAGCCCGATACGGCGGGCGCTGTGTGAGGGCTCCGCTTCGAGGAGGGAGCACAGGGCGAGGTAGAGGGAGGCGGAGAACAGGTTGCCGACCTGGGAGGCGTAGCGCACGGAGGGGGCGACCCTGGTGGCGTAGTCGGCCTCGATGGCGGGTGCGGGCAGGTGTTCCCGCTTGCGCAGGAGCGAGCGGTGGGCGCCCTTCACCATTCCGGCGAAAGGGGTGTGCAGGACGAGGTGGTCGAAGGTGGCGCGCAGGTCGGCGCCGGGGACACGGGCCTGGTAGGCGGCCCAGCTCTGGTCCAGGCAGTCGAGGTAGGCGAGCAGGGACAGGTCGGCGTCGACCACGTCCTCGTGCAGGCTCGGGCGGGCGGTGTCCATCACCTCGTAGGTGTGGAAACCGCTGGCCCCCGGGTCCAGAGTGAGGACGCGGGGGTCCGAGCCGATGAGCAGAGCGACGGCTCCGGTGCCCTCCGAGGGTTCCCAGTAGGTGCCCCGGCCCGCCGCGCTGGGGGCGTCGGTGGCGATGACGAGAGCGCGGGCGTCCGGCGCGGGGCTGTCGCGCAGGATGCCGAGGGCGCTGCGCAGCGCGGCGGTTCCGCCGTAGCAGGCGTGTTTCACCTCGAAGGAACGGCAGCGGCGCGACAGGCCGAGGTGGTGGTGCACGTAGGTGCTGAGCGGTTTGCCGAAGTCCAGGCCGGATTCGGTGGCCACGACGACGAGTTCGATGGTGGCGGCCAGGTCGGGGCCGAGCCGGTCGATCAGCGGGCGGGCGGCGTTGACGGCGTTGCTGACGGCGTCCTCGCAGGGCAGGGCGACCGACTTCTGTTCCATTCCGAGGTTGCCGAACCGGGACAGGTCGAGGCCCCGGTGCAGGAACAGGTCGCGGACGCCCACCCGCGCCCTGCCGAGGTAGGCGTTGACCGCTTCGATTCCGAGTGCCATGTCCGGCCCGTCAGCTCTCCTTGGAGGGCGGCTGCGGGAGCAGCAGGGTGTCGTGGATGCTGTCCTGCACGAAGACGCGGTCCCAGGTCCCCCCGCCCTTGGACGCGTGGACGCGCTGTTTGTCGTAGACGAGGCGCTGGGTCTCGGCGCTGCGGTCGAGTTCCGCGAGCCGCTGGTAGTCGGACAGGTCGCGCAGGTGGATGAGGGAGTAGATCCGGTCCTGGTGGCCGAAGGTCTCCTCGTAGAGCAGGACGGTCGCCGTACCGGCCAGTTCGCGGTTCACGTGTTCCTGCCAGTCGAAGGCGAAGAGCCGTCCTTCCTCCCTGAACTCGTACTTGACGTGTGCCGTGCGCAGGATGATCGCGCCGGCGTTGGCGGAGTTGAGCTGGATGTCGAACGGCTGAGCGGTCTGGTGGCGGGCCGAGGGGACGAAATTGTCGGCCTCGCCGGGCTCGTCGGCTTCGTCGTGTGCGTGGGAGAGGCCGTGTTGTGGGACGAGGATGCGCTCGCGCATGCTGCCGTCGGCGAAGATCCGTTCCCAGTTGCCGTGGCCCTTCTCGGGCAGCCGGTCCACGACGGAGATGCCCTGGAACTCCTCGTCGTGGTCGACCATGTGCAGGAGCTTCTGGTACTCGTTGGGCGAGCGCATGTGGATCAGCCAGTGCAGCCGGTCGCGGACGCCGAAGACCTCCTCGTAGCAGAAGGTGGTGGCGACGTCGGCCTGATTGCTGTTGAGGTAGCGCAGGAGGTCGACGCTGAAGCCCCGGCCTTCGGTGGCGTAGCCGTAGTTGAGCTGCCCGGTACGGTAAATGATCATGCCGGCATTGCCGGAGTGGAGCAGCCGTTCCGGTTCCAGGGTGGTCTGGTCCTGGGCGCGATGCGGAGGGGTGGTGGGCGCCGCGGGCTGCTCTGCGGTGGTGGTCATGGGGTGATCCTCTCGATGTGGACGGGGTGGGGCACGGGGACGGTCGCACCGAATCTGCGGATGTCTGCGCGCAGGGCGGCGAAAAGTTCCCCGGGTGTTCCCTTGAGGTAGAAGTGGTCGCCGCGGAAGACGCGCAGGGAGAAGCCGTGCGCGGTGCTCTCCCGCCAGCCGGCCAGCTCCTCCGGGGCGGCCTCCGGGTCCGCGGCGCCGACGAACGCCGAGACGGGGCACGGCAGCGCCGCCCCCGGCAACGGGCGGTAGGTCTCGTTGAGTTCGAAGTCGGCGCGGAGGGTCGGCAGGAAGAGCCGCAACAGTCCCGGCTCCCGCAGGATGTTCTGCGGGGTGCCGCCCAGCCGCGCCACCGCGGCCACGAACTCGTCCTCCGCCAGGAGGTGCAACGGCGGGCGACGGGCCGGCAGGTGGGGCGCGCGACGGCCCGAGACGATGAGTCCCAGGGGGGTGCCCAGGCCGGCGGCGTGCAGGGC
Source organism: Streptomyces canus (assembly GCF_030816965.1). NCBI lineage: Bacteria > Bacillati > Actinomycetota > Actinomycetes > Kitasatosporales > Streptomycetaceae > Streptomyces > Streptomyces canus. The sequence goes on from NZ_JAUSYQ010000002.1 coordinate 1,471,226, forward strand.
CCGCGCAGTCTCGTAGGCGAGGACCGAGCCCATGCTGTGGCCGAAGAGGGCGAAGGGCCGGTCGAGGTGCTCCGGCAGCACCTCGCACATGCGGTCGATGACGTCCTCGACGCGAGTGAGGGGGCGCTCCTTGATCCTGGTCTCGCGGCCGGGCAGTACGACGGGGCACAGTTCGATGTCCGGCAGCAGAGCCGCGCGCCAGGGCGCGAAGAAGCTTCTGCCGCCACCCGCGTGCGCGAAGCAGAACATCCGCACGGGCGCGCCGGTCTCCTCGGGGGGCCGCTGCACCCAGGCGCCCGGCACGTGGGTCACCGGCTCTCGGAGGTGACCGTGCCGACCCGGTCGACCACGGCGGTGACGAGGTTGTCGACGGAGGCGGTGTCCTTGAGTTCGCTTCCGTTGAGGGACAGTCCGAAGCGCTGGTTGACCTCCGCGATGACGCGGACGAAGAGCAGGGAGGTCGCTCCGAGGTCGAACAGGTCCCGGTCGGCCGGGAGTGGCCCCGTGCCCAGGGCGGCCTCGACCATGTCCGTCACGGTCCTGCGGGTGTCGGCGGCGGCCGTGTCCTCGGCCGGCCGGGAAGGTGGTGCGCCGACAGCGGCGCGGTCGGATTTGCCCTGAGGGGTGAGCGGCAGGCGGTCGACGAACCGGTACCGGGCGGGCCGCAGATGGGCGGGCAGGTGCGCGGCGGCGTGGTCGCGCAGCCACAGGTCGGCTCCGGCCTCGTTCCCGGTCTGCTCGCGGGCGCTGTCGGCGAGCCGTACGGCGGCGACCAACCGGCTGTCCCCGTCCGCGAGTTGCTCCGTGCCCACCAGCGCCTCGGCGACGTCGGGGTGCAGGGCGAGTGCGGTCTCGATCTCGTACGGCTCGATGCGGTAGCCGCGTACCTTGATCTGGGCGTCGATACGGCCCAGGTAGGTGAGGGAGCCGTCGTCAGTCCGTACGGCGAGGTCGCCCGAGCGGTAGGCCCGCGCGTCGCCCTCTCCGGTGAACCGTTCGGTGTCGAGCTCCGGCCGGTTGAGGTATCCGCGGGCCACGCCCGTGCCGAGGACGTACACCTCGCCCGGGGTGCCGTCCGGGACCTCGGCGCCCGAGGCGTCGCGCAGGCTGATCCGCATTCCGGGCAGTGGGGTGCCGATCGGACTCGCGTCGGGCCGTCGCAGGTCCACGGCGGACAGTTTGTGCCGGGTGACGTGCACGGTGGTCTCGGTGATCCCGTACATGTTGACCAGCGCGGGGCCGCTCTGCTCGTGCCGCTCCAGCCAGGTGGAGAGCAAGCCGACGTCCAGCCGTTCACCGCCGAGGCAGATCAACCGCAGGCGGGAGTCGGAGGGCAGGGCGCCCGCCTCATCGGTCAGGAGCTGGCGGAAGGCCGAGGGGGTCTGGGAGAGGACCGTGACCTGTTCCTCGACGAGCAACCGCAGCAGCTCCCGCGGTGCGCGCATCGCGGCTCGGGGTACGACGACGAGACGGCCGCCGTGGAGCAGTGCCCCCCAGATCTCCCAGACGGAGAAGTCGAAGCTGGCGCTGTGGAACAGAGTCCAGGTGTCCTGCTCCACGAAGCCGAACTCCGCGGCGGCGTCGAAGAGCGCGGTCACGTTGCGGTGCTCGACCAGGACCCCCTTGGGGACGCCGGTGGAGCCCGACGTGTAGATGACGTAGGCGAGGTCGTGGGGGGTCGGCGCCCTCCCCGTCCGGGGCCCGTCGGTTTCGCGGGGGCGCGGCAGCGGATCTCCGACGTGGACGGTATCCACACCGCTGCCGGCGAGCCGCCGCGCTCCCTGCGCGTCGGCGACGACGGTCTTGGTCCCGCTGTCGGAGAGGAGGAAGGCGACCCGCTCGTCCGGGTAGGCGGGGTCGATGGGCACGTAACAGCCCCCCGCCTTGAGGATTCCGAGCATTCCGACGATCAGGGCGGTGCCCGGTGCGCAGGCCAGGCCCACCAGGGTGCCGGGCCCGACGTCCGCGGCCCGCAGCGCGTCCGCCACGTCTTGCGCGCCCGCGTCCAGCTCCCCGTAGGTGAGCCGCCCCTCCGGGGCGGTGACGGCGATCCTGTCCGGGGTCAGGCGCGCATGGTTCTCGACTATCTCGTGCAGACACTTGTCAGCGAACACGTCACTCTCCCGGTTCGGTACGCGAGGGGCGCCTTGGCGAGACGACCCTAGGAAGAGGCGGGCGGCCAAACCACTCACGATTGAGCGCTCCGCGAGGCGATCGGAGTCTGTTCGTCCTCGACGCGGCGCAGTGCGTCGCGAAGATGGTCGGCGGTGGCCGTCATCAACCGGTCGGCCACGGCGTCCACATGGCGGTGACGCCAGTCCTCCAGGTCGGTGCCGCGCACCCAGGCGTTGAAGGCGCCCATCGCGGGGCCGCAGTGGATCTGGTAGTTGGCGCGGCCATCGGGGTCGCCGCGCAGGGCCAGTGCGGTGGAGTGGCGGAAGTACCAGCGCAGGACGAGCGCCATTCTGCGCCGGGGGTCGCGCAGGGCTGCTTCCAGGTCGGCGGGTCGGTGCCGGGCGAGGTGATCACGGGTCTCAGCCCACACCTTTTCGAAACTCCGTCCGCCGAAACAGTCCTCCTCCACGGCCCTGCGGGTCGCCGCGTCGATCTCCTCGAGCGCCCCGTACCGACGGTAGGCCTGGTAGATCCGTCCCGCGCGGGCTGCGAACAGGGTTGCCTTGCGCACGACTTGGACCCGGGCCCCCGCTTCGAAGAGGTCGCCCGCCGGGGCCAGGGCGGTGTCCTGGATCCCGACGGTCGCCAGGAGGTCCTTCACCTCGTCGGAGGTGCCTGCCTCGGGCGTGCACTGGTTGATGGAACCGCTGATCACGAAGTCGGCACCGAGGACGAACACCGCCGCGAGCGCCTCGGGGCTGCCGAGGCCACCGGCAGCCCCGACGCGGGGCACCGGTGAGCCGGGGTGTTCCCCGGCTACCGTGTCGCGCAGGCGCCGCATCGTGGGCAGCAGGGTGAGGGCCACGCCCCCGTCGGTGTGTCCGCCGGAGTCCGACTCCACGCAGATGTCCTCACTGACGGGGAGGCGGGCCGCCACCGACGCCTCCTGCCGGGTCAGCCTGCCGTCGGCGACGAGCGCGTCGAGCAGCGCACCCGGCGGCGGACGCAGGAAGGCCTCGGCCACCTCGGGGCGGGAGACCTTGGCGAGCACCCGGTTGACGGCGACGGGTGCGCCGGACCTGTCGCGGTGCGCGCCGGCGAACCGGTAGTGCACGAGGGGGGCGGTGAGCCGCGTGTAGGCGGCGGCCTCCACATGGCGCACGCCCCGGCCCAGGTAGAGGTCGACGACGGCCCGCTCCAGTGCGGGATCCCCGGGGGTGGCCAGCAGGTTCATGCCGTATCTTCCCTCGGGTCCCAGGGCGCGGGTGATGTGCTCGATCGCCTCTTCTATGCGCTCGGGCCGCAGACCACCCGCCCCGAAGAAGCCCATGAGACCGGCTCTGCCCATGCGGACGACGAGGTCGACGGAGGCGATGGCGTGGTACATCGAACCCGTCAGGTAGGCGTACCGGACGCCGTACGCCTCGCGGAAGGCGGCGCTGCCCAGCCGTTGCGGACCCGGGCCCGCCGGCGGCTCGGAGCGGGTGGGCACCACGGCGGCGGGGTGTCGGGCAAGGAGGCTCGGTCCCGGGGTGCCCGGGCCGGTCGGGAGCGGCGTCCTGTCGCAGGACACCGCTCGCAGCGTGGAGCGCCAGAGTCCCGTGAGGGTGGTGCCGGGTCCGACCTCGACGATGTCCCTGACGCCGCTGTCGATCAGATGGCGCATGCCGCGCTCCCAACGCACGGGGGAACGCATCTGCTGGGCGAGGAGCGGCGCGACCTCGCCGTCGGCGGGATAGGGGCGGCCTGTCACGTTCGAGAGAACGGGGATGCGCGGCGGGCGGAACGCGACCTGGGCGAGTTCGGCGGCGAACTCCCGCGCGGCCGTTTCCATGTGCCGTGAGTGGAACGCCGCGGCGACCCGCAGCGGTACGCACCGGAAGCCGTGTTTCCTGAGGATTCCGGCCGCCCGTGACAGTTCGGCGGTGGGTCCGGCCAGCACCACTTGGTCGGCGGCATTGAGGTTGGCCGTGTCGAGCTCCGTGCACCCCTCGGCCGCCAGGACCGCGCCCGCGGTGTCCGCGCGGGGGCCCAGTACGGCCAGCATGCCGCCGCCCGACGCCCGCGCCATGATCTCCCCGCGCCGCCGTACGAGCCGCAGCCCCGTGTCGAAGTCGAAGCAGCCCGCCGCGAAGAGCGCCGCGTACTCGCCGAGGCTGTGGCCCGCGAGGAACTCGGGCCTCTGCCCGCCCGCGGCCCGGCGCAGGTGTGCCAGGGCTTCGACGACGAAGAGGGCGGGCTGCGCGAATTGCGTATCCGCCAGGCGCTCCTGGGGGTCCTCACGGCACAGTTCGGCGATCGAGTAGCCCAGGATGTCGTCGGCACGACCCCTCAGATCCGGGCGCTCGTCGAACAGTTCAGCCCCCATGCCACGGTGCTGGGAGCCCTGACCAGGAAAGAGCCAGGCGGCCATCGGGATCCTCTCGACAGGCGCACCTCTGGGCGTGCCCCCGGGCGAGAAGGCGTCCGAGGATGCGCGGCGCCACCTGTGCGGCCAGTTTGGACGCGCAGGTGGCGCGGGAAGCGGACCGCGCGCGGCCGAGCGCCGGGCGCGGTGGGGCGACTGCGGTCAAGGTGGCACTTACACCTATAACGGGGTGGTCGTCCGTCGGGGGAGGACGCATGGTCGGGGGCGGCGGGGGGCCACGGGCCCGACCCCTCTCAGACCCCCAGGTCCACACTGAGGTACTGCATGAGGTTGCTCTCGTCCACCACGAGGTAGGCCCCGGACTCGCGCCGTATGAGCCCGGCCTCGCTGAACCGTTTGAGGAATAAGCCAACGCGGGAGCGGGTCGTCCCGACCATTCCCGAGAGCTCCTCCTGAGTGATCCTTTCCTCGATGCAAATCCCTCGCGGCTGTCTCGTGCCGAACTTGTTGGCGAGTGTCAGGAGGGTCGCGGCGAGCCGGCGCTCGCTGTCCATGGTCACGAGATTAGTGATGACCTGCTGTTGTTCGGCCAGCCGCACGGTGAGCAGTTTCAACAAAGCCTCCAGCAGATCATCGTGCGCCAGCGCGGCCCGGAAGCGTGCCACCGGAATGCGCCGGAGCACGAGCGGCGTCATGGCGGCCGCCGTCTCCTCACGGGTATTTGTCAACAGGGCCAGTTCACCGAAGACATCACCGGTTGAGTAGATGGACAGAAGACATTTCTTCCCGCCCAGTGAGTTGGTGACAGTCTTCACCCGACCGCTCTCCACGAGATATAGGTCGGCGCCCGTGTCCCCACAGTTGTAGACGTGAGCGTTTCGACGCACCGTGCACTGGGAGGTGGGCCAGGCTTCTTCTTTTACGATTCTTTGCAGAATCTGTGAGAGGCGATCGGAGTTCGACGGCGAGCCTTCCATATGCACACCCCTCCGACGGTTCAGTTGGAGACGAACCGGTGGCCGCGCGTCGTCCGGTCGACCAGTCTGTTATGTGAGTATTTTTCTTCTCCCGAGACGAGGACGCTGCCGTGGCGCTCCAGACTCACGCGCCCGCCGTACTCCTCTATCTCCTCGGTGTCGGGATAGACCCGCACCGAGGTGGGTACGTATCGCGCCGCAAAACCCATGCGGGCCTCGGGGACATTGCCGGCGTGCGGAAGTGAAGCGTGCATCAGCGTGGACCAGAACATCACCGCCTCGCCGGGTCGCATGACCATGGAGACGGCCTGAGACTCGTCCGGCGTCCAGTCGGGGTCCTTCTGCAGCTGCCGGTAGTCGTAGCCGAAGAATCCACGACGGACCCCGTCCTTCTCCTTGCGGTTGATCGAGGAGGGGTCGTAGTGCATGCGCTTGGTCTCGTCGTAGAACATCGACTGGTGGGTGCCGGGAATGAACTGGAGACACCCCGTCTCCTCGTTCGCTTCCGTGAAGGCGGTCCATACGGTGATGGTGCCGCCGAACTCCTCGGCACCATCGGGCCAGAGGATCTGCGGAGTGCCGGAGGCGTTGGCGAAGGTGTCCGCCTGATGCCAGTCGGTCCCCTCGTCGCCCGGATACTTGGGGAAGAACTCCGTCCGCCAACACAGCACGTCGGGGCCGAGGACGCTGGTCACCCGGTCCGTGATCCGCCGTTGCGTGATGTGGTCGGCCAGGTAAGCGGAGTCGAGGTGTCTGTCGTAGTTGGCGATGTTCGTGTTGCCCGACTCCGCGGCTTCCGAGCGGTACACGGCGTACTCACGGTCCATCAGGCGCAGACGCTCGCCGCGCCACGCCCTGCGCATCTCGTCGACCTCGTAAACCTTGAATGGGCCGTAATACCCGCGGGCATGGAAGCCGGACAGCTCATCGGGCGTGAGTGCAAAGTCACGGATGCCGGATGTGAGTTCCATGTCAATTCTCCTGGATGGTCATTCCAGCGGAAACGGTCACGCCGAGTACCCCATGGGGATACGCGGCATGGAAGGGCGCCTTAGCCGTTAACCCGCTCATCGCGAGACGCCGCGCTGTTGACATCCCGGCCCCCTTTCCCTAAGGCGTCAACCTACGTGCAGCAGGCTAGTGGCTGAGATGCGACGGCAACTGCTCAGATTTGAGCAGAGATTGGAAGGATGCTGCTGGAAACAGATGCCGTGCGGACAGTAGTGATCATGCTCAGAGAGCTGCCCCTACGCTGCCCGCTGGCAAACCCGTCGCTGTACGCGGTATGGGGAACTTTTACTTCTGCGCGGAGCAATACCTCACTCTGCGCGACGTATACCGCGGCCCGCGTCCAGGTACTGCTCACTCTGAGGCAGACGACATCCCCTTCGCCCGTCACTCTGCGTCCATGACGAGCCAACTCACTCCCTTCCCGGACGACTGGACCACCGCACTCTGCGTGGTCGCCCACCCCGACGACATCGAGTTCGGGGGCTCCGGCGCGATCGCCACCTGGACGGCCGCGGGCAAGTCGGTGGGGTATCTCCTGCTGACGCGAGGCGAGGCGGGCATCGACGGGCTGGCGCCCGAGGAGTGCGCGAAGGTCCGTGAGGCCGAACAGCGCGCCGGCGCCGAGGCGGTCGGTGTCACCGCGGTCGAGTTTCTGGACCATCCCGACGGCACCCTCACCTACGGAACCCGGCTGCGCCGTGACATTGCCGCCGCGATCCGGCGGGCCAGGCCTCAGCTGGTCGTGGGATACAACCACCGGGACACCACATCCACGGCCAAATGGAACACCGCCGACCACCGCGCCGCCGGACGCGCCCTCCTCGATGCCGTCGGCGACGCCGGAAACCGCTGGATCTTCCCCGACGTGGACGAGGAGCCCTGGGCGGGGGTGCGCTACGTGGCCATGATGGCGTCGCCCGAACCGACCCACGCGATCGACGTGAGCGACGGCGTGGAGTCCGCGGTCGCCTCGATGGAGGCACACCGGACGTACCTCTCCGGGCTGGGCTTCACCGGAGACGTACGTGCCCCGGTGACTGGCCAGTACGCCCAGACGGGAGAGCGGTTCGGAGGCGTGCCCGCCGTCGCCTTCGAGCTGGTCAATCGCTGAGGGACGCGGCTCGCCAGGGCGGCTGTGCTGCCGTCCGGCTCAGCAACGGCGCAGGACGAGCGCGGTGTTGAAGCCGCCGAAACCGAAGCTCGTGGTCATCGCGTGCTCGAGCCGGGCGGTCTCCGCCGTCCGCCCGGCATAGCGGAGAGCCCCGTCCACCGGCCGCCGCAGCGCCGGATTGGGATGCACGAACCCCGCCCGCAGTTGAACGACCGTGGCCACCGCCTCCAGCACCCCCGCCGCGCTCAGACAGTGACCCACCAGGGCCTTCGTCGAGTTCAGCCAGGGGCGCCCCGCCGACTCGCCCAACACCTGCCGCAGAGCCGCGAGTTCCGCGTCGTCGCCCGCGGGGGTGCCGGTGGCGTGTGCGTTCACGTAGTCCAGGGCCCCGGCCTCCAGCCCGGCCCTGCTCAGGGCCGCGTTCATGGTGCGCGCCTCCCCCGCGACGCTCGGATCGCTGAGGCTGTTGGCGTCCAGCCGCTGCGCGTACCCGGTCAGCCGCGCGAGCCCGCCGACGCCCCTCGCCCGTGCCGAGCCGGCGCTCTCCAGGACGAGACACGCCGCCCCCTCCCCGGGTACGAACCCCCGGCGATCGACGTCGAAGGGACGGCACACCCAGCCGTCCGCCCCATCCGCCGCCGGTACGGCCAGGGCGCCCAGGGTGGCGAGCCCCTGCCACTCCAGCGGACCGAGCCTGCCGAGAGCGCCCACGGCCAGGGCCACGTCGGCCGCGCCGCACTCGATGAGGCGGGCGGCCTGGACGACGGCCGCCCCGCCGCTCGCCGACGACGCCCCCACGACACACCCCTCCCCCGTCACGCCGAGCACCTGACTGAGGGTGGCGACATGGTCGGTGTCCTGGACGTGCAGGGCGTAGCGGGCCGCGAGGTGGGCCGACCGCCGGTCGTACACGGAGTGCTGCTCGAAGACGTAGCGGGACGAGAGGTTGGTTCCCCCGACGACGAGCGCGATCCTGTCGCCGGGCACCGGGGCGGTGTGGAGACCCGCGTCCAGCCAGGCTTCGAGGGCGGTCAGCAGCGCGCTGCGCACCGGCTGCGGTGACCGCCTCGCGGCCCGGGACGCCGAGCGGCGCAGAACCGCCGGCACCCCGGGCAACGCCGCGAGTTCGGTGTCGAGGTCGAAGTCGTCGAGGGGGGCCAATGTGTGCGAGCCGGGGTCGAGTGCGTCGCCGTCGACAGTGCGGATGCCGCAGGTCCCCGCGCGCAGCGCCGCGGTGAAGCTCGGCACGTCACGGGCGGTGGAACAGCGCGCGCCGAGGCCGGTGACCAGCACGGGCCGGGTCATCAGCCGTATTTCCGCAACAGTTCGACCAGCGAAGCGATGTTCCGCACGGCGTGGAACTCGGTCACCGGCACGGTGATGTCGAGCCGTTCCATGGCCAGGGTGGTGATCTCGGTACGGTCGATGCTGTTGGCCCCCAGGTCACTGAGTGAACCGTCGAGCGTCACCGCCGCGGGGTCAAGTTCGGGCAGCACCTCCAGCGTGCTGCTGCGGACGGCTTCGAAGGCCGTGGTCTCGTCCAAGGGATGCCTTCTCTCTCTTCTCGGTTCGGCCGGTGGAGACCGGGTGTCCGGGTCAGCGCCCGGCGGGCCGGTCGGCGGAGTGCCAGGTGTAGGTGCGGTGGAAGCCGTCGATGCCGGTGTGCAGCAGCAGCTCGCGTTCCTTGGTGAAGCTGTCGAGCAGCGGCACGTAGCGGTCGACGTCGATGCGTCGTTCACGTTCGGGAACGAGGCAGGAACGCGTCTCGCCCAGCAGCTCGGTGTACTCCTCGAACGTCAGCTCGCTGCGGGCGGCGAGAGACCGGCCGATCCCCAGCGCCGCGACCTCCCGCTGGGCGCGTGCGTCGACGACGCCGCTGTAGAACTCCGAGGCACACCCGGAGCCGTACGAGAACAGGCCCACTCTGTCCCCGGGGCGGGGCCGGGCCGTCTCCAGCAAACCGGCCAGCGCGAGGTAGAGGGAGCCCGAGCACAGGTTGCCGACCTCGCGCGGGTAGGCCAGCGCCGGTGCGACCCGGCGGTCGAAGTCCTCCTCGACGGCCTCCGGCGAGCGTACTCCGGAACTCTCCCGGAGCATCTTGCGGTGCGCCGCCCGGACGAGCCCGGCGAACGGGGTGTGCATCGCGAGGTGGTCGAAGGTGGTGGCGAAGTCGGCGCCTTCCACCCGCTCCGCGTAAGCGCCGAAGCTGCCGCTGAGACAGTCCAGATAGGCGAAGAGCGAGCGGTCGGCGTCGGCCACGTCGAAGGTGGGCCCGGGGCGGGCGGAGTCGAAGGTCTCGTAGCTGTAGGTGCCGAACGCCCCGGGATCCAGGGCGAGTACACGAGGATCGTCCCCTATGACGAGGGCGGCGGCCCCCGTCCCCATGGCGGGTTCGGTGTACTGCGCTCCCTCGTCGACCAGGGAGACGTCCGTGCCGATCACCAGGGCCTTGGCACCGGGCGACAGCCCCGAGGCGATGTGGGCGGCGGCGAGCTGGAGGGCCGCCGTGGCGCCGTAACAGGCCTGTTTGACCTCCAGGACACGGCAGTGGCGGCTCAGCCCCAAGTACTCATGGACGTAGGACGCGACCGACTTGCTGTAGTCGATCCCCGACTCGGTGGAAGTGACGAGCAGTTCGATGGCCTCGCGCCCGGCCGGTGTCATGCGGTCGATCAGCGGACGGGCGGCGTTGACGGCGTGGGTGACCGGGTCCTCGCAGGGCAGGGCGACGGACTTGTTGTTCATCATCACGTTGGCGAGGCGCGCAAGGTCGAGACCGCGGCCGGCGAAGAGGGCGGGCACGGGGATGCGGGCCACGCCGCAGTGGACGTTGAGCGCCTCGATGCCGAAGCGGGGCACGGGCACCCCTTCGCCCGCCGGTACCGCGGCGGGGGTGTCGTGCGGGTCGTGGGCCGTCACCGGCCGCTCCTCTCGTCCAGCAGCTCGTGCAACAGGTCGGTCAGGGCGTCGATGTCGGGAAGGTCGGCGAAGCTCGCCAAGGGCTCCTGGATGGCCAGACGGTCCAGGAGGCCGACGATGATCTCGACCCGGTCGACCGAGTCGGCCCCCAGGTCCCGCAGATGGGCTCTGCCCCTGACGCGGTCCTTGTCGAGGCCGGGCAGGATGTCGAGGACCGTTTCCGTCACCACTTCCTCGATCCGGGCGCGTGCCGTCACGGCTGTCTCCTTACGGGGTGTCATCGGCCCGGCTTCCCGCCGGCGACCTTCAGCTCGGCCACGGCCAGGGCGGTGTCCCGTCCGAGGTCGTGCAGGACCGCCTCAATGCGTTCCTCGGACGGATCGGCCGTGTTGCGCCACAAGATCAGCGTGATACGGATCGTGGTGTCCGCGTCGGCGTTGCCGAGGTAGCAGATCCGCTGGTCGAGGACTGCCCGGTCGCGGAACTCCCGCTCGCCGCGCCCCAGATGGGCCCATAGCCGCAGCAGCGCCCAGTCGAGCATGGCGAAGTACGACGCGAAGTACAGCAGCCCCACCCCGTTGAGGTCCCGGCTGGCCTCCACCGGATAGTCGACGGTGAACCCGGTGACGACGGCGTCGTGCCCCTCGGGCGGCCCGTCGAGGAAGGTGCCGTTGTCCCGTGCGTGCGCGTAGGCCAGACGCGGTGAGAACTCCCGTGGGACAACGGGGAGATGATGGTGGCTGAACCCCACGGGCGCGGCGCGCACCAGTCCCTTGTTGCTGCCCTCACGGCCCCGTGCGATCCAGCGGTTGAAGTTCTCGACACGCAGGTCGCCGGGGTCCGGCTCGGTGTGGAAGGCGACCGGATCCAGGGGGCGCGGCGCCGAGCCGTCGTCGCGCCGGACACGGTGCAGTGTGAGGACCGACTCGCTGCCCTCCCCGAAAACTCCGGACACCACGCGGATCCGGTCGCCGAACCCCAGGGAGAGCGGGTGCAGCACCCGGCTCCCGTGGATGCGGAAGTAGGAGAAGGAGAGGTAGACGGGCGACCCGTCCTCGCCGCGGGCGTCGTACACGTCGGTGCCGGTCGCGGCGGTGACCGCGTCCCACGTCCAGTCGCCAAGGCGTGCGGCGAACAGCGAGTTGGGGCCGCACATCCCCGGGGTGACTCGTTCGGTGCGCACGACCGTGGTGGCGTCGACGTGCTCCACTCCGGCGGGGATCCACGCGGCTTTCGGTCGCGCGGGGGCGTGCGGGCGTTCCGCGCTCGTCATGCCTCCTTCCGTCCCGTCTCGGTCAGGAAGCCGGCCAGCAGCTCGTTGAGTTCGGTGGCGTGGGTGAGGGAGGGGAAGTGTCCGGCTCCGGGCAGTTCCGCGTAGCGGGCATCGGGGATGGCGCCGTGCAGGAGGTGGGCGGTCTTGAGCGGGATGACGGTGTCCAGGGCGCCCTGCACGATGAGCGTCGACACCGCGATGTCCCCGAGCCTGCCGAGCAGATCGGGGCGTGCACCGAACACCTCCAGGTACCTGAGCCCCGTACGCGGATCCATGCTCTCGCAGCGCAGGAGCGTCTGCTCCAGATCCGTCCGCTGTGCAGCGAGGCGGACGCCGTCGGGACCCTGGACCACCGCGTCGAAGTCGTGCCTGCCGACGATGTCCAGCCGGTCGAGGCCGCCCGCGCGGTTGCCGATCCGGTAGGAGCTGCCGATGAGGGTCAGGGAGGCGCAGCGGCCCGGGTGGTCCAAGGCGTAGGTGAGGGCGCCGAGGCCACCGAAGGACGCTCCGGCCACGTGCACCGGCCCGTCCTCGCCGAGGAGTTCGAGCGCGGTGCGGGCCGTCGCGGCCAGGGACGACAGGCTCAGGTCCGTGATGCCGGTGGTGGCACCGACGCCGGGGTGGTGGACACAGATCAGCCGGTAGCGGTCGGACAGCCCGGCGAACTGTCCCGCGTAGAGGCCGGCGCCGATGTTGAACGGCGGCATGAGCAGCAGCGCCGGCCCCTCCCCCGCCGTGTACACCTCCACACGTCCGCCGTCGGGGAGGGAGAGGAGGTGACGCTCGGCGCTGGGGCAACTCGCGTGCAGAGCATCGTAATTGCCGTCCGGCTCGGCGGCTCCGACCTCCTGCGGGGCGGTCCGGTCGGTGTCGCCCTGCGCCGGTGCGCCGAGCAGTGCGGCGATCCGCGCGCCGGCCCGCTCCGCTTCCTCCGGCTCCGTTCCGAGGGGCACGGCGAAGCGCACCCGGCGCTTGAGTTCGTCGGTGTCGCCGAGGTGCGGCGCGCCGCGTACTCCGGTCTCGCGGTGCAGGAGTCCGACGCAAGCGAGCGCCGGTTCCTCTTGGCCGGCGAACCGGTCGAGGGCTGTGGGGTCGAGAAGCACGCAGTGGCCACCGGGCCGGTCGCCGACGGGCAGCCCGGCTTCGTGCAGCGTCCGCCACAGCGCGCGTACGGCGGTCATACGGCGCTCGACGAGCTCCGCGACGCCGGCTGTGTCGAGCAGCGCGGCGCAGGCCTGCCGACGGGAGCGCAGCGCCAGGTCGTGGCCGGTGTCGGCGACGCGGGCGCGGGCGTCCGCGGCCAGGGCCGGATCGTTGATGAGCAGCAGGGCGCCGGCGGTGACGCCGAAGTCCTTGGGCAGGCTGAGCGTCGCCATGTCGCCGAGAGAGAGCAGGTCCCGCACGACGCTCCACAGTGCGCGACCGCTCTGTCCCGGCTCGTGGGCGATGACCGCGGCGGCGTTCTCCACCACGCGGGTCGCGTCCAGGAGAAGCGGCACTCCGCGTCCCTGCGCCAGCTGTCGCACCGCGCAGAGCCCGGCGAGCGACACGGGCAGACCGCCCGAGGCGTTCGCGGCGAGTTCGACGGCCACGAACGAGATCTCCCGGGCGGGGTCGGCCAGCGCCTCGGCCAGTGGCTTCGTGGCCGGGTCCGCGCCGGACCAAGAGGATTCGTCCTGGGTGCGGCCGACCGCCCGCGGGGTGAAGCCCGCGAGGACGAGGGTCGAGGCGAGGGTGGGGAAGAGTCCGTTGTGCGGCACCTCAGCGCGGCTGCCGGACCAGACGGAGCACAGCAGTCGCTCCGCGGCGCGCCCCGAACCGACGAGTACGGCGTGCGCGAAGGGCAGCCAGTCAGCGGCGGGCAGGCCATGGGCGGCCGGCCCGTCGGCGCCTGCCGCCGCTTCGGCGAGCGTGGCCATCCTCCGCTCCACGGCCGGGCCGTCCAGCTCCGCCCAGGAGTCGGTGAGGAAGTCCGTTCCGATGGTGTCGTGCGGCAGGGTGAGGACCTTCCGGCCCAGGGCTACGAGGTCCTGAGCCCCGGGGCCGGGTTCCTGGGGCACGGTCCGCGCGGCGTCGTCGAACGGGGCCGCGCCGTCGGCGGTGAGCAGGTCGGGGTCCGCGATCATCAAGATCAGGTCGGAGGCCGGGGTGCGGTCCGCTCCGGTGGGCTGGCACAGGTAGAGCGGCAGGTTCGTCGGCCTGAACTTGTTCTTGAACTGGAAGTTGCCCTCCCCGAAGATGCCCACGGACCGCAGTTCCGCGAGCTCCCTCTCCAGCTCCGACCCTGTCCCCGCGCTCGCGGAGTCCTGCTCCGTGATGCCGAAACTCGCGCCGAGGCTGAGAGTGGTGCAGCCCTCCTCGACCAAGGTCTCGATGATGCGCACCATCGTGTGCTCCAGGCCCCCCAACGGCGCGTCGGGCGGATAGAATTCCAGGTCCAGGAGGTAGCCGGGCTCGGAGGGTATCCGGGTGAGGACGATCGCGTTGACCAGCGCCCCGTCGAGCCTGGTGAGGAACAACCGGTGTTTGTCCGCCAGCCGGCCATCGCGGATCTCCTCCCGGACGACCTCGATGTACGGATTGACCATCTTCTTGTTCTCGGTCCAGCGGTCGAGGAGCTCCGCGATCTCCGCGTCGCACGCCGGGTCGTCGCCCGAGCGGTAGCCGACGGTATGGACCTCCCCGGAGCGCTCGAAGCGTTTGACCATGTAACGCAGCCGGGACATCCGGCCGCCGCCCAGGGTGAACGAGGGCAGGTCGTCGAGGCGCTGGAGAGCGCCGAACCGCGTCGCGGTGAATGGCTCGCCCGCGACCCGCTCGAGCGGTTGCAGGGACAAGAAGTTGGGGCGCAGTGCGTGGCGGCGCGCGTAGGCGACCAGTTCGGCGGCCAGGTCCGGGAAGTCCTCACTGGTTCCGACGTAGCTCCAGGCGAAGAGCACGTCGCCCCGGACCGAGACGTGGAAGTAGCCTTCGCGTGCGCGTCCGAGCAAGGCGTACGGGGCGATGTCGCGCCCCGCGAGACCGTTCTCCTTGCCGTGGCGGCGGTCCAGTTCCGCGAGGAGCGCGGCGGCAGCGGGGGTGCGGGCGAGGTCCCGCTTCAGCAGGAGCAGGGTGTCGTCCGCCTCCTGGGAGAGCCGGTGCGCCTGCACGTCGCGGTCGGCGGCCGTCGCTGCCGTCTCGTGGGGACCGCAGTGCCTCTTGTCCGCCGTCCGCGCCCTGGCGAGTGCGGCGGGTGCATCGCCGCCGAAGCGGCGTTCCACTTCCGCGGCGAGGGCGGTCAGGTCCTCCTCGTCGAAGAGCAGGGTCTTGGGAAGCGGCCCGAACACTCCTTCGAGGGTGCTGATGACCCGGAGCATCTCGAAAGAGGTGAGACCGTTGTCGGCGAAGGTGCGATCGGGGTCAAGCGGTCTTCCGGTCTGCTCCTCGATCGTGGTGCGCAGTTGGCCGTGCAGGGTGGGGCCGGAGGGCGACGGCGGGATCGCGGCCGCCTCGGGGCGGGAGTCGTCCGCTTCGGTCTTCGCTGCGGTCTGCACGGCGATGTGTGCGCACAGCGCCTCGACGGAATCGTGCTCGTAGAGTTCAGCGGCCTTGAGGTTCATGGCCAGCGAGTCATTGAGCCTGCGGACGAGTTCCATCCGGAAGATCGAGTCGAGGCCCAGGTCGGCGAAGGGCCCGGTGGTGTCGAGCAGGTCCGCCGGCACCGCCAGAATGGTGGCCAGTTCGTGCCGCACGATCTGTTCCACGTCCATGTCCGCGACCGATTCCGCCTCGCGAACCTCGCGCCGCTCCTGGTCGGCTTGCGGTTCCGACGCCCCGGCAGGAACGTCGTCGGGCTCCGGAGTGTCGTCGATCCGCGGGCTCGGTGCGAGGCGTATCCGGGGACGTTTCCTGCCACGTCGCCGCTGGGGTGCGGCTGCTTCTTCGTGCACCGTTTTCTCCTGGATCGGGGCGGTTGCCGTGTGCGCGGGGTCGGCGGAGGGCTTGGTTTCGGCGAACCAGTACGTCGTGGTGGCGTAGGGGAAGCCCGGCACTCCCGCCAGCCGCCGGACCGAGCCCGCAGACAGGGCCGTCGGGCCTGTGGTCAACCGCGTGGGCCTTCCCACGACCCACGCGGCGAGGTCCTCGTCCGGCACGGCCGGGGACGCGTCCTGCGGGGAGGCCGGGCTTGCGGGTTGTGCACCGTCCGTCCGTTCGTGGCTCTGGGGTGCGGTTCCTCGGTGGGCCCCCGGGAAGTCCTCTCCCGCTGCCAGGGCGCGCAGCGCGGCGACGGCGTGGGAGGGGGTGTCGGCCGCCAGGGCCCAGCGGTGCGGGAAGGGGTCACGGCCTGTCCGCAGGGTGTGGGCCAGGCGGGGCAGTGTGCCCGTGGGGGTGGTCTCCAGGTACGCCGCAAGACGGGCCGCGTATCCCCTCAGGGCCGTGTCGTCGGGCGCGGAGAGCAGGAGCGGGTGCGGGCCGGCCGTGGGCGGGGCGGGTGGTGGTTCGTCGGCAGACTCCAAGACGACGTGGGCGTTGGTCCCGCCGAAGCCGAAGGAGCTGACACCGGCCCGCAGAGGGAGGGTGCCCTCTGGGCCGTCCGCCGGACACCAGGGTTCGAGGCGTGTGCTGAGGCGGAACGGGCTCCCTTCGAGCCGTACGTAATCGTTCGTGTCGTCGAGGTGGAGCGTGGCGGGGAGTTGCCGCTCCCGCATGCTCAGCACCACTTTGAGCAACCCTGCGATGCCGGCCGCGGCCTCCAGGTGGCCGATGTTGGACTTGACGGCACCGAGCACGGTCGTGGCACCCGACGGTGCGCCTTCCGCCTGCTCACAGGCCAGTTGCGCGAAGGCCTTCTTGAGCCCTTCGATCTCGACGGGGTCACCGAGCCGGGTCCCCGTGCCATGGGTCTCGATGTAGCCGACGGTGGACACGGGCACGCCGGCGTCGCGGTGGGCCGCCGTGATCACCCGGGCCTGGGCGAGCGGGTTGGGAGCGGTGAGCGAGGTGGCGTGGCCGCCGTGGGCGACGGCACTGCCGCGGATGACGGCGTACACGTGGTCGCCGTCAGCGCGGGCGCGGGTGAACGGTTTGAGCAGGACGACGCCGACGCCCTCACCGCGACCGTAACCGTCCGCGTCCCGTGCGAAGGGCTTGCAGCGCCCGTCGGGGCTGAGCATCCCCGACTGGTCGAAGGCCACGAAGAGGTTGGGGCTGAGGACTACGTTCACCCCGCCGGCCACGGCGACCTCGCATTCGCCGGAGCGCAGCGCCCTGACGGCTCGGTGGACGGCGACCAACGCGCTCGAACAAGCGGTGTCGAGGGCCTCACTCGGTCCGCGCAGATCGAAGACGTGCGACACCCGGTTGGCGAGGACGCAGGAGGCGACACCGCTGGCCGAGTGTGCCTCGACGGGGATGTCATGGCTGCTGAGCAGGTCATCGTAGTCGCTGGCGGCGACCCCCGCGAAGACCCCCGTGGCGGTTCCCGCGAAGGCGCTCGGCGCGTGACCCGCGTCGTCGAAGACGCGTCGCACCGCCTGAAGGAACAGACGCTGCTGAGGGTCCATCAGCGCTGCTTCGCGGGGCGAGATGCCGAAGAGCGCCGCGTCGAAGGAGCGTACGTCCTCGAGGAAGCCGCCGCGTACGTCGCGCGTACGGGGATCCGCCAGCAGATCTGCGCGGTCCTGTGGGACAGGGCCGGTGAGATCGTCACCGGCGGCAAGCCGCGTCCAGAACGTGTCCAGGTCGGGAGCCCCGGGGAGCACACCCGCGATGCCGATGACCGCGATGGCGTCGGGGTCCGGTTCGGGGGACGGCGCGGGTGGTGGGGCCGGCACCGGGTGGAGCGGGGGATCGGTCGGGAGGGTGGGTACGGCTGGGGTGGTCGTGGTGGTCGGGACGGCCGGTGCAGCCGGTACGGCCGTGGCCGCTGCTGCCGGGGCGGTCGCGGCACCCGGTGCAATCGGGGTGATCGGCGCAACCTGTGCGGGCGGCGTGAGCGGTAGCGTCGCGGCCACCGCCGGGCCGTGGTTCTCGACCAGGTACCGGGCGAAGGCGTCCAGATCGGCGCACTCGAACAGGACGGTCGGCAGCAGGTCGAGGGAGTACCGCTCGTTCACCTCACTGATCAGCTCGGTCAAGGAGATCGAGTCGAAACCGGTGTCCATGAGGTCGGCTTCAAGGTCCACTTCCCGTTCATCCACGAGCAGGAACCGGGCGGCCATCGTGCGCAGCGCGGACCGGGCGGCCTCCCGGAGGATGTCCGGGTCCCGCTCGGCGGTGCCGACCACCGTCACCGGTTCCGCGACGTCGGGCGGGACCGCGGTGGTTGCCGGGGAGGCGTTGACGACAACGCAGCTCTCCTCCGTCGCCAGCGCCGCGCCGAGCGCCCGCAGCCCCTTGTCGGTGGCGAGCGGGACGCTGTCCCAGCGCTGGGCGAAGAGTGCGCGGGTGCCGTCCGTCACCTGCATGCCCCCCTCCGCCCAGAGGGGCCAACACACGGAGAGGGAACGCCCGTTGCGTTCTCCCGCCCGCTCGCGCTCCGCCCGCCGGGCGGCGAACTCGTCCAGGTAGGCGTTCGCGTACGCGTAGTCGGCCTGGCCGAGGTTGCCGGTGCGGGCCGCGACGGAGGAGAAACAGACCAGGAAGTCGAGCGGATCACCGGCGGTGGCCTCGTCGATGTGCTCGATTCCCTTGATCTTCGGGTCGAGCACCGCGGCGACGTCCTCGGCCGTCTTGCGCACGGCCCGCATGTCGCGCCTGGTTCCGGCCGCGTGGATGACGCCGCGCAGCGGTCCGTGGGTCCGCCGCACGTCGGCGACCAGCCGACGTACGTCGTCGACGTCGGCCACGTCCACCTTGTACGGCACGATCCGTGAGCCGGGGAACGAACCCTCGGCCGCCCCGCTGCCCGCGCCCGCCGCGTCAACGGAACGCCCTGCCAGGACCACCGTCGCGGGGGCCTGATCGGTCATGTGCCGGGCGAGCCGCCGCCCCAGGGCGCCGGTGCCGCCGAGCAGCAGGTAGACGCCGTTTTCCCGTAGCGGCAGGGCGGGGCCGGTGCTGCCGGGTGCCGTGGGAGCGAGCGCCTGGAGGTCGCCCAGCGGTTCCAGGTCCCGGACGTGGCGTGTCCCCTGGGTCATCAGCACTTCCACGCACCGGTTCTCCGGGGCCGCCGTCGGATCGGCGGCCAGCACTTCCGCGATCAGCGCGGACGCGACGTCCTCGGGACGGACGGGCGAGTCGAAGGTCACGGCCGCCGCCGCGAAGGCGCTGTGTTCGAGGGCAAGGGTGCGCAACAGGGCCGGCAGTGCCCGCTGCGCGGGGCGGCGGCCCGCGGGCGCGTCCGCATGGCCCGTGACGAGGCGCAGGGGCGCTCCCGTACGGACGGCGCACAGCGTACGGACCGTCCAGAGGAGGGGGTGGAAACCGCTCCTGACATCGGCGTCGTCGTACGTGTCGGGCGCGACGTGGACCACCGCGTCGGGCACCAGGGCGTCGGCGTGCAGGTCCTCGACGAGCCGTGCCAGATCCTCCGGGCGCGCGGTGTCCAGAGCGTAGGAGTCGGGCGATGTGCGGGCGTAATGCTGCGCCGGGGCGACCCGGACGCAGCGGGCGCCCAGCCTGCTGAGGCCGTCGGCGAGGCTGTCGGCCTGCGGCCCCTCGGCCAGCAGGAGGGCGACACCGGGCGCGTTCCCCTGCCTCGCGGGCGGCGGCTCCGGCCGCCAGCGCGGCGCGAGGAGCGTGACCTTTGTCCCCGCGTCCTCCGGCGACTCCGGCGACTCCGGCGACTCCGGCGAGGGTGACAGTGAGAGTGACGTCGACGCGGCCGACCGCTCAGGGACGGATGCGGGCGCGGCCCCCTCTGCGGTGGGCTCGGGGAGCCAGTAACGCTTGCGTTCGAAGGGGTAGGACGGCAAGGGGGCCCTGCGCGGGGGCGTCTGCGGCCAGAGCCCGCGCCAGTCGACCGGCGCCCCGTCGACCCAGAGCCTGGCCGGCTTTGCGGGGCGGCCACGGGAGAGGAGGTCCGCGACGAAGGATGCGCCGTCCTCGTCGTCGAAGAGGCCGCCCGCGGGTCCCGCGGTGCCGGTCAGGGCACCCGGCGTGGTGCGCCCCTCGGCCAGGGCGGTCAGCGCGTCGATCAGTCCCGCACGGTCGCCCGCGGTGACCGCGAGGCGTTCCGGCAGCTCCGCGCGGCCCACCTGAGTGGTGTAGGCGACCTCATGCAGAGGCACGTCGACACGCTGTCGCAGAAACGCGGCCAAGTCCCGTGCCTGCACTCGCAGTTGCTCAGGCGTACGGGCGGAGAGCAACAGCCAGCGCTCGGCCTCGGGGGCGTACGGACGTCCTTCCTCGGCCGGCTCGGTCGCCTCGGGTATCCGTGTCGCACCGGAGGCCGTGGCGGGAATGTACTCCTCGATGACGAGGTGCGCGTTGGCTCCGCCCGCGCCGAAGGAGCTGACCCCGGCCACGCGTGGCGAAGGTCCCGGCCAGGGGCTGAGCTCGGTCGGCAGGTGGAACGGGGTCCCCGACAGTTCGATCTTCGGGTTCAGCCGGTTCAGTCGTGCGCACGGAGCGATCCGGCGGTGCCGCAACTGCAGCAGCACCTTGGTGAGTCCCGCGATGCCGGCCGCGCCCTCCAGGTGGCCGATGTTGGCCTTGACCGAGCCGAGCGCGCACACGGCGGGTGCCTCAGGCCCGGTCAGCGCCTTGGCGAGGCCCGCGATCTCGATGGGGTCGCCCAGCGCGGTGCCGGTGCCGTGAGCCTCGACGTAGCCGAGGGAGCGGAGGCGGGCTCCCGAGTCACGCCATGCCTCCCTGACGAGAGCGGCCTGGGCGTTCGGGTTCGGGACGGTGTAACCGGAGGTGCGTCCGCCCGCGTTCACATGGCTGCCCCTGATGACGGCCCAGATCGTGTCGCCGTCGGCCTGCGCTGCGGCAAGGGGTTTGAGAAGCACGGCGCCGACGCCCTCCCCCGGTGCGAACCCGTCGGCGCTCTCGTCGAAGACCTTGCATGCACCGTCGCGCGAGAGCATGTTCATCGAGCTGAGCGCGATGAGGTGGGCGGGATGGAGGATGAGGTTGACTCCCCCCGCGATGGCCATGCGGCACTCTCCGCGCCGCAGGCTCTGCACCGCCAGATGGACGGCCGTCAGCGAGGACGAGCAGGCGGAGTCCACGGTGAAGCTCGGCCCGTGCAGGTCAAGCGTGTAGGAGACGCGGTTGGCGATCGACCAGGAGGGCGAGTGGCCGTCCCCGTACCGCCCCCGCGGCCAGCCTCCGGCGGCGGCAAGCTGCCCGTAGGCACCGTACATGGTGCCCGCGAAGACGCCGGTGGACGGCTGCCGTGTGCGGGGCGACAGACAGCCCGCGTCTTGTAGAAGGGTCCAGGACGTCTCCAGGAAAAGCCGTTCCTGCGGGTCCATCGCCGCGGCGTCGCGCGGCAGGATCCCGAAGAAGGCCGGGTCGAACAGGTCCACGCCGTCGATGAATCCGCCCCAACGGCCGTATGTGCGCTGGGGTTGCCCGGGCTGCGCGGAGAAGTGGGTGCGCCAGTCCCAGCGTTCGGCCGGTACCTCGGTGACGCAGTCGGCACCCTCGGAGATCTTCGACCAGAAGGTGTCGACGTCGGGGGCGCCCGGGTACCGGCCCGCCACGCCGATCACCGCGATGGGTTCGGCCGTGTCGTCCTCGGGCGACACGTTCTTCGTGGCGATCTGCGCCTCGCTCGCGTCCGGCGGCTCCTCGGCGGGGTTCGCGCGGCCCTCGGGGCCGATCACGGCCGCCAAGGACGCGCCGTGGGCCTCGATGAGATGGGCAGCCAGATCCGTGATGGTCAGATGCTCGAAAAGGAGAGTAGAGGGCAGTTCGCCGAGATCGCGCTCGAAGCGGTCCACCAGGGCGAGACTGACCAGGGAGTCGATGCCGAAGGTGTCGAAGCCCGCCGTCTCGTCCAGGGCCTCGACGGTGAAATGCAGTACCTCGGCGAAGACGTCCTTGACGTAACGGCGCGCGCGGGCCGCGGTGACGGGATCCGGCTCCGTGCTCCACGCTCCCGCCGGCCGACGGCGCGCCACGAGAACAGCCTGGGCCAGCTCCTCCTCAGGCATGCCGGGCAGACCGCGGACCCGCTCGGGCGTGGTGCCGGCCGCCGTCAAAGCCGCACGCCACTGCCGGGGTGACAGCAGGGGTGCGTGCGCGAGCCGGCCGTCCGAGGTGTCGAACCGCCACCAGCCAGCGGTGAGTCCGAACGTCAAGGTGAGGAAGTCGTCCGCCCGGGTGACCTCGTTGACAAGCAGCAGCCCGCCGGGGCGGAGCAGCGAGACGATCCTTTTGAGAACGGCCGACAGGTCAGCGGTGGCGTGCAGCACGTTTCCCGCGAGGATCATGTCGTAGCCGTCCTCGGGCACGTCCAGATCCTGTTCGCGCGGGTCTCGCTCCACGTCGAAGAGGCCGAACGTCACCTCCGGACGGTCCCGGTACCGCTCCTTGGCCCGGCTCAGGAAGGCGGCCGAGACATCGGTGTAGTGGAACCGCACCTCGACCGCCGACTCGGCGCAGACGCGCAGGACGACATCGGTGCCCGCCCCGGTTCCCGCGCCGATCTCCAGGATGCGGGCGGTCCGCTCCTCGCACCGCGTGAGCCGGGCGGCCTCGGTGGCGACCTCCTCAGCGAGCAGCGCGTGGTGGTGGTCGGCGGCCAGGTTTCCGCCGTAGACGCGGGCGAGTTCGTCCGTGGCGCCCCTGGGGAACAGCACTTCGACACCGCTCACGCGTCCGGCGAGGACGTCGGGCAGCGCGTCGACGCACCGGCGCAGCAGGTCCAGATGGGCGGTGAGTCCGGGGTGACGTTCGGTGAAGTCCTCATCCTCCCCGCTCCGTCGGCGAGTGTCGGGCGGCAGCAGGGTGAGCATGTCTCCGGTCCGGCGGATGGTCCCCCTGCGTTCCAGGATGTCCAGCAGTGCGTAAAAGAGCCGCTTGCTGTCCGGGGTGAGATGGAGCGCGGCAGCCAGCCCGCCGACGGTCGTCTCCTCGCCCACCACGGGGATGCCGGGCAGGCCGCGGAACCTGCGGTCGAGGAGGTCGCGCGCCGTGGCGACCAGTTCGGCGTGACCGCGCACGGCCGAGGCGAGCGTGGGGCGGCAGGTTTTGAGGAGGTCCGGTACGAGGTCGCTCGCCGCGCCGTTGAGGACGAGGGTCTGGGGAAGCGCCGAGGTCAGCACCCGCTCCAGGGCGGTCAGCCCCTCAGCCACCTCGATGGGTTCGATGCCCAACTCGGCGAACCTGCGCCGGTACTCAGGGGTGGCCACCGCGCCGACACCGCCCCAGTAGCCCCAGTTGACCGTTGACGCCGGGACGCCCCCATGACGCAGCTCCGTGGCGAGTGCGTCCTCGAACCTACTGGCCGCCGCGTAGTTTCCCTGGCCCGCCGCCGGCAGGAAGGAGACGGCGGAGGAGAAGAACACCAGGAAGTCCAGTGGATCCTCGCGCACCGCGTCTGCCAGGACCAGCGCGCCCTTGGTCTTGGCGTCGAGTACGGCCGTGAGGTCGCTCTCGCTCATGGTGGCGAGGGTGCTGTCCCGCAGGTCGAGGGCCGCGTGGACGACACCGTTGAGCGGGCCGACCTCGGTGCGGGCCGTCACGACGGCGGCGCGCAGGGCCTCGGCGTCGGCGGCGTCCGCGCGCAGGTACAGGGCGCTCCCGCCGAGGGCGGTGATCTCGGCGCGAGCCGCCTCGACGCCCGCGTCCGGCGCCCGTCGTCCGAGCCAGACGAGCCGCGCTCGGTGCCGGCGGGCCAGGTGCTTGCTCAGCGCCAACCCGAGCCCGCCGGTGCCGCCGAGGATCAGATATGTGCCCCCGTCGCGCCAGGGCGCGCCCGGCGCTGAAGCCGGCGCAGATACAGGTTCGGAGACCGCTTCGAGCGTACGGACGTATTTCCGTCGCCCGCGCACGGCGACCAGGGGGCAGCTCCAGTCGGCGGCGAGTATCCGGTCCGCCTCGGCGCGGGCATCGTCCGGCTCCCCGAGGTCCAGACAGCCGACCCGCCAGCGCGGGTACTCGGCGGCCAGGGCCGCCGCGAGTCCGGTGACGGCGGCCGCCTCCGGGTACGGGACCTCCTCGGCGCGGACGGCGACCGCGCCGCGCAGCACGATCCCGAAGGTGAGGGGCGCCCGTCCCCGGCCCGCCGCCAGCGCCGCTTTGACGGTACGGAACACAGCCGTCGTCAGATCGTTCGCGGCGGCCGGCCGGTCCAGCGGGGGCGCCGCCCGGCCGCGTCCCGGTACGACCGCGTAGACGGTGTCGTAGGGCTCCTCCCGCTCGTCGAAGACCGCCTCCGCCTCGGTGAGCGGCACACAGCGGACGACGACTCCGGGGTTCCGGCCGAGCAGAGCATGCACCAACGGGTCGCTTGGATCGCCCAGGACGGCGACCCGCCGAGGCGCCGACACCGGCTCGGGATCGTTCTGGGCGGGCAGCGGGCTCCAGACCGGCCGGTACAGCGCGGGGGGCTCGGGGGTCGATGCGGGTGCCGGTGCCGGCGCTGCGGGGCGCAGGGTAACCCCGTCGAAGCGTACGCAGACGCGTCCCGCGAAGTCGGCCAGCCGGACGGTGAACCGACGGTCCGCCCCGGTGCCCGGCCCCGTGGCCTGGACGTGGGCGTAGCGGGGCACGGCGGCGGGATCGAGGACGCACACCTCGTCCACGGAGAACGGCAGCAGCGGTGTTCGGGCCGTCGACGAGTCGGCGGTGCCGTCCGCGAGCAGTGCGACCACGCTCTGGAGGGCGCCGTCGAGCACGGCCGGGTGCGGCACGGTCGTCGTCTTCGCCCCGTCGAAGGAGACGGGCTCGAGCGGCAGCAGCGTTCCGATCGCCTCGTCGGGTCCGTGGGCGCGCAGTTCCGTCAGGGAACGGAAGGCGCCGCTGTAGCTCAGACCGCCACGTTCGAACGTGCGGTACAGCTCGTCGGCGCTCCAGCTGCGCGTCCCGGCACCGGTCAGGATGGCGGGGTCGAGACGCTCGCCCTGGGAGGGCGCGGGCGAAGTCCCGTCCGAATTCTCGTCGCGAGGGTCACGAGGGTCGCGGAGGTTGCGGACGTCGTGGAGGTCGCGGGGCAGGAGCACGCGGGCGTGTTCCGTGGCAGGTGCACCGTCGACCGTGGTGGACAGGGCGACGGTTGCCTTACGGGGCCCGGTCCGCAGCGTGAGGTGGAGCTCGGTGGGGGTTTCGACCTCCAGGGGGAGCGTCCAGCGAAGTCCGCGCATCAGCAGAGGAGTTGACGCGCCTTCTGCCAGGGCCGCGGCCGCCGCGAGACAGACGGTGGCGGTCGCGGGCAGGACGGTGCGGCCCGCGACGCGATGTCCCGCGACGATCCAGTGATCGGGGCCGATCCGCAGCGTCCTGGTCTCCTGCGCCTCGTCGGCGGCGGTCCCTGCCTCTTTCTTCCGGCTGCCGTCGGCCGGGTCCGGTCGCGCAGGCCAGTAGCGATCCTTGGTGTGGGGGTAGGGCGGCAGCGGCACCCGGCCCGCGGGCGGACCGGCGAAGAGGGTCTGCCAGTGAGGCAGTCGGCCCGAGCGGTACACGTCAGCAGCGGTACTCGCCGAACGGGAGGCCGTGGCGTCATCCTGCGGTGCGGCGGGGGCTGGGTCGGGTACGGGATCCGGTCCGTTCTCCGCGATCGAGCGAAGCCCTTCCATCAGGCCGGTGTGATCGGTGACGCTGAAAGCCGCGCGAACGGCGTGGTGGCGGTGTCCGGTGGCAAGGGTGTGAGCGATGCTGCGCAGCCTTGCCTCGCTCGGGTTCCCGGCGAACGCATGGGCCAGGTCGGCGGCTCGGCGGCGCAGTTCGGCGTCGGTCCGGCCCGAGACGACGATCAGTTCCTCATCAGCCCCATCCGGGGTTCGCACCGGGTACGGGCCGATGGGAGGTGCTTCGGCGATCACGAGGTGGCAGTTGGTGCCGCTGAATCCGAAACTGCTGAGCCCGGCGATACGGCGCCCGTCAGGTCCCGGGCGCCACGGCTCCAGCGTATGGACGACACGGCAGGGGCCGGCGTCCAGATCGATACGGGGATTGATGTGCGGCGAACCGAGCGTCGGCGGAAGCGCGCGGTGGCGCAGGGCGAGCAGCACCTTGATCAGCCCCGCGACGCCCGCTGCCGTGGTCGTATGCCCGATGTTTCCCTTGACGGAGCCGAGGCCGATCGTGCCGGGTTCTGCGGCGGTCGGCCCGAAGACCGCGTTGAGGGCCTTCACCTCGATGGGGTCGCCCAGTTCGGTGCCGGTGCCGTGCGCTTCGATGTAACCGACGTCCTGGGGGCCGATACCGGCCAGTTCTTGTACGCGGGTGATGAGTTCGCTCTGCGAGGTGGCGCTGGGCGCGGTGATGCCGTTGGTCCTGCCGTCGCCGTTCACGCCGGACGCCAGGATGACGCCGTGGATGTGGTCGCCGTCCGCGACGGCCCGGTCCAGCGGCTTGAGGACGACGACACCGACCGCCTCGCCCAACACGATGCCGTCGGCCTCCGCGGCGAACGGTGTGCAACGGCCGGTCGGCGACAGCATCCCCGACTTGCTGGTCCAGATGTGCATCTTCGGTGTGGACAGCACGGACACTCCGCCTGCGATGGCGGTCTCGCACTCTCCGCGCAGAAGGCTCGCACAGGCCAGGTCGACGGCGACGAGGGAGGAGGAGCACGCGGTGTCCACGGCGAGCGTGGGACCGGTCAGGTCGAGGTGGTAAGCGATACGGGCGGCGAGCACGGAGGGGGTGTTGCCGAGGAAGGCGCCGCTCGTGCCCGCTGTCCCCTGCTCGGTGAGCAGATCGATGTAGTCGCCCGCCGCGCACCCGGCGAAGACACCCCAGCGACGAGGGCCGGCGGCCGGCCCCGCGTACCCGGCGTTCTCCAGCGCGCGCCACGCCTCCTGGAGGAACAGCCGCTGCTGGGGGTCCATGGTTTCGGCCTCGCGCGGCGGCAGTTGGAAGAAGGGGGCGTCGAAGGCGTCGACGTCCGGCATCAGCGCCGCCCATTTGCTGTAGGTCCGGTCGGGAGCTCGCCGGTCGGCGGCGAAGTGAGCCTCCACGTCCCACCGTTCGGACGGCACCTCGCGGATGGCACACCGGCCCGCGGCCAGGTTCTCCCAGAAGGCCTCGGGATCGGCCGCATCCGGGAAACGCCCGGACAGACCGATGACAGCGATCGACCGGGAGGAGACGGGCCCGGGGCCCCCTTCGGCGTGGCTCACGGTCCGCGCCTCGTCGGCGACGCGCTCGACGGGGGCGAGAACCACCTGCGCGGCACCTGGGGCAGTGGAGGGGGGCGCCGCCCGGCCGGCTCCCGTGTCGGGCGCCCCGGCGTTTCCTGCGGCCGGCGCCCCCGGGGCCCTCGCGGGCCGCCCCTCAGCTCCTTCCACGCTCGGCGTCCCGATGGTGCCCGTAGACGACGACGCCTCATCAAAGGCCGCAATCGGCGCCCCGTCCGTCCCCGCGACGGACACGCCCGCAGCTTCCCCATTCGGCGCCCCCACAGCCCCCGCAGGGGAAAACGTCGCTTCCCGGTACAGGGCCGCTGCCCCCTCCAAGTCGGCTCGTACCGCCTCCGTGAGGGCGGGGACCGTCGGGTGGTCGTAGACGGTGACCGAGTCCAGGTCGGTGCCGAGTCTGCGGTTGAGGCGGCCGATCAGTTCCACGGCGCCGACCGAGTCGAGCCCCATCTCGGCCAGGCTTCGCGTCTCGTCGATTTCGTCGGGCCGCAGAAACAGCACCTCTCCGACGCTCTCCTCGATCGCGGCCCTGACCGCCTCCGCGCTGATACGGGACTTCTCCGCCGGGTACTCCTGCCGGAGGTCAGCGGCCTGCCCAGGCGTCCCCTGCCCTCCCAGGGCACCGAACCGCTTGGCCACCAACCGCCGCGCGTCCTCCCCCAGCACCTCCCGGTGCATCGCCACCTCGCTCTCGATGACCGGCGCCAGGTCACTCCACGCGCGCCGCGCCAGTTCGGACTTGAGGGCGCGCACCGCTGCGGGCGCGTGCTGGGCGACCGCGCGGGCCAGGCCGAGGGCGGTGGGCAGTACGTCTCTTCCCTTCAGGACGAGCAGGTCCGCGCCCCTGGCGGCGAGTTCACCGCCGCGCAGGGCGCGACCCGTGAACAGCATTTCGGCCGCAGTGACGGCGCCGAGCCGTCGTGCGAGAACGTGGCTGGCGCCGAGGCCGGGAGTGAACCCGTAGGAGAGGAAGTTGGCGCGGTACTCGGCCTCCTCGGCGAGGACCACGATGTCCGCGTGAAGGCCGAAGGTGAAGCCGCCGCCGGCGGCGTGCCCCTGCATCGCGCAGATGACCGGCCGGTCGCAACGGGCCAGCCCTTGGTAGAGGAAGGGAACGTCGGAGAAGCTCGCCTCGCCCGCGGCGATCGAGTCCAGGGCGCGTTCGTCGCCGCCCATGCTGAACATCCGGCCGGTGCCGGTCAGTACGACGGCGCGCACGGCGTCGTCCTCGGCGATGCGGCCGAAGGCCGACTCCAACTCCTCGACCATGCCGTCGCCGAACGTGGCCGACCGCAGGGTGACGAGGGCGATCCCCCCGTCGAGAAGCCGCAGTTCGACGGCTTCAGCGTCAACGTCAACAGGTTCCATGTCTGCGCCCTGCTCCACGTCGCTTTCCGCATCGTCGTCCGACACCCTGTCGTCCGGCGTGGGACGGGGCGCCCCGTCGCCCGCCTCCGCCCGCTCCCCGCGCCACCCGCCGAGCCGGCACGGCTCCTCCTGGAAGGGGTAGCCCGGCAGCGGCACCCGGCGCGGGCGGGTCGCCGGGTCATAGCACTCCTCCCAGGGCAGGTCCACGCCCGCCATCCAGCTCTCCGCGCACTGGCGGGGGAGTCCGTTCCGGAAGGCGGCCACGCAGTTCTCCGTGGATGAGACGGTGGCCGAGTCCGCGTCCTCACTCCAGTACTCGCCGCGCGCCCGGTCCGCGGGGGCGCCGTCCGCGTACCGGCCCAGGGACGTGACGAGGTGTTCGACAGAGCCCGTCAGCACCGCGAGCCTGCGGGCCATCGGGGTGCGCCCGACCTGAAGGGTGTACGTGATGTCATCGAGGGCCTCGGGGCCGGTGTCCGCCGGTGCCGCGCAACGGCCCGCCAGTTCGCCGAGGGTCTCCTCCAGGCCCACCCCGGTCAGGTCGGGGGCGGCCAGGTCAGGGGCGGTGGGCAGCAGGGCGGGGATGGCCATCAACTGGGTGTGGTCCACCCCCAGTTCGGCGAGGGTCGCGCGGGGGTCCCTCGCATCCGGCGGAATGGAGAGCGCTTCGGCCAGCGCGTCGACAGCGCGGTCGTCGGCAACCGTCTCGCGGCGGGGCGGGGCGGTCGCTCGGAGGCGGTCGGCCAGGGTACGCGCGTACTGCCTCAGGGTGTCCTCGTCCTTGGCGGACAGTACGGCGAGCCGTGCACCGGCGGGCTGTACGCCTGTCCTCGGCGCGGCGGACCGATTCACGTACTCCTCGATCAGGACATGGGCGTTGGAGCCGCCGGCCCCGAACGCGCTGACCCCGGACCGCAGCGCCCGCTCTCCCTGGCGCGGCCACGGGGTGGCCCGCAGCGGTACCTCGAACGGGGTCGCGGAGAAGTCGATGTGCGGGTTGGTCTCCTGGGCGTGCAGCGAGGGGGCGACCGTGCCGTGCCGCAGTTGCAGCAGCACCTTGGTGATGCCCGCGACCCCTGCCGCGCCCTCCAGGTGGCCGATGTTGGACTTCACCGAGCCGAGCAGACACGGTGCGGCGCCTGGCGGCCTCATCCCGAACACCCGTGCGAGCGCCGTCACTTCGATGGGGTCTCCGAGTGCGGTGCCGGTGCCATGGGCTTCGACATAGCCGACGGTCGCCGGGTCCCAGCCCGCGCGCTCGAGCGCGGCGCCGACCAGCCGGGCCTGTGCGTCGGGGCTCGGGACCGTGGCGCCCCCGGTGCGGCCCGCGTGGTTGATCACGGTGGTGCGGATGACGCCGTACACGTGGTCGCCGTCCGCGCGCGCCTTGGCGAGCGGCTTGAGGAGGAGGGCGCCCACCCCCTCGCCCGGCACGTAGCCGGTGCCGTCCTTGCCGAAGCTGCGGCAGCGGCCGTCCGTGGAGAGCCACTGTCCCTGGGCTAGCTGCAGGTACTTCTGCGGGTGTGTGGTGACGTTGACCCCGCCGGCCAGCGCCAGCGCGGATCCTCCGGTGCGCAGACTCTCCACCGCGAGGTGGAGGGCGGTGAGCGAGGAGGAGCACGAGGTGTCGGTGGCGATGCTGGGGCCGGTGAGGTCGAAGGTGTAGGAGACGCGGTTGGGGATCGAACTGTGCAGCGCGAAGGGGGCGACGCCGTCGGACGCGCCCTCGGCGAGCTGGTAGTGGTTCCACATCACGCCGGCGAAGACACCGACGGCCTCGCCGCGCAGGGTGTGCGGCGGGTATCCCGCGTCCTCCAGAGCGTGCCAGCAGGTGGAGAGGAAGAGCCGCTCCTGCGGGTCCATCCGTTCGGCCTCGCGGCGGGAGATCCCGAAGAACAGCGGATCGAAGTGGTACGCGCGGTCGAGGAAGCCGCCCCACTTGCCGTACGTGCGCCCCGCCGCACCCTTGGCAGGGTCGTAGTAGAGGCTGTGGTCCCAGCGGTCCGCGGGGATCTCGGTCACGCAGTCGTCGCCGTTGACCAGGCGCTGCCAGAACGCGTCGAGGTCCGGCGCCCCGGGGTAGCGCCCCGCCATGCCGATGACGGCGACCGCGCCATCGTCCGGGTCCGGTGCGGGGGGCGGAGCCATGAGCGGCCGCCTCTCCGGCGCGAGCGTCCTCTCCTCCGGCAGCGCCTCGCGCAGCAACGAGCCGAGCGCGTCGGGGAGGCCGTGCAGGACGGCCGTTCTGGCATGGCCGGAGTGCAGCACCCATTCCAGCGCGTGCAGGCCCTTGTCCGTGGGCAGCGGTAGGACTCCGGTGGTCCGGCCGGCGCCGAGGAGCCGGCCGGCGGAGAGCCGCATGCCGCCCTCGGCCCAGTAGGTCCAGTCGATGGCGATGGTGCGGCCGCGCCGGTCGGTACGCGCGGCGCGCCGGTGGGCGAAGGCGCCCAGGAAGGCGTTGGCGGCCGCGTAGTCGCATTGACCGGGGTTGGGCACGATCGCGGACAGGGAGGAGAACAGGGCGAAGAAGTCCAGGTCGTCGGTGGCGGTGGCCGCGTCCAGGTGCAGCGCACCGAGGACCTTGGGCGCCAGGACTCGGGTGATCTCCTCCAGGCGCTTGCGCGGGTACACCCCGTCCGCGCGGACACCGGCCAGGTGCAGTACGCCGTCGATACGGCCGAAAGCGGCCCGTGTCTCCTGTGCGGCGCGGACGGCCTGCTCAGGGTCGGTGATGTCGGCTTGGACGTACCGGGCCTCTCCCCCGCGCCAGCTGCCGAGTTCGGCTGACAGGTCCGCCGGCAAGGAACCGCGGCCGGCCAGGACCACGCGGGCTGTGTACCGCTCGACGAGGTGTCGTGCGACCAGCTTGCCGAGTCCGCCGGCCCCGCCGGTGATCAGGTACACGCCCTGGTGGCGCAGTGCTCCCGGGACGTCCACGGACGGCGGGGGCGCGGGCAGCCAGCGCCGGACCATCCTGCGACCGCCCTCGTGGCGGACCTCCGACTCGTCGGAGGGATCGAGCACCGCCGCCCGTATGAGTTCGCGGACTTCCTCGGCGGTGGCGGCGCCGCCACTCGCGGCGGGGGCCGACACAACTTTGCATCGCAGGCGGGGTGTCTCCGCGGTGACGGTACGGGCCAGGGCCGCGAGGGCGGCGGGGACGGGCGCGTGTTCGTCGGTGTCAGGGCAGATGACGTGCAGTCGTACGCCTGCGGTACCGCCGCGGTCGCTCAGGGCCCGTGCGGTGCGCCAGAGGGCGACGCACACGTCGGTGACGCAGGTTTCGTCGGCGGTACCGGGCAGGACGAGAGCGACTTCGGCCGCCGCGCCACTGTCCAGGTCCACGAGCATGTCGAGAGCGCGGGCGGCCTCGGCCGCCGCGGTGGAGTGACTGTCCTGGTCGAGCGGTTGTTCCGCTGTATCGACGGTGCGCAGCGCTGGGACCAGCCCGTGCAGGAGTTCCGTGGTGTAGCGGCGCGGTCCCATGACGACGAGTGGGCCGAGACTCCCCACGTCGCGGCGAGGCACTTCCTCTCGCTGCCAGCGGTCGACCAGACAGCGGGTGCGGGCTTCCCGGCCCTGGGGGTGGTCGGCTGCGCCGACGACGGGTGCCTCGGCGGGTACGTCAGTAGGGGCCGCCGGGATGTTGATGTCGAACTCGGCCGCCAGATGCGCGGCTAGGCTGGTGATGTCGCTGTACTCGAACAGCAGGGTCGGATACAGGGGTGCGCCGACGACCTGTTCCAGTTCCCGGCCCAGGGCGAGCAGCGCGACGGAGTCCAGGCCGAGGTCGTAGAAGCCGGTACGGGCGTCGACGGTCTCCGGAGCGCGTTCGAGGAAGGCGCCGACCAGCCCCCGCAGGAGCGCCACTACGTCCGTGGTGGTGGCTCGCCCGGCGGGCGGCGCGGCAGGCTCGGCGGAGGCGCCGCGTCGGGGACCGGGGGACTCGGCGCGTTTCCAGGTCACGCCGGTGCATGCGGCCACGAACCGTCCGTCGTCGTCGTAGAGCGTCAGATCGCGCGTCAGGGCCGCGCCGCCACCGGCCGCCGTGGGTCCGGCCGGTGCGGGCACAAGAACATGGCAGCTGCCCGTGGGGGTACGCGGCGCCCTGAACTCGCGAATGTGCACGAGGAGATACGGCTCGCCCGGTGCGGAGCCCTCGGGTTCGGGAAACGCCACGAGGGTGGCGGCGTCCAGCAGCGCGGGGTGCAGGGCGAACCCGGCCGCGCCCGCCGTGTCCGGTTGTTCGAGGCGCAGCGCGGCGAGGGTGTGGGTCGCGGTCCGGTGGAGGGTGCCGGTACAGCGCATCGGCGCGTCGTGCACCACTTTCCTGGCGGCGGCCGCCCGGTAGCGGTCCGCCATGGCCGTCGTCGTGGTCGCCGTGGGCGCGGACAGGGCACCGGGGTCGATGTCAGGCGGCCGGGGCTCGTCCTCGTAGTGGAGCGAAGCGGTGAGGTGCTCCTGCCAGTCCTGCCCGTGGGCAGGTTGGCCGTCCTCGCGCAGGGCGCGGCTGCGTACCCGTACGTCGTGGACGCCGCGCGCGTCGGGGTCCGACACGGTGCAGTGGATCTGCCGGTCGCGGTCGTCCACGGCGGTCAGCGGTCGCACGAAGACGATGTCGCGCAGGACCGCTCGGGCCCGGTCCTCGCCCGCCGCGGCCAGCATGCGGTGCACGAGGTCGAGGAAGGCCGCGCCAGGCAGTACGGCGACGCCGTCCACCCGGTGCGCACCGAGCACGAAGTCGCCTGTGGTCACCGTCGTGCGGCACTCAACTGCGGTCATGGGACTCCCTCACACAGCCTTCGACCGGTGGGCGGGCGCGATGTCGCGTCCGTCGACGGTCAGTTCAAGGTCCAGGAACGAGGAGGGGGCGGGCGCGGGCGCCGTCCGCTCCTCCCGCCGCGGTTCCAGCCACAATCGGCGGCGGTGGAAGCGGGGTGGCGGCAGAGGGCTGCGTCGCACCGGCCTCCCCTCGCGCTCCGCCGGGTCGAGCGCGGCGGCGATGAGGTGGGCGTTGGTGCCACCCAGCCCGAAGGAACTCAGTCCCGCCACGCGCTCAGCCGCTCCCGAAGGCCACGGCGACAGGCGGGTGTTGGGGAAGAAGGGGGAGGCGGAGAAGTCGAAGCGCGGGTTGGGGCGCTCGCAGGAGAGCGTGGCGGGGATCAGTCCGTGTTCCAGGGCGAGGACGGTCTTGGCGAGTCCCGCGATGCCCGCGGCGGACAGGAGGTGGCCCAGGTTGGTCTTGACGCTGCCGATGGCGCACGATCCCGGGCGCACCCCGGCGAACACGTCGGTGAGGGAACGCAGTTCGATGGGGTCGCCGATCAGGGTGCCGGTGCCGTGTGCCTCCACCATCCCGATCTCCTCGGGGCGCCGACCCGCGTCCTCCAGCGCGCGCCGCACGACGCGCGCCTGGGCCTCCGGGCTGGGGGTGGTGACGCCCATGGTGCGGCCGTCGTTGTTGACGGCCACCGCTTCGATGACGGCGTGGACGCGGTCTCCGTCGGCGAGGGCCGCGGCGAGCGGCTTGAGCAGGACGACCCCGCATCCCTCGGCCGGTACGAAACCGTCGGCGCGCTCGTCGAACGTGGCACATCTGCCGGAGGGGGAGAGCGCGCGGGCCGCGCTCAGTTCGAGGTAGGGCTTCTCGTCCAACAGGATCTCGACGCCGCCCGCGAGGGCGAGCCGCGACTCCCCCGCCAGCAGGCTGCGCACGGCGAGCTGCACACTCACCAGCGACGACGAGCAGGCGCTGTCGACCACGAGGTTGGGGCCGCGGAAGTCGAAGTGGTGTGCCACGTGCGCGGCGATGAAGTTCTGGTCGGAGCGGAGCGCGCCCGACCAGGTGCCGGCCCGTGCCCCGTAGTCGGACATCCGGGCGCCGACGAACACGCCCACGTCCTGGCCCGCGAGTTCGCCGTCGTCGTACCCGGCTTCACGGAGACAGGCCGCGGAGCCTTCGAGGAAGAGCCTGATGGCGGGGTCGAGGCAAGTGGCTTCCTCGTCGCCGAAACCGAAGTAGGCCGGGTCGAAGTCCTCGATGCCCTCGACGAACCCGCCCCACTTGCTCATGCTGCGGGCCGGGGCCCGCTCCGGCCGGTACCACCGGCGTACGTCCCACCGGGAGGCAGGCACCTCGGTGACGGCGTCGCGGCCGGCAAGCAGCCCCGCCCAGAAGGAGTCCACGTCCGGGGCGCCGGGGAACCGGGTGGCAAGACCGATCACCGCGATTCGGTTGTCCGGCGTACGTTCCTGGCGCGACGGCGGACGGTCGGACGGGGTTCGCTCCTCGGGCGGTGCAGCGTGGTCCGGAGGCTCGGCCCGCAGGACGCCGAGGTGGGCGGCGAGGGCGTCGAGGGTCGGGTGCTCGAGCAACGCGGCCGGGTGCAGGGGTCTCTCGATCCGGTCCTCGATCATGCGCAGCAGTTCGCCGAGCATGATCGATTCCACTCCGAGGTCGCCGAAGGACGTCGAGGTGTCGAGGCCGTCGGCCGGAATGCGCAGCGTGTCGGCGAAGATGTCGATCAGCCAACGGGGCGGCACCATCAGGGACTCGGGTGGTTCGGACGGTTCAGGTGACTCGGGCATGGCGACGGTGGCGTCCCTTCGCAGCAGGACCAGCCGGTCGGGATCGGGAGGCGGTGCGCCCTCCTGCGGGGCGGCCGGCAGGATCCGAGAACCGGAGGGCAGGGCGAGCGCCCGCTCCAGGACACGAAGTCCCTCGGCGTCGGTGAGCGGGCCGATACCCACCGGGGCGCATGGGTTGGGCAGGTGCCGGGTGCCGCCGCTCTGCGCCCACTGGGGCCAGTCGACGGAGATCACTCGGGGGCGGTCCGTACCGGATCGGCTCGCGGCGGCAAAGTCGAGCAGCCCGTTGGCCGCCGCGTAATCGGTGCACCCCGCCGCGAGAGACGGCACCGCGCTGCACACCGAGGAGAACAGGAGGAGGAAGTCCGGGTCGTCGCCCTGGTCCGCCGAGTCCGCCAAGGTGGCGAGCAGTGCTTCCAGGCCGTCGGCCTTGGGGTCCAGCACTTCCCGCGCCTCTTCGAGGTCCAGGTGTGCGAAACCGTCGGTGGCGCGGGCGGGCCGTCCCGCGCAGTGCACAATGCCGCCGATGCGGGAGACGGTCCCCCGCAGCTCCGCGAGCATCGCCCCGAGCGCCTGCCGGTCGGTGAGCGGCGCCCGGTGCACCCGCACGTCCACGCCCCGCTCCCGCAACTCGCTTACCGTCGACGCCGATTCGGTGGCCACAGGGTCGTCGTCGGCCGCGCCCCCTGGCCGGGGCGTTCCGCACAGGACGAGGGTGCGGGCACCGCGCTCCGCCAGCAGCCGGGCGACGCGGGCGCCGATCCCGCGCGTTCCGCCGGTGATCACGTAGGCGGCGTCAGGGTCGGTGCGCAGGGGCTGCCAGGGCGCGCGGACCGGGCGCAGTTCGGGAAGGAACCGGGCCCCCGCCCGATGGCACACCTCCCCCACGACCTCCTTCGCCGACCATTCCGCGAGGATCTGGGTCACGAGGTCCTCCTCGTGGCCGGTGCCGGTGTCGGTGTCGAGAACCGAGGCCAGGAGGCGGCGGTACTCCGCACCGATGACGCGGACGAAGGCGGCGGTCCTGGCGCCCGCCGGATTCGTGGACGGTCCGTCGACGCTCTGCAGCCCCGAGGTGACCTGGAGGACACGCAGTCCGGCGACCGCCCGCTCGCGCACCAGCGTCCGCAGTACGGCGAGCCGGGCCCGCCACAGTCCGCACTCGGCGGGCGAACGGTGCAGATCCGCCAGGTCGAGCAGGCCGACGGGCCCGGTGTGGTCGTCGAGGAAGCCGCGGACGATGTCCTGCGCCCCGGCCTCGTCGACGTAGCCGGGTACACCGTCCCGCAGTTCGCTGCCCTCACGGACCAGCAGCACGCGCCGCCCGCTGAGCCGCTGCGCCAGAGCGCGGGCCACCGGCTGCGAGGCGTCCGAGAAAAGGCAGAGCAGCACCTCGTCCGGTGCACCCGACACCGTGGGCAGGGCCCCGACGGACCGCCAGCCGCGGGTGTACAGGGGGATGTCGTCCCGGAGGGGCTCGGCGACGCGGGTGTCGGCGACCACCGGTGCCGCGGCGGTGGCGGTGGTGGCGGTCGCATTGGCCGCGTCCAGCTGTGGCGGCCAGCAGCGCATCCGGGCGAACGGGTACGAGGGCAGCGACACGAGACGCGGCGCGTACGGGGTGTCGTCCGGGCGCACGTCCGTCCACGTGACCCGGCCGCCGTCGACCCAGTGCCGGGCCAGGGCTGCTGTGTCGTTCGAGGCGGGCGAGGAGGACGCCAGGCCACCGCGGGTGCGGCCGTGGAAGGCGTGCGGATCGTCCCTGACGGCCTCGGGGCCGCCGTCGGCGAAGCGTTCCAGGCGTTCGCGCAGTCCCGCGAGGTCCGTGGCGACGACTGCCAGCCGCTCCCGCAGCGGCTCCCGCCCCACGTGCAGGGTGTACGCAAGATCGACGAGGTCGGCCGCGCTGTGCCCGTCCCGCTCGCCGAGCGCTGCCGCCAGGCGTCCCGTCACCGCTCTCAGGCTCCGCTCGTCGTAGGCCGAGAGCGGGAAGAGGAGCGGTCCGGCGGCGGTGGCCGCGCTCTGCTCGCGCGGGGCGGCGGGGGGTGCCTCCTCCACTATCAGGTGCGCGAGTGTGCCACCCGCGCCGAAGGAGCTGATCCCGGCCCTGCGGGGGTGTTCGCCGGCGGGCCAGTCGGCGGCCGTCCGCTGCACCCGGAAGGGCACGGAGTCCCAGTCGATGCCGGGGTTCAACTCCTCCGCGTGCAGGGACGGCGCGAAGCGGCCGTGCCGCATCTGAAGGATGACCTTGGTGAGTCCGGCGATGCCCGCCGCCGGTTCCACATGGCCGAGGTTGGACTTGACGGAGCCGATGGGGATGGTCCCCGGCGCGAGGCCCCGGCCGTCGAAGACCTCGCCGAGCCCCGCGATCTCGACCGGGTCGCCCAGCGACGTACCGGCCCCGTGTGCCTCGATGTAGCCGATGGTGTGGGCGGGCACCGACGCATCCCGCAGGGCGGCGGCGACCATGGCGGCCTGTGCGCGTGGGTTCGGGACGAGGAAGCCGTTGGTCCGGCCGGCGTGGACGGTCGCGCTGCCGCGCAGTACCGCGTGGACGCGGTCGCCGTCGGTCAGCGCGGTGCGCAGAGGCTTGAGCAGCACCACGCCCGCCCCCTCCGCGGGCACGAAGCCGTCGCCGTCCGCGCCGAAGCTGCGGCAGCGCCGTCCTTGCGCGGTGAGCCGCATGCGTTGTTGCTGGCGGAACTTGTTCGGGTGGACGGACAGGTTCACGCCTCCCGCCAGGGCCGCCTCCACCTCGCCGGAGCGCAGGGCCCGTATCGCCAGGCCGATGGCGACCAGCGACGACGAACACATCGTGTCGACCGTCAGGCTGGGGCCGTTGAGGTCGAAGTGGTAGGAGACCCGGTTGGCGATCCCGCCCAGGGTGGTCCCCGTGTCGAGCGG
The DNA here is from genome assembly GCF_030816965.1 of Streptomyces canus. NCBI lineage: Bacteria > Bacillati > Actinomycetota > Actinomycetes > Kitasatosporales > Streptomycetaceae > Streptomyces > Streptomyces canus. The sequence continues at coordinate 1,509,096 of NZ_JAUSYQ010000002.1, forward strand.
ATCGCCGCGCAGCGTCGACTCCACTCCGAAGTAGGGGTACTCGTTGTACATGGCGCCCGCGTAGACGGCCACCTTTCCGGAGTGGCGCTCGCGCAGCCGGCTGCGCGGATATCCGGCGTCGTCCAGCGCCTCCCACGCCACTTCGAGAAAGATCCGCTCCTGAGGGTCCATCAGGTCGGCGTCGCGCGGGGTGATGCCGAAGAGCAGGGGGTCGAAGGCGTCGATGCGATCGAGGAAGCCGCCGTGCGCGAGGTCGGCGGGCCAGTCGTCCCGCGTCCGGTCCGCGGGCAGGGCCGTCACGCAGTCGGTGCCGCTGACCAGACGCTGCCAGAGCATGTCGAGGTCGGGTGCCTGGGGGTAGCGTCCCGCGATGCCGATCACAGCCACGGCGCCGTCGTCGTGCGGCCCCTCCGCGGCCCGGCCGGTGCCGCGTGCCGCGGCGGGTGTCGTGGTGTGCCGAGTGTCGTCGCCCGGGCGGTCCGCCGTCCGCAGGTGCGGGTGGCGGCGGGCCAGTTCGTCCGCCACACCGGCGAGGTCGGCGTGGGCGTAGAACAGCGTGCGGTCCCGCTCGCCCAGTTCTTCCTCCAGCCGTGAGTTCAGTCGCGAGACGAGGAAGGAGCTGAGGCCGTACCGGTCCAGTGGCGTACGGGGTTCGAGTTGCTCCGGCGACAGACCGGACACCTGCGCGTACGTCCGGGTCAGCCAGGCGAGAGCGGCCGACGCGTCGACGGCGTGATTCCTGTCTCCCCTGTCGTTCGGGGCCGTCGTCCGAAGGGGGGTCTCCCGCCCGGCGTCGTCCGTCTCGTCGCCCCAGGTGGAGGTGGGCAGTGAGACGCGTCTGGCCGGCTGCGTCCAGTGCGCGCGCCAGTCCACGGGCGCGCCGTGCACCCAGACGCGGGCCGCCTCGCATTCCGTCGTCGCGGCGGTACCGACCGCACTGACCGACGCACGGACCGCGCCGCTCACGCCGCCGCCCCCGTCGTCGGAGGTGCCCGTAGCCAGTGCGGGGTGTGACCGGCCCGCGAGGTAGGCGTCAAGAGCCTCGTCCACATCGGTCAGTTCGGTCACGGTGATCGCGAGACGGTGTTCCAGCTCGGCCCTTCCGGTCTGCAGGGTGTACGCCACGTCGGCGAGCGACAGTTCCCGGTGCCCGTCCCGCGCGGCGGCTTCGACGAGGTGCTCCCGCAGGAGGCGGGCGCTCGCCTTGAGCCCGGCCGGGTCGGAGGCGGAGAGGACGAGGGCGTGCGGGACGGCGGCCTGGTCGCGGTTCACGGTTCCCCCTGAGTGATGAAGCGCGTGGCGAGGTCGAGCATCGCGTTCCCGGCCCGGAAGAGCCCGAGATGGTCTCCGCTGTCGGCCACCACCAGACGTGCGTGGGGCAGCGCCGCGGCGACGTAGCGGGAGCCGTCGGGGTGGGCGGTGTCGTCGTCCACGCTCGTCACCACCAGCGCGGGCTGTTCGATGCGGGGCAGTTGCGTGGCGAGGTCGGCGCCCATGAGAGCGCCGTTGAGCTGGCAGTAGCGAAAGAGCAGTTCGGGGGTGGCGTACGGGTAGAGCACGAGGTGGGCGAGGCCCGGCGGGACGGTGGTCAGCATCGACCGGCAGAGCACGGCGTGCACGCTGCTCGCACTCACCCGGTTCTCCGCGGCCATGGCCATGAACGCCTGGAGATTGCGCTGATGGCTCGTCTTCGGCGCGTGCTCGCCCAGTTCGAAGTCGCCGTGCCAGAGGCTGAGGGAGCCGACCCGCTCCGGACGCGCGTCGGCGGCACGCACCGCGAGGACCGCGCCGCCGCAGAGGCCGACGACGTGGGCACGCCGCAGGCCGAAGTGGTCCATGACGGCGAACAGGTCGCCTACCTGGGTGGCGACGTCGGTCGCGCCGCCGCCTCCGCCCGTGTCCACGAACAGTCCCCGGCTCTCCCAGGTGACCACTCGGTTGTGCACCGCGAGTCTGCGCATCCACACCTCGGCAAGCCGGGCCGGCATTCCACAGGCCGACGCGAGGACCACCCCGGGGGCGTCCGTATCGCCGGCCGCGTAGCCAGGGAGCGCGACGCCGTCCGCGGCGTGCACGGTGTCCCGCTCACAGAAGCTGTCGAAGTCGAGGGCGAGGGCGGAGTCCACTGTCGCGTCGAACTCGTCGGAATGCTCGTCCGTGGTCGTGGCCGCGAGCGGTGCCGCCAGCCGTTCCAGTGCGAGACGGGCGCTGACGACCCGGTCGAAGGGGCTCAGGTTCTTGCGGTTGGTCAGCCGCATCGGCGGCACGTGGAGCCGTTCCGTGACCCGGTCCAGGACACGCTGGAGCCCTCGTCGATCGGCGGGCGCCACGTGCAGGGGAGGCGCCAACGCGTGGGCCAGCGGACCGACGTCCTTCACCGCTTTCGTCAGTTCGGCCACAGCGCGCCGTGTCTCAAGGCTGAGCACTCTTTCGTCAGCTCCTTTTTCCGGCCGGGCTTTGCCTGCAGGCTAGGGGGGCGCTCCGGACCGGGCTGCTCAGTGTTGAGCAGGGCGGTCTCGCGCAATTCCCTAGCCTTTTCCAGCGGGCCTTTTCGCGGGCCCACACGGAGCGAAAGGGAATTGCATGAGCACCGAGGACGCCTTGGCAATCGACCCGAAAACCACCGCTCTCGTGCTGGTCGACTTCCAGCGCGGCGTGGTCGAGGGAATGGGAGGTGCCACCGCACTCGGACCGCATACCGCCGAGGACGCGGTCGGCAGAGCGCGTCGGACCGCGACGGCGCTGCGCGAACTCGGCGGCCTGGTGGTCATGGTCCGCGGGTCGATGGGCCTGTCGGGGGTGCCGTTTCCCGCGCCGCGCACGGACGCCGGCGTGCCCGCGGGCGTCCCCGTCCCGCCGCACTGGGCCGAGATCGTCCCCCGGCTGACGGACTGCGCCGATCATGTCGTCACCAAGCACCAGTGGGGCAGTTTCTACGGAACGGACCTGGAGGTGCTGCTGCGTCGCAACGGCGTCACGACGCTGCTGCTCGCCGGGGTCGCGACGAATCTCGGCGTCGAGTCCGCCGCCCGTGAGGCCTACGACCGCGGCTTCGAGCAGGTGCTGATCGAGGACGCGACCACGGCGTTCGACGCGGCGGCCCACCGCGACTCGGTGTCCCGGGTCATGCCACTGCTCGGCCGGGTGCGCAGCACCGAGCAGGTGCTGGCCGCGTTCGCACGCCACTGAGCGGGTTCCGACGAGGCGACAACCTCAGCGACGGTCGGACGGAATCGCGGATTCCGTCCGGCCGCCGGGCACCCCTCCCCGCTCCCGCGGACCTAGCCCGTGGCGGCCACCTCCTGCATCAGCCGCAGCAGCTCCGGGGTGTAGAGACCGTCGAGCGGGGCGACGCCCGAGAGCGTGTCGAAGTACCGCTGGGTCAGTTCGGGCGAGGTGGAGACGGCGCGCAGGAGGGCGATCCTGCGGCCCTGGGCATCGGCCTGCGCCACCCCCAAGGTGGCCTGGAACGGGCCGCCGAGCCTCGCGTCCCGCTCGGTGGCGAAAGCGCTGAGAGCGGCGGCCTGCGCGACCGGGTCGCCGACGTGCTCCCGGACCCCTTCGACGAGCAGCTCCGCCTGCATCAGCGCGTCGCCGATGCCCTGGGCCGTCAGTGAGTCCTTGTGGTGGCCGGCATCACCGATGAGCACCCAGCCTGGCCCCGTGGCGGTGCGAAAGTAGTTCTGCTGGTCGCCCGTTCCGTACAGGCGTTCCATGCGTTCCGCGTCGTCGAGTTGGGCGTGCAGGGCCGGGGCGTTGACCCGGACGCTTTCGAGGTAAGCGTTCATGGCGTCCCGCCGCACCTCGTCGAAGCGGTGCTGCGGGTGGTAGGCGGCGATCAGGGTGGCGTCGTTGGTGGGGACCGCGGCGATCCATCCCGTGGGCCCCTCGTACATCTCGAAGTCCGTGCGCGGCCCCTGCCAGAAAGTGTAGTAGGCGCAGGTGAGGGCGGGGTGCTCGACCTGTTTGGCGGCTCCGACGAGCCGGGCGACCGTGGAGCGCATCCCGTCGGCTCCCACCACCAGATGGGCCCGCTCGGTGTGCACGGCGCCGTCCGGGCCGTTCCAGCGGACGCCGGCCACCCGGTCACCGTCGTGGACGAGGCCGGTGACCTCGCTGCCGTCCCGGAACTCGGCCCCCGCGGCGACAGCGCCCTCGACGAGGATGCGGTCGAGGAGGTACCGCCGGGGCGCGTACGCCTCGCGGATGCCGTCGATGCCGCTGGAGCAGCCGGTCACCCGGACACCGCCCACCTCGTAGAGGACGCGGTCCAGTGGCGGGCAGCCGGTGGCCCGCACGGCGTCGAGCAGGCCCCAGCGGGCCAAGCGGGCCACGCCCGGCTGCTGGATGTAGAGCGTCGAGAGGGTGTCCGCGGGGAAGACCGAGCGTTCCAGCAGGAGCACCCGGTGGCCGGAACGGGCGAACAGCATGGCGGCCGGAGCACCGGCGGCGCGGGCCCCGACGACTATGACGTCGTACACGACCCGATCACTCGCCCTCGGCGGCCTGGGTGGCGTACATGCCCCAGTGCTGCGGCGTCAGTGCCAGATCTCCCAAGGAGCCCTGGACGAACATGCGCTCCCACCCGCCGCCGCCCCGCTCGTCGGATATCCACTGTTTGGTGAACACCTCCCGGGTGGCCGAGGTGTTGACCGCGCGCAGCCCCATCAGCGTGTAGTAGGAGCTGAGCGACTTCAGGTGGATGAAGTGGTGGATGCGGTCGGACTTCCCGAAGGCCTCCTCGTACAGGAAGATCGTCGCGTGGCCCTTGAGGCTCTCGTTCCAGGCGTCGCACAGGGCCCGTGCGAACATGCGGCCCTCGCCCCGAAAGGCGTAGTTCAGCTCGCCGGTGCGGTGCATGAGGATGCCGCAGTTGGCGGAGTGCAGAATCTCGTCGGCCGGGACGTCCGTCTGCAACTGCGCGGTGGGGACGTCGAAGCGCACACCGCCGCTGCCGTCCTCGCGCACGGTGTCGAGTTTGCTGTCGGCCGTGCCGTACATGCCGAAGGTCGAGGGAATCAGCACCTCTTCCTTGAGGCCGCCGTCGAGGAACATGCGGTCCCAGGTGCCGCCGCCGCGCTCCTCGGGGATGCGGGGGCGCATCATGATGTCGCGCCACCCCGCGTCCTGGGTGCCCATCTGCACCAGCGTCTCGTACGCGTCGAAGGACTTCAGGTGCATGAGGAAATGCAGCCGGTCCTTGACGCCGAACGTCTCCTCGTACACGAAGACGGACACGATTCCCGCATAGTTGGTGTTCAGGTATTCGGCGAGTTCCCGGCCGAACTGGCGCCCTTCCGAACGGAATTCGGCCCGCAGCTGACCGACCCGTTCGACGATGACGCCGGAATTCGCAGAATGCAGGATCTTCTCAGGAGGGAGGGTGGTCTGGTGCTGGGCGGACGGGATGAAGAAATCCTGGGACGTCGGAACGGGCATGTGCGTGGTCTCCTGCCTGTACGTACGGGGAATGACGGGGTGAGCGGGGGTCAGTCGAAGCGGTAGCTGAGGGAGACGGTGCCCGCGGCCTCCTCCTGGGAGAGGTAGTTGCCGCCTCCGGAGAGCCCTGCCAGCTCCCCGGTGCCGGACCCGGGGACGACCCACAGCTCGGCCTGGAGGGTGCCCTTGTCGAAGGTGCCATTGGTGCGCAGGGCGAAGCCGCCGCTCCGGCCGCCGAGGGTGCCGGTAACCGTGAGCATGCCGGCGATGTCGGCGAACGTGTCGTCGGGCCGCACCATCAGGTACTCGGCGCGGACGTCGCCCTCGATCTCACCCTCGAACCTCTGGGTCGTCGAGGCATGCACGATGCGTGGGCCGCCCTCCTGCTCCTCGCCGAGGGGCTTCTCGTCCCACGACAGCATTCGAAACGTCGCCTTCGCCGCCTGCTGTCCAGCCATGGCGGATGTCCTTCCGTCGTTGTGGGTCCTGCCGCTGTGGGGCGCCAGGGATGTGTGTGCTGTGCGGTGTGTTGAGGATCAGGGCTGGTCCGGGCGCGCGGCGGTCTCCCGCAACCGGTCCCGCAGGACCCGCTTGCGCACCTTGCCGTTGGGTGAGAAGGGGAGTTCGGGCAGTAGCTCGATCTGTCGCGGCACCCAATGCGGGGGCAGCCGGCGCTCGAGGAAGGTGTTCAGGTCGTCGAGAGTGCTGTCCGGAGCGAGCACGACGGCGGCGGCCACCCGCTGCCCGCCGCTCCCGTCCGGGACGCCGAAGACAGCTGCTTCCAGGACCGCGGGATGCTCGTACACCTCTGCTTCGAGAGCGATGGTCGACAGGATCTCGGTGGGAGTGTGGATGGCGTCCTCGGCCCGGTCGAACAGGTAGAGGTCGCCGTCGTCGCCGATGTAACCGAGGTCGCCGGTGCGAGTCCAGTCGTCTCCCGGTGGCTGCTGGTTATGCAGGTAGCGGCGCCGCGGAGCCGCGCACCGCAGCTGGATCCGGCCCAGGTCGCCGTCGGGTACGGGGACATCCTGCTCGTCGACCACGCGGACCTCGGTGCTGGGGGTGGGGCGTCCCACGGAGAGCGGCCGCGCCGGGTCGTAGGTGTTGACGACGACACCGGGAACCGCTTCGACCTCGGTGTAGGAGCTGTTGAGGCGGGCTCCGGGGAACATCGCAAGGAGCCGGTCCGCGAGCGCGGGGGCGATGGCTGCGGCGGCCGAGGCGAGGGTGTGCACGGAACTGAGGTCGTACCGTTCGTGGATCTTCGCGGCGACCATTCGGGCGGCGATCATCGGATTGACCATGACGGAACCGACGCCGTGCTCGGCGATGAGTTCTCCCATTCGCTCCACGTCCCCGGGCCGGGTCGCGATGAGGGTGGCCCGAAGGGACAGCGCGACGTTGGTGGTGGTCACGCTGGCAGTGGTGCCGAGCTGCATGGGCACGATGAGCGGGCGGGGGTCGCCGAACTGCGCGAACGCCTCGGGTCCGCGTCCGAAGGTCAGATTGCCGTGCGGGACGCGTACCGGCTTGGAGTCGCCCGTGGTGCCCGACGAGTACAGGAGGTCACTGATGTCCTCTGGCCCCACCCGCACGTCCACGGGCGACTGTTCGCCGGTCTCCAGTGCGGAGACGGTCCTCACCCAGCAGCCTGGGTCGTCGGGCGGAGCTATACCGCTGCCGCGGATCATACCGCTGGGGCGGCACTGTGCGAGGCGGCGGGTGATCTCCGCCTTCGGCATGGTGTCGTTGAGATGGATGGCGGTGCAGCCGGCTTTGAGGATCCCCATGTAGGCCACCGCGTAGTCGACCCAGTCCATTCCCCCGAACAGCAGGGCCACCACGTCACCGCGGGCGGCCCCGGTGTCGAGGAGTCCGTGTGCGAGGGCGTCCGACCGGGCGTTCCAGCCGGCGTAGGTCATGGTCGCCGCCCCGTCGACCCGCATGACGGTCCGGTCGGCATCCTCCGACACCCGCATGCGCAGCAGATCGGGGACAGCGAACCCGGAGGTGGTCGTGGTCTCGGTGCTCTTCGCTGACGGTGTACTCACACCCCGCAAGCTAGGCAGTCTCCACCGCCCCGGCTGCCCAATTCTGCGCAGTGGGGCGTGCGTTGAACGGCGATGCTGTGTCCATGACCGACTCGCTTCCGACCAGCGCCCCGGCCAAGAGCTTCGACCGCATCGCCAAGACGTACGACGCGACCCGTGACGGGGACGCGCGGGGCCGCGCGGTGGCCGCACTCGTCATCCCTCACCTGGTGCCGGGTCCGGTGCTCGAAGTCGGCATCGGGACCGGTGCCGTCGCCGCCGCGCTGGCCCGGGCGGGCCACCCTGCCCACGGGGTGGACATCTCCGCCGAGATGCTGCGACAGGCGAGACAACGGCTCGGTGCGCGGATCGTGCGCGGTGACGCGCGGGCCCTGCCGTACGCGCCGGGCTCCGTGCCGAACGTGCTCTGCGCCCATGTCCTGCACCTCGTGGGCGACATGGACACGGCGGTGAGGGAGGCGGCACGGGTACTGGCACCGGGTGGTCGGCTGGTGGCCGTGCACGGGGAGACCTACGCCGATCCGCAGGCCGATGTGACGGAGGCGATGACGCCCCTGGACCCGTTGCGGGAGCGCCCGGACACCCTCGATGGCCTGGCCCACGCGGCTGGGGCTGCGGGGTTGCGGACCGTCACGCAGTACGCCCTCGGGCCCAACGAACGCGGCTTCTCGCCCGAGGACTTCGCCGGCGCCATGGAGGCGCGGCAGTACCCGTATCTGTGGGACGTGCCCGAGCCGGTCTGGCGCGAACTGGTGGAGCCGGTGATCGCGGCGTTGCGGGCGCTGCCCGAGCCCGCGCGCCCGCGCCCGCTCCAGTGGTGGTCCCCGCTGAGCGTCTTCGCCAAGGACGACTGACCGGCCGCATGTCCCGAGATCCGGGCCGGACGCGCCGGCCCGGAGCGGCCGGGTCAGTCCTCGATGAGCCGCAGCGCTCCTGAGGGGCAGGCGCGCACGGCCGCCCGCACCTGGTCCCCCCTCTCCCGCGCGGGCCGCTCGCGCAGCAGCACGACCGTGCCGGTGCGCTCGCTCTGCGCGAATACCTCGGGCAGCGCCCACACGCACTGGCCTGCCCCTACGCAGCGTTCCTCGTCCGCGCTCAGCCGCATGCCCTCTCCTCACCCATCGTGGCCCTGCCTGGCCGACCGCATCGGCGCGGTCGCGAACTCCTTGACCCCGTCGAGGAAGTCGGTCCCCGCCCGCCAGCCGAGCTCCAGCGCCGCCCGCTCGGCCGAGGCGAACACATGGCGTACATCACCGATCCGGTACTCGCCGGTGATCCGGGGGGCGGGCGCCCCGCCGGCCGTGGCGAGCGCCTCGGCCAGCTCGCCGATGCTGCGGGGTGTACCGCTCGCGATGTTGTAGGCGCGCAGTCCGGGGGTGTCGCGGGCGAGCGCCGCGACATTGGCGGAGGCGACGTCGCGTACGTGCACGAAGTCCCTGCGGGGTTCGCCGTCCTCGAAGACGCGGGGCGCCTCGCCGCGGGCCACCGCGGAACGGAAGGTCGCGGCGACGCCCGAGTAGGGGCTGTCCTGCGGCATGTCGGGGCCGTACACGTTGTGGTAGCGCAACGCGGTGGCGCTCGCGCCGGTCTCTCTGGCCCAGGCTGCGACCAAGTGTTCTTGGGCGAGCTTGGTGACCGCGTAGACGTTGCGCGGCGGGTCCACCGGATCGTCCTCCTGCACGGCGCTCGCCGTGACGTCGGTGCCGCAGCGCGGGCAGCGCGGCTCGAAGCGGCCCGCGTCGAGGTCGGCGCGCTCGCGCGGGGCGGGCCGTACCCGCCCGTGCGCCGGGCAGTGGTACCTGCTGTCGCCGTAGATGACGACCGAACTTCCCAGGACCATCCGCCCGGTCCCCGCCTCCGTCATGGCGGTCAGCAGAGTGGCGGTGCCCAGGACGTTGCTGCTCGCGTAGGCGGGCGCGTCGAGGATCTCGCGCCCTCTGCCGACCATTGCGGCCTGATGGCTGACCAGGTCCACTCCGCGCAGGGCCGCCCGCACGGCGACGGGGTCGGTGAGATCGGCGTGGTGCAGGTCGACCCCGTCCGGCAGGGCGGGCGGGCCGTCCGGGTGGACCGCGGGCACGAGGGAGTCCAGGATCCGCGGTTCGTGCCCCGCGTCCAGCAGGGCGGCGACGACCCGGCTGCCGATGAATCCGGCTCCTCCGGTGACCAGGATCCTCATCGTTTCTCCTCATGGGTGCCGACGGTCACGGCGTGCGGGCCGGCGACGGACCGCCAGGTGCGGGCCAGCCCTTCGGGCAGTGGGGTGCTCGACCGCCAGCCGAGCACCTGGTGCGTCCTGCTCGTGTCGAGCACCGCGTCGCGGCGGTCGAAGCTGCGGCGCGGGGCGTACTCCACGGACAACTCGCGTTGGACGGTGGCCTCCAGGACTGCCAGGAGGTCGCTGAGCGAGATGCCCTCGCCGGAGCCGATGTTCAGGGCGGCGGGCAGTGACACGCCCGCTGTGTGGGCGGCGCGGACCTCTGCGAGCGCGGCACAGACGTCGTCGACGTACACGTAGTCGCGGACAGTGGCCGGGTCGCCGATGACGCGCAGCGGGGTTCCCTCGGCGACAGCTCGCAGCCAGTGGGCGACGACTCCTTGTCCGGTGCCGGTGCGCTGGCCGGGTCCGTAGACGTTCGACAGCCGCAGAGCGATCCCGGGGAGTTCGGCGCGGCGCGCGAACAGCGCCTGTTCCAGGGCCAGTTTGGCCGCCCCGTAGGCGTTGGAGGGGAGCAGAGCGGCGTCCTCGCCGTACGGGCAGGGGGCTGCCACGTCGTAGACGGTGCCGCCCGAGCTCGCGAGGACCAGGAGCGGTGGTCGCTCCAGGGCGGCCAGCACGTCCATGAGGCGGAGGAAGTGGTCATGGTCGGCGGCCACCACCGCCGGGTCCCGCCCGGCGGTGGCGGGGTTGACGCTGGTGGCCAGGTAGTAGACGGTGTCGGCCGTGCGCAGCTCCGGCGCCGGGGCGCCGTCGTCGTCCACGGCGGGCCGTTCCCGGGTGAAGGGCGCGACCCCGTGGTCCCGGCCGAGGTGGGTGAGCAGTCTGCCTCCGATGAATCCGTCGGCGCCTACGATCGCGGCGGTGGGGCGGGGCCGGCCGGTGCCCCGGCGGCGGGGCTCGGGGACGGGCGCGGCCACCGAGGTGGCCCACCAGGAGCGGTTCTCCCGGTACCACTGGACGGTGTCGGCGAGTCCGTGTTCGAAGGACACGCGGGGCTCGTAGCCGAGTTCGTCGCGGGCGACCGTTCCATCGAGGGCGTATCTGCGGTCGTGTCCCTTGCGGTCGGCCGTGTACTCGACGTGGCTCCAGTCCGCGCCGCACAGGGCCAGCAGGCGTTCGGTCAGTTCGCGGTCGGTGAGTTCGGCGCCGCCCGCGAGGTTGTAGACGGCGCCCGGTCTGCCGTGTTCCAGGGCGAGCTGGATTCCCCGGCAGTGGTCGTCGACGTGCTGCCATTCGCGTACGTGCAGACCGTCGCCGCGGAGCGGGACGGTGCCGCCTGTCAGCAGTCGTGTCACTAAGAGCGGAATGATCTTCTCGGGGAGCTGGCGGGGTCCGTAGGTGCTCGAGCAGCGGGTGATGGTGACGGGCACCCCGTGGCTGCGGTGGTAGGCGCGGGCGAGCAGATCGGCCGACGCCTTGGACGCCGCATAGGGCGAGTTGGGCTCCAGCGGGGCGTCCTCCGTCCACGAACCGTTGCTGACGGTGCCGTAGACCTCGTCCGTGGAAACCAGCACGAGCCTCGGGATCTCGGCGCGCAGGCAGCTCTCCAGCAGCGTCTGGCTGCCGAGGACGTTGGTGCGGACGAGGCTTCCGGCGCCCGTCGGGGAACGGTCCGTATGAGACTCGGCCGCGAAGTGGACCACACCGTCGTGGCCGGGCACGATCCGGTCGAGGAGCGCCTGGTCGCACACGTCTCCGAGGACGAAGGTCAGCCGTGGGTGCGAGGCGGGCAGACTGCGCGGGTCGCCGGCGTTGGTGAGGCTGTCGACGACGGTGACGGAGGCTTCCTCCCAGCCCGGGTAGCGGCCGTCCAGCATGGACCGTACGTAGTGGGAGCCGATGAACCCGGCGCCCCCGGTCACGAGAACTCTCATCGGTCGTCCCTCATTCCGTGACCGTCGCCGTGCCCGCGTCACCGAGGATCAGCGTCGCGGTGGAGCGGGTGCCGTGGACCTCGGCGCCGCGCCCGATGATCGAGTCCGTGAGGCCGCGAACGCCGCTGACCGTGGACCTCTCCAGGAGTACGGAGCGTGCGACGGCGCTGCGCTCCACCAGGGAGTGCGGTCCGACCGACAGGTGCGGGCCCACGTCGGCGTCGCGCAGTGTGGCTCCCGCGCCGACCACGACGGGTCCGGTGACCCGTGAGCGCACCACCTGGGCCGTGGGGTCGACGACGACCTGTCCGATGAGGACGGATTCCGCGTCCACCTGTCCGCGAACATCGCGCTCCACGGTGTCGAGGATGGTGCGGTCGCAGTCCAGCCAGTCGTCGATGCGTCCGGTGTCGCGCCAGTATCCGGTGCACATCTCGGCGCGGACGTGGTGCCCGTTGTCGACCAGCCAGCGCACCGCGTCGGTGATCTCCAGCTCCCCTCGGGTACTGGGACGGACGGCGCGTACCGCCTCGTGGATCGCGGGCGAGAACGCGTACGCCCCGGTGACCGCCAGATCGCTGACCGACCGCTCGGGCTTCTCGACCAGGCCGCGAACCCTGCCCTGCCCGTCGACGACGGCGATGCCGTACTCGCTCGTGTCCTCGACCTTGGCCAGCAGCAGCATGGACGCGCAGCCGCCGGCGAGGAAACGGGCGACGAGGTCGCCGATGCCGTCCGTGAACACGTTGTCGCCCAGGTACATCACGAAGTCGTCGTCGCCCAGGAAGTCCCGGGCGATGAGCACGCCGTGGGCCAGGCCGGCCGGCCGGTCCTGGGGCAGGTAGCTGACCCGCAGCCCGAGTCGCGCGCCGTCGCCGACGGCCGCCCGGATCTCAGCCCCGCGGTCGCCGACGACGATGCCGACCTCGGTGATCCCCGCCGCCGCGATGGCCTCGAGCCCGTACAGCAGGACAGGTTTGTTGGCCACCGGCACGAGTTGTTTGGCCGTACTGTCGCTGAAGGGGCGCAGCCGGGTGCCCGTGCCGCCCGCCAGGACCAGTGCTTTCATCGCTTCTCCCGGCGTCAGGCGGGGCAGACGAAGCCGAAGAAGAAGCGGTCCGGCGCGGTCTCCAGCACGGTGGGGAACGTGTCGCCGAGCAGACTGAGCACCATTTCGGAAGGCAGCAGCTGGGTGCGGTACGAGGCCCAGCGGATCCGGCCTTTCGTGGCGCGCAGGGTCACGGCGGAGGCGAGGAACAGCGCCGAGCGTGCGGCGTGGCGCAGTGCTCCGTAGCGCTGCCGCTGGAACTCGTGGAAGTGGTCACGCGTCCAGACGTTGCCGATCAGGTAGCCGCCAGGTGCGACGAAGGTGCGCAGCCGTTCCAGTACGGTGCGAACGTCGCCGAGGTGGTGGATGGCGTCGACGCACACCACCAGGGGGGCCGGTTCGAGGCCGTGGTCCTGCCAGAAGTCGCCCTGCACCACCTGGAGCCGGTCGTCGGCGACGCGGGCCTTCGTACGGGCCAGGCCCTCGGCGGAGATGTCCACGGCGATCAGTTCGCTCGGGCCGACCCGATCGGCGACGATCTTCGTGAACTCGCCGGTGCCGCAGGCGAATTCGATGACGCGGTCGGCCCGTGCTCCGTACTTGTCGATCAGATCGCCCAGTACCGCCTTCTGCGCGCGGTAGTGGTCGCCGAGTACCGGGTCCAGTTCCGCCCTGTCACGGTCCCAGAACCGGGCGGCCCAGTACTCCCTGCCTTCCGGCGGATAGCCGGAGATCAGCCTGTTGCCGAGACTGACCAGCCGCTCTGCGATCATGCCTGTCTCCACTTCTGCGGGGCTGCCGCCCCGCGAGGTCTACGGGCCCGCCGGTCCGGGGTCACGGCGGGGTGTGCGGGAGGTCAGGGCCGGACCGCCTGGAGCACCTGCCAGGGGCGAGGGCTGGTCGCGCTCGGCACCGGGGTCGTCTTCTCGTAGCGGAACCCGACGCTCTCGATGAGCGTGATGAACTCGTCCTCGGTCCGCGCCCGGCCGCCGGTGACGGTCTGCAGGCACAGGCTCATGAGGTCGAGGTGATCGGGTTGTCCGCCGGCCGGCCGGGTCCACTCGACCACCAGCAGCCTGCTGCCGGAGGGGGCGTTGCGCAGGCTGTTGCGCAGGATGCGGGCGCCGTCCTCGTCGCCCCAGTCGCACAGCACCTGTTTGATCAGGTAGAGGTCGGCGCTGGGCGGGGCGTCCTCGAAGAAGCTGCCGCCGAAGAAGTCGAGACGGTCCGCGACCGGGGAGTCCGCTCGGGCCGCGCGTCCCCGTTCGACGACGGCCGGCAGGTCGAACACGGTGCCGTGGGCGTGGGGCGCCCCGGTCAGGATGTGGGAGAGGAGTATGCCCAGGCTGCCGCCGATGTCGACGATCCGGTGGTAGGGGCCGAAGTCGAAGCCCGCGGCGAGCGCGCGGCCGGCGTCGTTGCTGAGATCTGCCATGGCCTCGGCGTGCCACAGGCGTTCCTCGGGGTGGTGGTCGTAGTGCTGGTAGAGGTCCTCCCCCCGGTCGTCCTTGGCGGGCCTGCCGGTGAGGATCGTCTCGTGCAGCTTGGCCATGCGGTTCCACATGCCCTCGCCCATGTTCATCAGGGCCATGGCCGGGAAGGGGCCGGAGCCCCGGGCGAGCGTGCCGCCGAGTTCGGTGAGGGTGTAGGTGCCCTCGCCGTCGGACTCGACGAGTCCCAGGATCGCGCAGGCGTCCAGGAAGCGGGTGAAGGTCGCGGGATCCGCGCCGATCGCGACCGCCAGCTCCGCGCTCTTGCGCGGTCCTGAGGCGAGCCGCTCGGGGATCTCGAACCGTACCGCCGTGGCCACCACCTGGCAGTCCCAGGGACGGAAGACGATCTGGCTGAGGCTGCGTCCGTCCGGCGCGGGGCTTGCCTGCTGCCCCGTTCCGTGACGTGTGTGCGGTGCGGTCGGCATGAACGGCCCTCCGTCACGATCGGTGTCGTAGGTGACGCTAGAGACCGGTGTGCGAGCGGGCCGCTCAAGATTGCGCGTTCACCTCACCAGGTCACCGGCAGGGCGTCGAGGCCGAAGAAGGCGGAGCGCTGGCGGAAGGGCAACTGCTCGGCCGGGACGGCGGGTCGCGCCCCGACGAGCTCGCGGAAGAGGACAGCGAAGACCTCTTGGAGCTCCATGCGGGCCAGTTGGAGCCCCAGGCACTGGTGCGGGCCGAAGCCACAGGCCACATGGGCCGAGGCGTTGGGACGGCGCGGGTCGAGACGGTCGGGCTCCGCGAAGACGGCCGGGTCCCGGTTGGCCACCATGGGCAGGACGACGACTCCCTCTCCGACCCGTACGGGCGAACCGCCGATCTCGGTGTCCTCGGTGGCGACCCGGGGAATCCACTGCGCGATGGCGAGGTAGCGCAGCAGTTCCTCGACGGCGCCGGTGACCAGGGCGGGGTCCGCGGTCAGTTGCTCCCGCGCGGCGTCGTCCCGCATGAGCGCGAGCGCGCCGAGCGAGATCATGCTGGCCGTCGTCTCGTGGCCTGCGACGAGGAGCAGCAGCACCATCGCCGGGAGCTGCCGGGGGTCGAGCGAGGAGTCGGCGTCGAAGCTCGCCACCAGGTCGGAGAGCAGGTCGTCGGAGGGGTCGCGTCGTTTGGCGTCGGCGAGCCGCAGTACATATTCCTGCAACTGGGTGACCGCGTCGACGACGGCCTCGCGGCTCATCTGCGGGGCCCGCACCATGACGTCGATGAGCACGCCGAACCGCTCGCGGTCCCCGTACGGAACGCCGAGGATGTGACAGATCACCAGGCTAGGCAGCGGCATGGCGAAGGCGCTCACCAGATCCGTACCCGGGCCCTCGCGCTTCAACGCGGCCACCAGCTCCTCGACAGTGCCGCGCACGACCGGGCGCAGCCTCTCCAGCCGAGCCACCGCGAAGTGGGCGGTGGTCAGCCTCCGGTAGCGGCGGTGGTCGGCGCCGTCCATCCGGAAGAAGGAGAGCTGCTGCGAGGACGAGCCCGAGCCGGCGCGCGCCGTCGGGAAGCCCGGGTGGCTTCCGTCCGCGCTGAAGGGGCCCGCCAGCACGGCCCGTACGTCCTCGTACCGGCCCGCCAGGTGAGCGGTGCGGCCGGCGGGCAGGCGCACCCGGGGAAGCCGGCGTTCGCCGAAGAGTCGCCGGTAGGTGTCCGGTACGGCGAAGGGCTGCGCGGCGGACCGTACCGCCGGGAAGGTCGTCAGCTCGTGGACCGATGCGTTCATGGGCGGGTTCTCCTCGGTCGCGTCACCTCTGGGCAGCGGCGACGCTACGGCGGGGCACGGCGACCGGCTGCTCAATAGGGGGCACGGCCTTCCAGCGCACAGGGTTGAGCAGACCGACCCCCGCTCGGACCGGACACTCGGCACGACCTCGTCCCGCCCGTCCAGCTCGTCCAGGAGGCACTCCGTGCTCGCGTACGCCCCTGTCCCTTCGCTCTCCTCCCATCAACTGCTCCTGTTCCTGCTCCAGGTCTCGCTCCTGCTTCTGCTGGCCCGTGTGCTGGGTCGGCTCGCCAACCGGGTGGGAATGCCCGCGGTCGCGGGTGAGCTTCTGGTGGGCGTGGTGCTCGGTCCGTCCCTGCTGGGCAACGTCAGCCCGTCGCTCCAGGCCTGGCTCTTCCCGCACGAGCCGTCACAGGCCCATCTCCTGGACGCCATGAGCCAGTTCGCCGTGATCCTGCTGGTGGGTGTCACCGGGGCGCACATCGATGTCAAGGCCGTGCGAACTCGCATGGGAACCGTCGTGCGCGTGGGCCTCGGCGCTCTGCTGATACCGCTCGCCGCGGGGCTCGGCGTCGGCTTCGCCTTCTTCTCCGCGCTGGCCCCCGAGGATGCCGAACGGCCGCTGTTCGCCCTGTTCCTCGGGGTCGCGCTGTGCGTGAGCGCCATCCCTGTGATCGCCAAGACCCTCTCCGACATGGGCCTTCTCCACCGGGACGTCGGGCAACTCACCCTTGCGGCAGGGATGTTCGACGACGCCGCGGGCTGGCTGCTGCTCTCGGTGATCTCCGCGATGGCGACGACGACGGCCGGCGGCTCCCTGACGCTGCGCATGGCAGGCCTGGTCGGCTTCCTGCTCCTGATGCGACTGGTCGGCCTGCGGCTCGTACGGGCCGTACTGCGGCGATCGGCCGACTCCCCGGACCAGGGCCCGGTCCTGGCGTCCGCCGCCGTCGTCGTCCTGCTCGGCGCCGCGGCGACCCAGGCACTCGGCCTGGAGGCGGTGTTCGGCGCGTTCGTGGCCGGTGTGTGCGTGGGGGCGGCGGGCCCCGAGGTGCGGGCCCGGCTGGCTCCCCTGCGCGCGGTGGTGCTCTCGGTTCTTGCGCCGGTGTTCCTGGCCGCGGCGGGGCTACGGATGGATCTGACGGCGCTGGCGGACCCGCCGGTGCTGCTGTCGGCGCTCGCGGTGCTCGTGGTCGCCGTCGCCAGTAAATTTTTGGGCGCGTACCTGGGGGCCTGCGCGAGCCGGCTCACCCACTGGGAGGGGATCGCACTGGGCGCGGGCCTGAACGCACGCGGCGTGGTGGAGATCGTGGTGGCCACGGTGGGGCTCCAGATCGGAATCCTGAGCACCACGTCGTACACGGTGGTGGTGCTGGTGGCAGTCGCCACCTCACTGATGGCACCGCCCGTACTGCGTCTCTCGATGCGCCGGGTGGAGCAGAATGCGGAGGAATCGCTGCGGGCGCGGGAGTACGACCGGGAGTGGAACGCTGATCGGTCGCCGTCTGCGCCGTCTGCGGAGGGGTGAGCGGGGGGCCGGGGGCTCACGAGGCAGGGGCACGGGCGGGGGGGGCGCGGCGGCCGAGGCCTGTTGGATTGAGGGCGCTCGGAATCCTCTCCGAGGGCCGAGCCGGACAGCGAAGCGCCGAGCCGGACCGCGAGGCGCCTGGATGCGACCCGGGTGCGCCAGGTGCGAGGGGTCAGAGCGCCCGGTCCGCGCACTCGCGGGCGAGGCGCCACTTCAGGACCTTGCCGAGGTCTCCTCGCGGCAGCGTGTCGAGCACGACGAGCCGGTCAGGCCGGTCCTCCCGGGCGAGCATGTCCTCCATGCGTTCCCGCAGCCGGCCTTCGTGGACCGGGCCGTTGACCGTCGCCGCGGCCACGATCTGCCCGCGCCCGTTCCCCTGCTCGTCCGCGGGAGGCAGTGCGAAGACGGCGGCCTCCACGACCTCCGGCAGCCACAACAGGGTGTTCTCCAGTTCCGAGGAGGAGAGGGTGTGGCCGTCCCTGACGAGCACGTGGGCCGCCCGGTCGAAGAAGTGCACCTTCCCTTCCCCGTCGATGTGGCCGAGGTCCCCGGTCCGTGTCCAGCCGTCCGGACGGAAGGTATGCGCCTCCTCCTCGGGCAGCGCCACGTACGAGCGGCGGGGCGCGGGATGGCGCAGGTGAATCCAGCCCCGCTCCCCCGCGCCGACGGGCGACCCCGTCTCGTCGGTAACCATGACCTCGGTGCCGTCCGCGGGCGAGCCCAGGCTGACGGCGGAGCGTGCGGAGGGGGTGAGGCCCGACAAGTAGCCGGTCGGGAGAGGGTTGTTGAGGAAGGCCGGCGCCGATTCGGTGGAGCCGTATCCGGCGAGGATCCGCGCCTGGGGCAGCACACGGTGCAGCCGTGCCACCGAGGCCGGGGCCACGGGTCCCGAGCCCACCATGAGGGCGGCCAGCCCCGCGAGGTCGTGCTGGCGGGTGATGTCGGTGGCGGCCCAATGCCGCACGGCATGGGGCGGCAGAACCACGGTCGCCGTCCCGAGACCGGCGGCGGCCTCGGCGGCCGTCTCGGGGTCAGGGGCGCTCAGCACGTGGACGGTGGCCGGTGAGGTCAACGCCATCATGAGGGCGCTGTGGGCGGCGTTGGTGCCGACCGGCACCGCGCACAGCACGTGCGGCGCGTCCGCGGTGAACCTGCCGCGCGCGGCACGCCCGTGGGTGAGGTTGGCGTGGGTGACCGCGACGGGCTTGGCCCGCCCGGTGGTGGTTCCCGAGGTGTGGAGGATGTCCGCGACGTCGCCGGGGAACGCCTCGTCCGCCGGCGCGGCGCCGCCGCTGCGCCGCGTCAGCTCCCCGAGGGTGTCGGTCCAGCCGCCGGGGCAGCTCTCGTGCGCGCCGGACGGACGGATGAGCCCGACGACACCGCAATGGGCCATCCTGCGTCCGGCCTCCCCCGCGGGAAGTCCGGGCGGCAGCGGCACGGCCGCGGCGCCCAGGCGGTGCAGGGCCAGGGTGGCGACGGCATGGTCCCACCAGCCGCCGGGCGGGCAGAGCACTGCGACCCGGTCGCCGCGGCGGACGCCACGGGCGTGCAGCCCGCGGGCGAGCGACGTGGCGGCGGTGTCCCAGTCACCGAGGGTGAGGGATCGCCGGCCGTCGACGACCAGGGCGACATGGCGGGGCCGCTCACGGATGTACTCGCCCACGAGACGGGGAACAGTGCTGTGGGAGCGGGGGTCGCGGGCGGTGGCGGGAGGTGACGTCATGGCCGCCGACCCTAGATTTCGCGGCTCCGCCGCACTGCGCAGGACTGAGCACCGAAACGCCGGCGCCCCCAGCCATACTCACCCGATCACGCTACAACGTGCCTACGTTGCACGGAAGTTGGCATCGCCGCCTAAGATGTCGCGTACACGTAATGTAGCGGCGACCGGTCACCACAGCTCGTTGGAGGCACCGCGTGACAGCAACTGGTGCAGGCACCACCGCAGAGACGCCCGAACCGGGAGCCGAAGCGCCCCCCGCCGCGCGCCATATCATCACAGCGGGGGCGTTGCTCGCCCTGATCCTTTCGTCGATGGACGTCTCCATCGTCGGAACGGCCCTTCCCCGGATGGCGGCCGACCTCGGAGCGCTCAGCCTCTATTCGTGGGTCGGCGTGAGTTACGGCATGGCCGCCGCGGTGGTCATCCCCATCGGGGGGAAACTCGGTGACCTGTTCGGCCGCAAACCGCTGCTGATGGCGGGGCTCGGCGGGTTCGTCCTCGCCTCCCTGCTGGGCGCCCTCGCCCAGAACATGGCGCTCCTCATCGTGGCGCGCACGGTACAGGGCGTCTGCGCGGGCCTGCTCACCGCCAACATCTTCACTCTCATCGGTGAGATCTACACCGCCGAGCGCCGGGCGCAGATCCAGGGTGTCTTCTTCAGCGTCGCCGGTCTCGGCATGGTCGCCGGCCCGCCCCTGGGCGGTGTCATCACGGACAACTGGGGCTGGCCCTGGGTCTTCTGGATCAATGTGCCGCTGGCCGCTCTCGCGCTGCTCGCCGTGACCGCCGTACCGTTCAAGCAGGTGGGGGGCCGCTGGCAGGACATCGACGTCCTCGGCGTCCTGACCCTGAGCGCCGGCCTCGTCCCGCTGTTGTTCGGGTTGTCGCTGACCGGTGACGGGCACGCGTGGGGGTCCCCGGAGGTGCTGGGCCCCGTCCTCGGCGGTCTGATGGTGCTGGGTGTGTTCTGCCTGGTGGAGTCCCGGTACGCCCGCCAACCGCTCGTCCCCTTCGAGCTGTTCAAGGTCAACCAGGTGGCCGTCCTCGTGGTCGTCTCCTTCCTCTCGGCCGTCGCGATGATGGGCACGACCTTCTACGTACCGCTGCTCTACCAGGGTGTCCTCGGAGTCAGTGCCACCTACTCGGGAAGCCTGCTGATCCCGCTCGCCGTCGCCATGATGGTGGTGCCGCCCCTCACCGGTAAGTACCTGCCGTCCGTGCCGCACTACCGCTATCTGGGAGCAGCGGCGTTCGCCCTGCTCGTCGTGGGTCTGGTGATGCTGTCCCGGGTGCGGCCCGGCAGCGGGGACTGGATGCCGCTGCTCGCCATGGTGATCGTCGGTATCGGCGTCGGCATCATCTTCCCCCTCACCACCACGGTGGTGCAGAGCGCGGTGCCGCTGGAGCTCCTCGGCGTCGGTACGAGTCAGATCCAGTTCTGGCGGACCTTCGCCTCGCCCGTGTCGATCGCCGTCCTCGGCACCCTGCTGAGCACGCGCGCCGGCGGCCTGGGATCGGGCGGCGGCAGCGGCCCCTCCCCCGAGCGGCTGGCCGACGGCCTGAGCGACGTGTTCATGGTCGGCGCGGTGCTCGCGGCGATCGGGCTGGTCATCACCTTGTTCCTCAAGGAGATTCCTCTGCGTGGCGCACCGGCGAAGCCGCGCCCGGCGGTGGAGTCCGAGGTCGCCGCGTCGAAGGACGCCACCTGACGCTCTGACGGCTACCCGACCGGTCGGGCCCCGGTCCTGCGCACCACGGTCTCCTCCAAAAGCCGGTCGATCAGACCGGCTTCGCGGATGCGCTTGCAGGTGAGCCGGTCGAACCGGGCGGCGGGGCGGCGCTTCTCGTCGTAGAGCAGCAGGTCCGAGTCGAACAGTTCACCGGACGGCGTCAACGTCTCCCGTCGCGGCACGTGGACCGTGAAGGGGCCCGGCAGGGGGCGCGGGGCGCGGAACCGCTCGATGAACATCGGGATGAAGGGCTCGGCGATCGAGGTGCGCGTCTGCGCGTAGGCCACGATGGTCGCCGCGTCGAGCTTGGCAGGGTGCATCTGGAACCACCGCTCGCTATACGGATCGGGCTCGGCCAGGGCGAGTTCCGCCAGTAGCTCTCCCTGTCCGGTGGTGAGCGTGCCGGTGCAGGTCATCGCGGGGCCGTGCCGGATATTGCGGGCCCGGGTGTGGGCGTACATCTCGGCCATCGTGCCGACGCGTGGCGCGCCGTGTCCGACGGTCGCGCACACCGCCTCGGGACACGGGGGGAACTCCTCCCCTCCCGGCTGCGGCGTGAGGTGCAGCTCGGCGCGGAAGTTCTCCCGCCACGGCCCGAAGGGCTCCGGTCCGTCCAGCCAGCGGCTCTCCCCCACGACCTGCGATGGGCCGAACCTGAGCCTGATGTCGCGGTCGAAGCCCTCAGCCGTGGCGATCGCCTCGGCGAAGACGATGTTGCGCAGTTCGGCTGAGGCAGGGGGGATGCCTCGTGCGCGCAGGACCCGCAGCACCATGTCGAGGAAAGTGACGCCCGGCAGGACCGAGACGCCGTGCACCCTGTGGGCGCGGGGGATGAAGTCGGTGTCCCGCAGTAGGAGACGGCACTGCTCGGGGAGTCCGGCCGCCGGGTGGCCCGCCACGGTCACCGCTCTTCTTCCGCGCCGGGGCCGCGCAGCACCACGTGGGCGTACGATCCGGCGGCGCCGACGGCGTTGACGAGGGCGCGCCGGACCCCCGGGTCGCCGCCTCTCGCCCGCCAGTTGGTGAGCCGGTCAGCGATCCGCAGCGGCAGCCCGTCCCAGTCGACAAGGGGGGTGCGGTGCTCGGCGACGAGAGTGGGCGCGATCGACCGATGACGCAACTGGAGCAGCACCTTGAGAAGTTGGGAGAGGGCGGACGCCCCTTCGAGGTGGCCGATGTTGGGTTTGACGGTGCCGATGAGGGTCGGGGACGAGGCGAACACGTCGGCCAGCGCCTCCAGTTCGGCCACGTCGGCGAGGGCGGCACCGGCGGCCGCGCACTCGACGTAACCGATGTCTGCGGGCGTGGCCCCGGCGCGGTCGAGCACGGTGCGCAGGGACGCCGCGAGGGCGTTCGGCGCGGGGCTGCCGTAGCGGCCGCGGCCGCCGTAGTGCCCGACCCAGGTCGCCTCCAAGACGCCGTGCACGACGTCCCCCGCTCGCCGGGCCGGTTCGGCCGGGCGCAGCAGAACGGCCGCGACCCCCTCCCCCGGGCACCAGCCGCCGCTGTCCGCGGCGTATGCGCGCACCGGGGCGGCGGAGTCGGTGAGCAGTCCGGCCGCGGACAGCGCGGCCAGGTGGTACGGGTGCAGGATCAGGTTGGCGGCCCCGACCACGGCGGCGTCGCACTCGCCGCGCCGCAGGCTCTCCGCCGCGAGGTGGAGGGCCGTGAGGGAGGAGGAGCAGGAGGTGTCGACCGCGAGGCTCGGTCCTTCGAACCCGAAGAAGTGCGAGATCCTGGCGGGCAGGTCGGAGGCGAGCGCGGCGCTGCTGGCCTGTGCCCCGCCGGCCCACGCGTCCGCGCCCACGAGCTGCTGGTCGTGCCACATGGTGGCCGTGAACACGCCGACGCGCGGAGCTTCTGCGGCCAGTGAGGCGGGCGTGTGGCCGCTGTCCTCCAGGCAGTTCCAGACGGTCTCCAGCAACAGGCGTGCCTGCGGGTCGAGGGTCGCGGCCTCGGCCGGCGACAGGCGGAACCGACGGGCGTCGAACCGGTCGGGCCGCTGCAGGAAGCCCCCCGAGGTCACGCCCGGTAGGCCGGGCTCCGCGGCTGCCAGTGCCTCCCTGCGGTCCTCGGGTACGAGCCCGGTGGCGCAGTGCCCCGAGCTGAGCCGGCGCCAGTAGGCGCGGGTGTTCTCCGCGCCGGGGAACCTTCCCGCCATTCCGGAGACGACGACCTGGGCGGTGTCGTCCTTGCGCCGTCCGACCGGGGCCGGGCCGAGTACGGCTACCCGCTTCCCCGTCGGCACGACAGCCGCTTCGCCCGTCCACCCGGCGGTGAAGGGGGCCCGGTCGGCCCGCTGGTGCGCGACGGGTCCGCCCATCAAGGCGTGCAGGAACACATGGCCGTCGTCCAGCGCGAACTGGTCCCTGACGGTGTCGAACGTCATCGTACCGACGGGGCATAGCCCGACCCGGCAGCCGGCCTGTCCCGTCATGAGGAGCTGTCCGATGTAACCGGCCTCCAGAAGCAGGAAGTTCTCGGCGGCCTCCCCGTACAGCGGGGTGATGCCCTTCGTCTGGCCGATGAGATAGATCCCGAATCCGGAGCGGTCGAAAACCGGCCGGTTGTAGGGGAAGTGGACGTTCCTGGTGATCCGGGGCGCCGCGTTCACCAGGTGCAGCCGGCGGTCCACGGGGTGGTGGTAGTAGATCCCCTCGGGTATTCCCTCGACGCCCCCCTCCCGAATGTGGAGATAGGTCTGGACGGCGTAGGTGTCCCCCGCGGAGGCGTGCAGTCGCCGGTGCGCACCGCTTCCCCCGGAGTCGCTCAGCAGGGCCAACAGCCGGGCCAGGGACTCGGAGGGCAATGGCTCGTCGAGGAAGTCCCGCCTGCTGCCCCGCCACGTGTACCAAACGGGGTCCACGTCGTGTCCCGGCAGTTCGACGGCCGGCTCACGCACGTCGGCCGGGCGCAGGTTCCACCTGGCGGCCTTGAACGCGTCCCGCTCCTCGGGCGAGAACAGATCGACTTGCTCCGGTGCAGGTCCGGGGCGCGGCGCCGCGCCCCGCGTACCGCTCGCCGGGCCGGTTGCAGGTGCCCTGTCGGTGCCCGGTCCCGTAGCCGTCGACGTCTTTGCAGGATCCGCCCGTCCGATGCGTTGCCCGACCACGCGGGCGATCCCGGCCACCGTCGGATCGGCCACCAGGGCCGCCACGGGAACTCGCTGTCCGTATCGGCGCAGCAGCCGGGCGGAGACCTGCACCAGGGTGAAGGAGGTGACCCCTTGGTCCCACAGGTCCTCGGCGGTGTCGATCGCCGGCACACCGAGGACCTCCGCGAAGACCGCGGCGATCTCCTCCACCAACGGCGGCTCTACGGGCGGACCCTCCTCGGGCTCCGGCGGTTCAGTCGTCCGCTCCGGAACCGGCAGGGGCAGGGCCGAGCGATCGAGCTTGCCGTGTGCGGTGGCCGGGAAGGACGGTACGAACACCACGAAGTTGGGCACCATGTAGGACGGGAGCGCCTTCGCGGCACGCTCACGCAGCGCGCCCTCGTCGCCGCTCTCCTCGTCGGCGGGGATGACGTGCGCCACCAGGAGTTGGTCTCCCCCCTGTTCGCGCACCGACACCACCACGTCCCGGACCGAGCTGTCCGCGCGCAGTACGTGTTCGACCTCGGCGAGTTCCACTCGCTGGCCCCGGATCTTGACCTGGCCGTCGGTCCGCCCCCGGATGTGCAGGCAGCCGTCCGCGTCCCACAGAGCCCGGTCCCCGGTACGGAACATCCGGGCGCCGGGTTCGTCGGTGTACGGATCGGGCGGGAAGGACGCCATGGTGAGTTCGGGGTCTCCCGCATAGCCGAGTGCCAGACAGCGGCCGGCGGTGTACAGGTCCCCCTCGGTCCCCGGCGGGCACGGTCGCAGCCGGGAGTCGAGGACGTAGTGACGGCAGCGATCGATGGGACGTCCGTAGGGAATGGCACGCCATTCGGGGTCGATGTCCCGCACAGGGAAGACGTTGGACCAGACGGTGGTCTCGGTCGGTCCGCCCAGCGCGATCGTCCGCACGCCGGGGAAGGCGGCCGTCAGCCGCCCCGGCAACGACAGCGGGATGAAGTCACCGCTCAGCATCACCAGTCGCAGCCGCCCGGCGTCGGCGTCCGGGAGGAACGGGGTGAGCTGGTGCAGTGTGGTGGGGGCGGAGTTCCAGATCGTCACCGGTTCGGTCATCAGCACGTCGGCGAGCAATTGGGGGTCGCGCTGTTCCTCCTCGTCGGCAAGGTAGATCGAGGCACCGTGCCCGAGGAGCCCGAACAGGTCGAACACTGACAGATCGAAGCCGAACGAGGTGAGGGCCAGCCCGGTGTCGTGCGGTACGAGGTCGAAGTCCCGGGCACAGAAGGCGATCAGGTTGTGCACCGACCGGTGGGCGACCTCCACGCCCTTGGGCGTCCCTGTGCTGCCCGAGGTGAACAGAACGTATGCCGTGTCGTCCGCGCAGGCCACCGCCGCGGGATTCTCGTCCGCCCGGGGATGGGTTTCGGCGTCGGGTCCCGGGTCGACGACGACGATGCGGCGGACGGGGTGCGCCATGGGCGGGTCCAGCGGGACGGTGCCCGGCGCGGTCAGCAGGGTGCGTACGCCCGCCGCACCGAGCATCGCCGACACCCGGGCGGCGGGCAGCGCGGTGTCGACGGGCAGGTAGGCCGCGCCCGCCTTCAACACGCCGTACAGCGCGGCCACGAGGTCCGGACCGCGGTCCATGCGGACGGCGACCACGTCCCCCGCTTCGACCCCTTCCGCGCGCAGTCGCCATGCCACGGTGTTGGCGCGGCGGTTCAGCTCCCCGTAACCGACCGTGCTCCCCGAACGGCCCCGCACGGCCACGGCCGCGGGCGAGACCCGCGCCCAGTGTTCGAGCGGCAGATGTATGGGTCCTTCGAGGGCCGGGGCGGGGGAAGCCTCGGTGACGTTCCAGCCGTACAGGACGGCCTCGCGCTCCGCGCCCGTGGCCACAACGACCGCCGCGTCCGCGTTCGCCCGCTCCTCCTCCTCGGCTGCCTCGGCCGACCAGGCGCGCACGCTTGCCTCGAAGAGGGCGAACAGCTTCTCGTCGAGCCCGCCCCCGAGCACGCCGGGTGCCAGGTCCCACGCGTAGGAGAGGGTGTCGGCCTCGGCAACGCAGACGACGTCGAGATCGCAACCGGGCGTACTGGTCAGCCACTTGCCCTGAGTCACCCCTTCCGGCAGCGGGTGGCGGGTCAGGTCCACGAGTGCCGTCAGCACCACCGGATAGGAGAGGGTGACCGAACGGTCCCGCAGCGCCCTGCGGCTCAGTTCGGCGAGCCCGGAGGCGCTCCGGTGAGCCAGGTCGGCGGTGATCTGCAGACGGGCTGACCGGGCTGCCTCTTGGAGCGGTGTTCCCCGGGGCGGGGCGGACAGCCAGTCGAGGAAGGACTCCTCCGCGGGACGGTGGCGTTCCGACTGTTCCGGCCACAGGACGACCGACAACGCGTACGGGTCCGTGATCTCCTCCGAGAGCGCGGCGGTGAGGGCAGCGAACACGATGTCGTCGACCGTCACACCGCGCACGGCGGCGCGCCTGGCAAACTCCCGGTATCCGGTGAACGTGCCGGACAGCCGGCGCCGGCCACTGCGTCCGACGACTTCCGTGCGTGGCAGCACAGGACCCGGCGGCACGGTCGCCAGCCGTTCACGCCAGTGCGCGGCCGCTCTGCCGCGTCGACCACCGCGTACGTACCGGGCCGTGTCCGGTGGGGCGGTGGCGAGTGCGGGCACGGCCGGGCCGTCCCCTTCGGCGTACAACCGCCACAGTTCGCGAAACAGGAGGTGGATGGAGCGGCCGTCACCGACGAGCAGGTCCATCGCGCAGTGCACGGTGTGCTTCCCCGTGGGGTCGCGGGTCACCCGTACGTCGATGAGCGGCCAGCGGCCGAGAGGGAAGGGGCGGGAGGTCATCTCGGTGCGGATACGGGCGAGGTCCGCCTCGTTCGCGTCGGCGTCGGCGTCGAGGTCGATGACGGGGATGTGCAGCGTGCCCGCTCCCCGGGGGCGGACGCGCAGCCGCGCCCCGTCCGTCTGCGTCCGCAGAGCGTCGTGGCGCTCGACGAGCCGTCGCAGGGCTCTGTCGAGTCGTACGAGGTCGAGCGCCTCAACCTCGTACGACTGGTAGCACTGACAGCCCTCGGCCTCCGCCGCGTCTTCCGTGACCGTCCGGCCGACCATGTACGCCTGTTGGAGATCGCGCGGCGGCAGCTCGCTCCACTGGCCACTGCCTTCCGTGCCCTTCCGCTCGTCCGTCGCGGCCGGGCCGAGCGCGGACAGGGCCGTATGGAACGCCGCGAAGGCGATGTCGGCGGTCCCGGTGGCGAATCGTGTGTCATCCACGTCCCAGCGGAAGCGCAGACCGCCGTCCTGCTCCCACATCTGATGGTCGAGGGCGACCCCGCTGGTCTGGCTGACCCCGTAGACCGTGTCGGCGCCGAAGCCGCCCGCCACACCCTCCCCCGGCCCGACGCCGATCAGGCTGGTGAACACAACGGGCAGGGCGGCGGGTTGGCGTCCGGTGGCAGCGCGTACGGCCCGCGCCGCCTCCACACCGGACACGCCGCCGTGCCGCAACTGTTCGCCCAGCAGGCGGTTGGCCGCGCGCGCGGCCTCGGCCGGCGAGGGCTGATCCATGTAGGTGACGTCATGAACGAGCGTCGAGGTGAAGGGCCCGACCAGTTCGTCCGCGGCGCGCGGCAGCCGCGGCCGGTCACTACTCGTGAGCAGAAGGGTGAAGGGGGCCTTGGCCCCGGCCCTCACCAGCGACTCGGCGAAGCAAGTGAGTACCAGGGCCGTGGGCGACACGTCCCACTCGTCAGCCAGCCGCGTCAGTTGCCGCCACGCTGCCGCGTCCAGCATGCCGTCGAGGGGACGGCGCGTTCGCGGCATCTGCTCGTGAGTGTCGCCGGCGCCCGAAGCGGCCGCGGGCTCCAGAACGATGTCAGGAGGGCCAGAGGCCACTTCGCCCAGCCGCACCCAGTAGTCCAGGTCCTCCGCGTGCCGTGGCCCTGTCCGTTCGGCGAGGAGCGATCGGACACAGGACGCGACCGTCACGGCGTCGTCCGCCCGCTCGTCCCTGACATCGACCACCCCTCGGCCTTCGTACTCCGCCTTCCATTGCTGAAGGACGAGGGCGAATCCGTGCGCGTCGGTGACCACGGTGTCCAGGCTGAGGTGGATGATGCCGACTCCGCCGGGCAGCAGGGACACCTCGACGGCGAACAGCGGCCAGGCATCGGGCCGGTAGCAGCGGTGCGACAACCGCTCCCGTACGTCCGCGACGGACCGGGCCGCCGTCGCCTCGTCGAGTTCCGTGAGGTCGTGGACCGGGAACTGCCAGGGCGGCGGATCGGCCAGTGTGCGCTGCGTGCCGTCCTGTCCGACGACGGTACGCAGCATGGCGTGACGCCGCACCACCGCGAGCCATGCCTTCTCCAGCCGGGCGGGGTCTGGACCGGCGACCCGGAACTCGCGGTAGAGGTGGCAGCCGGCAGGATCGGCCGCGCCTTCCTGCTTGGCCACGACGTATGCCTCTTGCAGGGATGTCAGGCTGAAGTCGGCCTCGTCATCGCCGAGTCGAGGCACCGACTGAGGCTCTCGGGAATCCTCGCGTCTCTCTACCTGACCGACCAGCTCCTGAAGGTCCTTCAGGTCCGCTTCGGCAAGCGTCACGATGTCGAGGTCGTCGACGCCGAACGCGCGCCGCATCCCCAGCAGCAGGCGGGTGAGAGCCAGAGACGAGAGCCCCCAGGCCCGCAAGCTGCCCTCGGGCAGTTCGGGCGCCTGGTCCGGGCGTACCTCGGCGAGCAGCCCCCTCAGTTCCGGGGCAACCGGCTGACTGTCGGTCCGCGGCGGGCCCCCCGCATCCGGCGCGCCCGATCCGTGCCCGGCCTGCGAGGTCTCCTCGTCCCAACTGTCGGACTCCACGGTCTCTCCCCACGACGCGAAACGGGCGGGACGTGCCACACCCGGTTTCCGGCCCCGCCCACCGGCTGGGCCTGGACTGCCCTCCACGGGGATGGCTGGTCAGCCCTCAGTACGCCACCGCGCACGGCGGATCACCGCCCACTTTTGAGCAGCGTCGGTAGAGCCGGGCGGTCCCTGGGGAACCGTTTGCTCGAACGATTGCGAACAGGTGCGTGAATACGCCCGGTATTCCTACGACAGCCGCGATCAGCCCCTAAACTCTTGGTCTTCGGCTCCGGGCCGATCATGGTCGGACCGTCGCCAACCCAACTGAAGGAGCGTGTATGACTGTCGCGGAATTCATCGGGATCAACCTCGACTGTCCGGACCCCCCTGCCCTCGCCGAGTTCTACGCCACGCTCACGGGCGGCAAGGTCACATACAGTGCGCCGGAGGGAGCCGCCATGTCCGTGGAGGGCGGGCCCACCATGCTGTTCCAGCGCAAGGAGAACCACAGCCCGGCGTCATGGCCCGACGGAGAACCCTCGAAACAGTTCCACCTGGACTTCTACGTGGACGACCTGGACACGGGCGAGGCCTCAGCGGTCGCCGCGGGCGCCACGAAGGTCTCGTTCCAGCCGGGTGACGGCAAATGGCGCGTCATGGCCGACCCGGCGGGGCACCTGTTCTGCATCTGCCCTCGTAGCTGAGAGCCGGCCCCGGCGAAGCCGACGGGGCTGAGAGGCGTCTAGCACCTGGCCGAAGGCGCAGTCCACCATCATCCAGCACTCCGGGGGCTGCGTCGACGGCGGTGCGGTTACCCGTCCTGACGGGCACGCGACGGCGGCGGCGACCTCACGGTTCTGTCGTGCCGTGGTGGTGATGCCGTGCTTCGCCGGTGCACACCAGCTCAGAGGCGTGGAGCCGGTCGGCCAGGACGCGGGCAGCGGCCCGGATGATGACGTCGGAGGAGCTGACCACCGTGTTGGCCAGTGCACCGACCAGTGCTGCTCCGCGAGCAGGCCGGCCTCATTCCACGCCGACGTCGTCGTGAGCACAGCCCCGAAACCGGAGGGGCGGCAGCGCGCGGCGCCGGAGTGCCGGCGCGGGGCCGTCGAACGCAGAAGCTTCCCCGGCCGCGGCCACACCGCGGAACTCCACATCACCGACAAGGGGCACGACTACTGGAGGCCGCCGGCAAACGCGCCTGGGCGTCATCGGACAAAAACCTGAGCCTGTACTAGACGGCGAGCAACTCACCGCTCTGACCGGCCTGTTGTTGTCCGCACTCTCCGCGCACCAGCCAGGCTCGACCAGCACTCCGTCGAAGCCCCGTAACCGGGCCTGAACCACCGCTTCGCGCAGGGAGTAAGCCGTTCGCGGCACACCCAACAGCGCCAGGTGCCTCACGCCGGGACTTCCTCCGGCTCTGCTTGGAGGAAGCGCCTGATCTGCTCGGCGATTCGCTCCACGTCGGGCCGCGATGTAGTAGTCAGTGCCCTCCGGCAACGACGCCCGGCAGCGCGGGGGCCCACGCCTCACCCGTGACGCGGACGACTCGGCCCGGGCGCTCCACGTGGACCGCTTTGTCTGATCCACCGGTTGGACGGGCGGCCGTGTGCCATCAGGGCGCGGGGTCCACCAAGGCCCTGAAACAGGGGTCGAGCAGCTCGATGATCCGCTCCGGCCGAGTGTCGCGCAGCGGTCCCAGCTCGAGCAGGTGCTTGCCGACGACGACGCCCAGGTTGGCCATGATCAGCAAGGCGGCCCGCAGCTCGGCGTCCTCCCCTTCCACGACCGCGGACACCTGCTTGATCTGGCGGTCGAACGTCTCGCGCATCTCGGCCGCCATGTCCGGATGCGTGAGCATGGAACGGAGCATGGCCAGCGAGGGGGCGGGCATGCCCGCAAGTTTCACGCCGAGGCCTGCCATGAGCTGCGCGATGAGCGGGTCTGCGGACTCAGGGGCGGACCCCGCGGCGTCGAGCCGGACCACCTGCCTGAAGAGGTTCTCCTTGTTGCCGAAGTACTGCATCACCAGCGCGGGGTCGACCTTGGCCGCTCTGGCGATGACTCGGATCGTCGCACGGTCGTAACCGAGCTCGCCGAACGACTGACGTGCGCAGTCCAGGATGCGCTGTTCGGTCAAGCGGCGTCGCTCAGCTCGCGAGAGCGGGGGCTCTTCGGTACTCACACCATCGATTCTAACCGCTTCGCTCAACACAAGTTGACCCTGAGCGGCGCTTGACTCTACGCTCGTTGAGTGAACGCCCGGCCGGCAGTCTCCCGCTCCGGCCTGTCGGCGTCGGCGACAGTGCGCAGCCCCATCGCCCCTGTCCTCCAAGGAGCAGCATGTCCAACCAGAACACCATCGGCTCGCCGCCCGCGAAGGACGAGCCGAGTGCATCGGGGCAGTCGGCGACCGCGCCGTCACAGCCGAACCGCCCCGCTCTCGCCCTCACGGTCATCGTGACCTGCTACCTCATGGTGGCCATCGACTCCACGATCGTGAACATCGCGTTGCCCAGCATCCAGGAAGCGTTGGGCTTCTCCCCCGTCGGCCTGTCGTGGGTGATCAACGCCTATCTGCTGGCCTTCGGCGGCCTTCTGCTGCTTGGCGGCCGCATGGGCGACATGTTCGGCCGACGCCGGGTGCTGGTCGTGGGCACCGTGATCTTCACTGCCTCGTCACTGCTCGGCGGCATCGCCGACGCGCCGTGGCTGCTGGTCACGGCCCGGGCGTTGCAGGGAGTGGGCGCGGCGATGGCTGCGCCGGGCACTCTCGCCCTGATCGCCAGCAACTTCGAGGAGGGCGCGCCCCGCAACCGGGCGCTGAGCATCTACTCCGCCACCGCGGCCACCGGAACCTCGCTCGGTCTGATCCTGGGCGGCATCCTCACCTCCCTGGCGTCGTGGCGGTGGATCCAGTTCGTCGACGTGCCCATCGGTCTCGCGGTGGCAGTGCTCGCCCCCATGTGCATCCGGGAAACCCCCTCGCACTCGGGCCGCTTCGACTTCGTCGGGACGATCACCGGTACCGCCGGTGTCACGGCCCTGGTGTACGGGCTCATCCGGGTGCCCTCCGAGGGCTGGGGCAACGCGGTGTCATTGACCTGCTTCGCCGCCGCCGTGGTCCTGCTCGTTTCGTTCCTGGTGGCCGAGCGCCGAGCCGCCCAGCCCATCGTCCCGTTCCAGCTGTTCTCGGAGCGCACCCGCACGGCCGCCTACACCAACATGCTGATGTTCACGGCGACCATCCTCAGCCTGTTCTACTTCCTCAGCCAATTCATCCAGAACGTCCTGGAGTTCTCCCCGATCCAGGCCGGCCTCGCCTTCCTGCCGATGACGCTGGGCATGTTCATCGTGGCCCGAGCGGTGCCGAAGATGCTGCCCAAGCACGGCGCGAAGCGGTTCATGGTGGCCGGAGCCCTGCTGATGACCGTCACGGCGATCTGGCTCAGCACCATCTCGGTCTCCGACAGCTACCTCACAGGCGTGCTCGGTCCGATGCTGCTCTTCGGCATCGGGGCGGGCTGTTGCCTGATGCCCACGAATGTGACGGTGCTCAGCGGCATTCCCCAGCAACTCGCCGGGGCGGCCTCCGGCGTGCTTCAGACGATGATGCAGCTGGGCGGTGCGCTGGGGCTGGCCATCCTGGTCACCGTGTACGGCACGTCCGCCGACGACGCCGCCGAACACGCCGGCACGGGCGTCGACGCGGTGCACCAGGTGGTGACGGCAGGGGTCCGCAGCGCCTTCACCGGCAGCATCGTCTTCGTCGGCTGTGCTCTGGCCGTCGCCTTGCTGGTGATCCGCGTACCCAAGCCCGCCGCCAAGGCGTGAGCACTCTCCCCCGGTGCTCCGCACCGCTGGGGCGTCCCTGTGACAGGGGCGCCCCAGCCGGCGTTTTCGGAACCGTGCGCGGTCGACCGACTTTAAGGGCGGCGCGAACACCTCCCGCAGAGCGGCGTACGGCACCGGCAGCAGAGCCACCTCAGTGAACTCACCGGCCGGATCGGTCAGCGGGACCATGCCGATGTGCCCCTTGGTGACCCCGCCGCTGCCCAGGGTCGTGGAGGTGACCTGGCCGCCCACCGCCCGGTGCGGCGCCTGCTGCGCGTCCACGCCGGTCGCCCGGCTGATCAACCCGTGCAGGGCCTGCTCGGCGGCCTGGACGACCGGCCTGTCCAGCTCGCGCAGGACGAGGGTGCGCATCGTGCGCGTGGTGACTCCACGCAGTGCGGGACTGTCGGCGCGGCTGAGCCGGTCGAGCTTCTCGACGACCATCACGGAGGCTCCGGCCAGCCCGAGTTCGGCTGCCAGGAACAATCCGACGGGCCCTCCTCCGACGACCACCACATCGACGTCGACCTTCATGGCAGCGGCATCCACGATGCCCCTCACTCCCTTCCTGACTGTCCTCGCGTCCTTGATGTCCTCGGACCCGCCGCATCCCTTCGGCCGATGCCCTTCAGGCGGCGGTCAAGCGCTCGAACGCCGCATGCAGGTAGCCCGCGAGCACCGACGGACTGGGGTGCTCGAAGATCTCCGAGAGCGGCAGCTCGATGCCCGTGACCTCGACGAGGCTGCTGCGTAGTTCGAAGGCCGTGAACGAAGTGAGCCCCAGCTCCACGAAGGCCACGTCCTCGGGCACCGCGTCGATGGTGCTGTGCCCGAGCGCGAACGCCGTGCTCCTGCGCACCAGCGACAGCAGCGCGCTCCGGCGTGCCTCTGCCGGCAGTCCGGTCATATGCGTGGTGAGCCGGTTGTTGCCGTCCACGGTGCCGACACCGTGGTCCCCCGATGCCGGGTCGAACAGGTCGCGCAGCAGCGGATGATTCCGGCCTCCAGCTGTTTCGGTTCCGGTTGTGGGGTGATCTCGGGTTCGGGTTCGGTTGGCGTGGTGGTGAAGAGCTCGGCCATGGAGGCTCGGACAGGTAGCGGCGGTCGAAGACCTGCCATTCGTCGTGGAGTTCGGCCAGCACCGCGTGCAGGCGTTCAGCGGAGCCTTCAACTGGTACCGAAACATCCAGCGGGTCAACGAAACTGCTCGCGCCCTTCCGACGGCACCCACCGTGACCGTTCAACCGAACGATTGAACCCGGAGACAGCCTTCGGATGACGCGGAACAACGCGGTTCATCGGCAGGATTGGTGCGCCGCCTCGTACGGAATCTGGCGGCGGAACCACCAGGAGGACCCCCACGATGCCCAGTAACTTCAGCAGGCGGCGGCTGCTCACCACCGGAGCCGGTGTCGCTCTCGGCGGTGCCGCCGCGGCCGTCGCGACCAACGCTCAGGCGGCTGACCCCGTCGGCGCCCCGCTGGCGGGTGTCCGCGAGGAGACTCGCTCCCTCGACGAGCTCTACGAGGCGGCCATCGCCGAAGGCGGCAAGCTCGTCCTTTACCAGGGCGGGGACGTCGACGCCCAGGCAGCCGGGCTACGGACCGACTGGGCCGCCCGCTTCCCGAAGATCCCGCTGACGGTCTCCGTGGACTACAGCAAGTACCACGACGTCCGCGTGGACAACCAGCTCGCGACCGACACCCTGGTCCCCGACGTCGTCCAGTTGCAGACGCTCCAGGACTTCACCCGCTGGAAGCGCGAGGGCAAACTGCTGCGCTACAAGCCCGCAGGCTTCTCACAGATCCACAAGGGCTTCAAGGACCCGGACGGCGCGTGGACGGCGCTGTTCGTCATCGCCTTCAGCTTCATGTACGACATCCAGGCGGCCGGGGCGAACGCGCCCAGGACGCCACTGGACCTGCTCGACGAGCGCTGGAAGGGCGCCATCGCCTCCTCCTACCCGAACGACGACGACGCGGTGCTGTACCT
This sequence comes from Streptomyces canus, assembly GCF_030816965.1. Lineage (NCBI taxonomy): Bacteria > Bacillati > Actinomycetota > Actinomycetes > Kitasatosporales > Streptomycetaceae > Streptomyces > Streptomyces canus. Next base: position 1,543,670 of record NZ_JAUSYQ010000002.1, read on the forward strand.
CTACTCCCTTTACCAGCAGAAGTACGGCTGGGACTGGGTGGCGAGGTTCGCCGCGCAGCAGCCCCAGTTCGCCCGGGGCACGAACACCCCGGGCGCCGCGGTCAACGGCAAGACGAAGACCATCGGAGTGGGCGCGGGGGGCAGCGCGGTCTCCACGTCGACAACGGTGAAGTGGGTCCTACCGACCGGCGACCATCCCTTCATGGCCTGGGGGCAACGGGCCGCGATCCTGAAGAAGGCGGCGCACCCTGCCGCCGCCAAGCTGTACGTGAACTGGCAGCTCTCCGAGGAGCGCCAGGCGGCCAGCCGCAACGGCTGGTCGGTGCGGACGGACGTCACGCCGTACGCCGGCCTGAAGCCGGTGTGGGAGTTCCCGAACGCCCACGTCGACGGCTTCCCCAGGTTCATGGAGGACCGCGCCGCGGCCGAGCGGCTGCGGCAGACGTTCTCCCTCTACTTCGGCGAGGTCAAGGGCGACCCGTCGCCGGGCTGGCCCGGTCTGCACCCGGGGAGCTGACGTCAGCGCGGGCACGGCACCACCGGGGCGTTTACAGCGATCAAACAGGTCACGGCTTAGACTTCTTGACCTGTTGTCACCTTCGCCCGGCCCGCCCCAGGGAGCCGCAGCCGTGCCCGTCACCGCGCTCGCCGTACGCCGGCCATCCGGCTCCGCACGGAATCTCCCACACCTGGTGTTCCTGGTCGCCGTGGTCGGCACCCTCGTGCGGCTCTTCGAGCTGAACCACGAGCTGTGCTGGCACATCGCGCCGCCCACGGCCGCGCTGGCCCTGCTGTACGCGGCCGGGCTGGCCTGGTGGGACCGGCTGGAGCGCTGGGCGCGACCGGCCTGGCTCGGTCTCCTCCTGCTGCTGTGGTCCTGGGTGGCCTGGAGCCTCCCGGCACAGCTCACCTTCGGGTACGCGTGGCTGGCCGTACCGCTCGCCGTCCTGGCACTGCGCATGCCCACTCGCGCGGCACGGGCCACGGCGCTCGGTGTCCTCACCGCACTGCTGGTCTCGGCCCTTCAGCGAGCCGGCGGCGGCTTCGACCCCGATGTGCTGGCTCCGCCGGTCACCGCCCTGTGGGCGACCGTACTCCTCTACCGCGCCCAGCAGCGGCTGACCCGCGAACTCGCCACCACACGAGGCGAGTTGGCGCGACAGCAGCGAGAGGCCGGGCGGCTCGGCGAACGAGCCCGCATCGCGCGGGACCTGCATGACACACTCGCCCAGGAACTCTCGGGCAGCCGCATGCTGCTCCAGGCCGCCGACCGGGACTGGGACCGTCGCCCCGACGTCGCCCGACGGCAGGTGCGGGCCGTGACCGGAGCTCTCGGCGAGCATCTCGCGCAGACCCGCGGCATCATCGACGACCTCACCCCACCCCTGCTCGCGCGAGACGGCCTGGAGGCGGCGCTGCGCGACCTGTGCACCCGCACCGGCTCCGCCGTCGGCACGCCCACGATCACCTTCCGTACCGAACACGAGCCCTGCTCCCTGCGGACAGATCAGGCCGTGGCCCTGCTGCGGGTGACACAGAGCGTTCTGGCCAACGCGTGCGAACACGCGCGGGCCCAACACGTACGCGTCACTCTGGCCTACGGCGACGCGGCGACCGCGGCCGTCGAGGTCCTGGACGACGGAGTGGGATTCGACTCGATGGCGCTACAGCCCACCGGCAACGGTCGCGGATTCGGACTGGCCGCGGCGCGTGACCGACTGGGTGTGTTCGGCGGCACCTTCCGCATCGACAGCACGCCCGGACACGGCACCCGCGTACGGGCGGCCCTGCGAGCCGAGGACCGAGTCCCGGTGGGCACGCGATGAGCGAGACCTCCAGCCCGTCGCTGCGGATCGTGATCGTGGACGACCACACGGTCGTACGGGCCGGCCTGCGCGCCCTCCTCTAGAGCGAACCCGGCTTCACCGTCGTCGGCGAGACCGGCGACGGTACCGACGCTGTGCAGCAGGTGGAACGACTCGGCCCCGATGTGGTGCTGATGGACCTCCGGCTGTCGGACACCGGCGCGGCAGGCAGCGTCATCGACGGCATCGAGGCGACCCGCCGGATCCTGGCCACCCCCACCCCTCCCCGAGTCGTCATACTCACAAGCCATGGCCACCAGGCCGACGTCCTGCGAGCTGTGGAGGCCGGAGCGCGCGGATACGTCCTCAAGGCGGGGCCGCCCGAGGAATTGTTCCGCGCCGTACGCGCCGCGGCGGCCGGAGGCATGGCGCTGGCACCGGAGGCCGCGGCACAGTTCGTCGGCGATCCGACCGCGCCGGGCCCACTGCTGAGCGAGCGCGAGATCGAGGTCGTCCGGCTCCTGGCTCATGGACACAGCAACCGGACGATCGCCGGCACCCTGTATCTGGCTGAGGCCACGGTCAAGACCCATCTGGTCCGCATCTACCGCAAGCTCGGCACGGGAAACCGCGCCGGCACCGTCACAGAAGCGGTCCGACTCGGCCTGATCGAACTCAGCTGAGCCTGACCTGGCACCGTCCTCAGCGGACCCTCAACCGCCGGACGGAACGAGTCGTGAGTCGGCCCCAGTCCGTACATCCCGCAGTAGTGAGCCGGCACGCGCAGCGAAACGGCACGGGCGGCCGTGGTCGGCGGCGGTGAGGTGGGCGGCGACCGCCGCGGCAGGCCCACCGAAGGAGCCGGTCGTCATGACGGGTTCTCCGTATAGGGGCAGGCTTTCCGGTACGCCTGCCCCCGACTGGAACAGCAAGACACCCTCAGGACGGCGCGAAGATCACGTGGGGTGTCGGGAGGGGCTCTTCGCCGACCATGGACGGCGAAGAGCCCGAGAGGCTGTCTCCCCCAACCCCTCCCCTGCCGAGTCGCCCTCACATCCCCGCTCACACTCGCCGCTCGCGGTCAGGTCTCTCCGTCCGCCGTGGCGGTGAGCCCAGTCGGCGGCTTCGGCATCGGTCAGGAGGAGCGCCTGGTCTGGTGGGCGGTGCCGTCCTGGACGACGTGGACGCGGCCCGGGTGCCGCCGTGCTTCGGGGCGGGGCCGGCTATCGGGGCGAGGCGCTGCCAGGTGTCGGCCGTGACCCGCGCGAGGGAGACCGCGTTGTACCAGAAGGGCCGTGCGGGTGTGGAGAGTTGGGTGACGCCTTCCGTCCAGTCGGCGGTGAAGCCATTCTTCGCGCCCATCTTTACGAGAGCGTTCTGTAACGACGTTGGGGTCGGCGAGCGGAGGGGGTTGAGTCCGGTGCCGAGTGCGGCGCCAAGGTTCGCGTGGCGGGGGCCTGCGGTCCGGGTGTGGAGGAGCACTCGGTCGTCGTCGGTGGCCGGGGAGAAGTTGCCCCAGTCGTGGTAGCACTTGGCGCTGATATCGCGGTACCCGCACCTTCCAGAACCTGCGCCTGTTCGGGCAGTTGATGGTCCGCGAGAACATTCTCGTCGCGCTCGACCGCACCCGGCCCCGGACACACGCCTCCTGCGCCGAGACTGCGAGCGGTCGTACGACTTCGGGCGAGCGCAACGGGTGCGACGACGGGACGTCCCGTGGCACGGGCCGGTCGGGCCGGCCCGAGACCAGGACGCGCACGCCGGGCGGCGGGTTCGCGGGGAGCAGCGCCGCGATGCTGTGCTCGCCGGGGCCCGCCGTCACACCCCGATCCTCGTCCAGCCCGTCCACGACGAGCGCCAGCCGCTCGCCCGCCTGGGCGCAGGACGCGGCGGCAGCCTCCAGCAGCCGGTGGAAGACACCGGCGGGGGCCGCCTCGGCCGACAGGTCGGGCATCGGCTGCCCGGCCGCCTCGACGACCACGCGCAGAAACGCCGTCCAGTCGCTCTGACCGAACCAGCGGGCCGTGACGAAAAAGGAGACGAGCCTGACGCCGGATGCCGGACGAACCACGCCATGAGCGCGGACTTCCCGGCCCCCGCGGGGCCCTGCCACCACTGGTACGCGGGACCCTCCGCCGCCTTGCAGAAACGGGCTAGTTCAGCCAGCTCGTCCTCGCGGCCCACGAGGTCCAGGGGAACACCTGCTCCACCTGGTACCGGTAGGACGAGCGCGCGGTCGCGGCGGGCCGACTCAGGTACACATCGCCGACCAGCACTCCGGTGACGGCAAGGCCGCCGGGTTCCGCGTGAGCGTCCCCGGAGTTGCGGACCTGGGCCTTCACGAGTCGGGAGTCCGTCACTTCCCCCTGCCCGTCAGACGTGTCCGCGCCCTCACTCGAGCCTGGCCCCGGTATCGGCGTCACCGCCGCCGGACGCGTCGGCTTCGCCGGAGTCCTCCACCCGGACCTCCGACGGCAGCGAGCCGCCCTGCGCCACGACTCCGGTGTTCGCGCGCCCGCCGGGTCCGGCGACGGCCCGTCCGGTGCCCGACACCCGCAGCACCGCCGGACGCGGTCGCACGGAGTCCGACCCGCCCGCTGCGAGACCCGCCCACACGCCGATCCCGACGGCGGCCACTCCGGCTAGCGCGGACACCGCAGAAGCGATCTTGTCGGCGTCGTCCCAGCGGAGCACGGCGAACACGGCCGCCAGCACCGCCACCACGCCCGACGTCACCAGGATCGTCACCCGCCGCCCGCTCATCCCGGCCACCTGCCCCTGCCGTCCAGACCGCCGTGCCGGGCAAGTCGAAGGCGCCTGGCGGGAACAGATCGTTCCGCAGGCGCCTTCGTCGCGTGGACCGCGGTGCCGCCCGTGCCTCAGCGGTGCCGTCGCCGTCAGGTGTCACCCAACACTGCAGCAGTCCCAACACCGTGGCTGCAGCGTCGTGTGCCGGCGCTCGTCGTACTGCCACCGGGGGCACGGTAGGGCTCTCATGATCGGGGATACCCACCCGATCGCCGACGACCGCCGTGCAGCAACGGGCCTGTTAAGGCTCAGGCATTCCAGCCGGGCCGCCCACACCCATTGACGGACGCTCCTACCACGGCGAGTCGCGACAGGCTCGCAGATCAGGGTGGCCATGGGGAGGACCACTGGCTGGTTGCCGACTGCCACGGCGGCAACGCTCCCGCCATAGAGCCGTCACGGTGACAGGAACGTGAGACACGAGCCCCCACAGGAAGCAATAAAGACCCTCCGACCTGGGCATTTGACTTGATCACCAGAATCTACCCCCATCATAACGTCACGTACGTCCTGTACATTTTTTACGGACAGCCTGCTGCGAGGAGGGGTACGCCATGGCCCGACCCACCGCCCGTTACGTCCTGCCCGAGTTCCACGAGCGCACGAGCTCCGGGCACCAGACGATGGATCCGTACTCGAAGCTGCTGGAGGAGCGGATCGTCTTCCTCGGGACCCGGATCGACGACGTCTCGGCGAACGATGTGATGGCGCAGTTCATGTACCTCGAGTACCAGGACCCGGACCGGGACATCTCGCTGTACATCAACTCCCCCGGCGGCTCGTTCAGCGCGATGGCGGCGATCTACGACACGATGCGGTACGTCAGCTGTGACGTGGAGACGACTTGCCTGGGGCAGGCCGGCTCCTCCGCGGCCGTGCTGCTGGCCGCCGGCACCCCGGGCAAGCGTTCCGTGCTGCCGGGTGCCCGGGTGGTGATCCACCAGCCCGCACTGAGCGAGCCGGTCCAGGGGCAGGCCAGCGATCTGGCCATCCAGGCCGACGAGCTGATCCGGGTGCGAGCCCGCCTGGAGGAGATGCTCGTCCGGCACACCGGGCGCAGCCCCGAGCAGGTGAGCGTGGACATCGAGCGGGACAAGATCCTGGACGCGCAGGGCGCCCTGGACTACGGCCTCGCGGACGCGATCGTCCCGAGCCGCAAGTCCTCGCGCACCACGCCGGACGCGAGGTGAGCCGTACATGGTGCCGGACCTTCCACCGCTGCCCGCGCTCACGCGCGCCGAGGGCGAGCTGATCGACCGTTATCTCGACGTGGTCGACCTGCTGGGCCGGATCAACCCGGCCCGGCGCGAGGACACCTATGGCGGACTGCGCGCGGCGCAGGCGCTGGTGAGCAGGGCGGCCGAGCTGCGCGACGCGCTCGTGGTGATGCACGGCCGCGGTGAGCGCGAACTGCACGCCGCGACGCTGGCACGAGCGCTTCGGGTGCTGGACGGCGAGCGGCGCACGTCCCGGGTCACCGTCCCGCCCGAACCAGGCAATTGACGCACCGACAGTGTTCCCGGGCGTCCCGCGGTCCGACGGGGCGTCCGGGGGGCCTTTGAAACGGACCAAACGACGTACCACCATTTGCAGGAGGCGCGGCTCCTTTTTCACGACCCCCCAAGTTGCGCAACACGCGTAGCACGGGAGCGGAATGAGGAGTTTCTGTGCTGGTCCGGGGGCCTGCGAGGCCCTCGACACCCCTCCGTTCGAAGAGGTGTCCACCCGAACGGGTGAGTGGTGAGTAACAACACAAACCCCCGGTTCCGTTGGGTTTTTGGGACATCCGTGCGCCAAGATCCCGTCTGACGACAAGCCCCCGCCGCAGCGGCGGGGCGGTCCGGGCGGACGCCGAGTCCTGCCGCCGCCCGGATGACCGGTCGACAGAAGTGGATCGGCAGGAGTGGAGGACCCAGGCACGACGGGTCGCCGGGACGGTCACGCCATGACCGGGTCGAGCAGCCCTTGGGGTGAAGCCGCGTCAGCGGCCGGGCAACTTCGCCAGCCCGAATCCGACAGGTCATCCTTCACAGGCGGCTGACGAAGGGTTGCGCATGACTGCGCTCAATCGTGTCCCGTCGCTGATGGTCCGGGCCGGTACGGCCTCGGCCTTCGCCATCGCCGCCGTGGGCGGCTCCGTCGTGGTCCCGGGTGTCGCAGCCGACGCCGCCGCCGCGACGCCGGCGACGAAGGCACTCAAGGTCGCGGCTTCCAAGAAGGGCTCGCCGTACAGGTACGGCGCCACGGGGCCCCACCGCTTCGACTGCTCAGGGCTCACGCTGTACTCGTTCAAGAAGGCGGGCAAGAAGCTGCCTCGTACGGCGGCCCAGCAGTACAACAAGACCCGCCATATCTCCTCAGGCAGCCGCAAGGCCGGCGACCTGGTGTTCTTCCATTCGGGTTCGAACGTCTACCACGTCGGCATCTACGCCGGGAAGGGAAAGATCTGGCACGCCCCGAAGACCGGGGACGTGGTGAGGCTGCAGAAGATCTGGACGAAGAGCGTCTGGTACGGCCGGGTCAAGTGACGCCCCCGAGGGGGTGGCGGCGACCTGACCTCCCGCCGCCCCCTCGGGTCTCCCGGCACGCGTGACACGGGCTCAGGTGGTTACCCGTGGCGGCATGGCCGACCACCGCCCGTGCACCGCCCGCAACGAGACGCCGCTGGAGCGCGCCGACCGCAACTTCGGCGAGCTGCTCCAGGAACTGCGCGTCACCCAGACCGGGGTGCAGATCCTCTTCGCCTTTCTGCTGACCCTGGCCTTCACCCAGCGCTTCCCGTCCCTCGACACCTTCCAGCGCGCCACGTACGTCACCACACTGCTCTTCGCGGTACTCGCGGCGGCCCTGTTCACCGCGCCGGCCGCCCTGCACCGCTCGCTCTTCCAGCGCGGCGCCAAGGCCCGCATCGTGCAGGTCTCGTCCCGGCTCGCCACGGTCGGCATGGGGGTTCTGGTGCTCGCCTTCACCGGGTCGGTGCTGCTCGTGGTGGACGTGACGACGGGCCGGGCCGGCGGAGTGGCCGCGGGCGCGGCGACCCTGCTGGTGTGCCTGGGCCTGTGGGGGCTGCTCCCCCGGCTGGTCCGGCGGGCGGGGCTCACCGAGGAACGCAGGACGGCACAGCCGCATCCGGCGCCTCCGTCGGCGACGCGTGAGGTGGTCAGGCCGCGAGCAGCGGCTCGGCCAGGAGCATCACCCCGAGAGCCGTCAACGCGCCCGCGGTGACCCCGGTGACCGCCCGGGCCGCCCGCGGCCGGCGCAGCCACCGCCCCAGCCGGTCCACGAGCACGGCCACCGCCGAGAACCACACCAGCGCGAGAACGACCACGATCAGGGCGAGCAGCAGCGTCCTGGGCAGCGTGGAGCTCCCCTGGGGCACGAACTGCGGCAGCAGGCTGAGGAAGGTGATGGGGACCTTGGGGTTGAGCGCGTTGGTGACGAACCCCTGCCGCAGGGGGCGCAGCGCCGCGCCGGCCTCGACGACGGTCTCCGTGCGTGTCCGCCGCAGCTCCAGCAAGGTCCGTACACCCAGGTACAACACATAACCCCCACCCAGCAGTTGAAGCGCCCGGAACAGCGCGGGCACGGCCGTGAGCACCGCGGCGACCCCGGCCACCGCGAGCGCCGTGTGGACCAGTAGCCCGCCCACGACGCCGAGCGCGCAGGCGACCCCGGCCCGGCGGGAGACCAGGGCGTTGCGTACGACAACGGTGAAGTCGGCGCCCGGCATGGCGACCATGCCGGCGGCGACCCCGGTGAAGGCGATGATCTGTCCGTCCATGCGGACCAGCCTGCCGCGGGCGAGCCTTCAGCAGGTATGTCGGATAATCTGGGTTTCCCTTAAGCACTCCTTTAGGCAGGCCTCGGTATGTACGACCCGGTCCGGCTCGCCGCCCTGGTCGCCGTCGCGGAGGCGGGCTCGATCACCCGGGCCGCCGAGCGCCTCGGCTATACCCCGCCCGCCCTCTCCCAGCAGCTGGCCAAGCTGGAGCGGGAGGCGGGTACCGCTCTTCTCGTACGTCATCACCGCGGCGCGCGGCTCACCGGTGCGGGTGAGTTGCTGGTGGCGCGGGCCCGCCGGGTGCTGGACGAGCTGGACCGGGCCCGGCATGAACTCGCCCGGCTGACCGGCCTGGCGGGCGGCACGCTCAGGCTGGGCACCTTCCAGACGGCGGGCATTCAGCTGCTGCCGCCGGTGCTGAGCGCGTTCCGCCGGGCGTACCCGGACGTGGAGCTGTCGGTCGCCTTCCACGACCCCCCGGACGGGATCACCGCGGTGGCGGCCGGCGAGATCGACCTGGCGCTGACGCACGCCTACGAGCCGGGCGAGGCCCCCTCCCTCCCGGCCACCCTGAGCGCGGAGCCGCTGCTGACCGAGGAGCTGGTCCTCGTGACGGCTCCCGGGCACGCCCTCGCGGACGGCTCGACGCGGCTGCCGCTGGCGGAGCTCGCCGGTGAGCCGCTGATCAGCATGGCGCCGGATCACCCTGCCCGGCGGGAGGTGGAGGCGGTGCTGGCCCGATCAGGGGCCACGCCGTCGGTGCTGGTGGCGACCCCGGGATACGCCCTCGTGTGCGCGCTGGCCAGCGCGGGGCTGGGGGTCGGGGTGGTGCCGGAGATGGTGGCGCGGACGGCGGCCACTCCGGTGGGCACGCGGCTGCTGGAGGCCGGCGCGTTGGGCCGTACGATCTCGGTTGTCCACCGGGCCGGCGAGGCGGCACCCGCGGCGGACGCCTTCCGGGCGCTGCTGCGGGGGGCGTTCGGCCGCGCACGGCCGGTATGAGCTCTCCTACGGCTCCTGCTGCCCCGCCGCCGTGACCGGCTGCACCGGAACCGTCCACGGGAGTTCGATGGAGACGGTCTTGCCGCCTTCCCGGGTGGGCCTGACTCTCAGCTTGCCGCCGTACTCGGCGGCGAGCCAGCGGATGATCACCATCCCCCGTCCGTTGTCCTGCTGGACCGCGGCCGGGAGGCGCTTGGGGAAGCGGGGGTGGCTGTCGGTCACCCCGATGCGCAGTTGTTCGTCTCGGTCCAGCTCGATGTCCACCGTG